>CAZRTM010000026.1:3864-13885 GCA_964602995.1 uncultured Ardenticatenaceae bacterium
CGCGATTTCGACGTTGACGCCCAGACAGGGGCCACATTCGCCACCACCGTCGGCCGCCGCCATACCACCATATTGCTGCACGCCAGCACGGCGCTGCTAATGATTGTGGCCATCGTCAACGTCCTCAACGGCACCATTCCCCTCTTCGTAGCAGCCTTCGGCCTCATCGCGCTGCCTGCCCTCCTGCACCGCTTTGTGCGCGGCAACAGCAAACCGCGCTCCGAAAAACTCATTATCCTCTCGGCGCTGACCGGGCTGCTTTATGTAGGCTTCATTCTTATTTTTTATGCGACCCGTTCATAATGAGAAATGCCGCTATTTGGGTCACGCGCCCGGCCGGCAAGATGCCATCTTACCCGACGAAATTTGGAAAGGAGAGCGAGGATGGATAGAGCAGAACTGAAAGAACGGTATGAGGCAGGTGAACGAAATTTCGCCAGCCTCAACGCTGAAAGCAGCGACTGGAGCGGCATCAACCTGCAGGGCGCCAACCTCAGCCACGCCTACCTCTACCGCGCTGATTTACGCAATGCGAACCTCAGTGGCGCAGACTTCTCACAGGCCAATTTGCTGGAAGCCAATCTACAGGGCGCCAATCTGCAAGGGGCCATCTTACGCGAGACATATGCTCTGATGGCTAATCTGCAGGACGCCGACCTCACTGGCGCCGTCCTGACGGCCGCCAACCTGAGCGGCGCGAACCTCATTGGCGCCAATGTCACCCAGGATCAATTGCGATCGGTGCGCGAAATCAGCCACGCCCGCCTGCCCGATGGTCAAATGGCTGAATGAGCCAGCAGGCGGCAGCATAGCAGCAAACTGACCTCCGCCCATAGCCCAGACGGTGACGGGACAGGGCTTTTGTTAGCAAGACGTATAAGTTGCGCACCGCGTCTGGGCACAGCGCCGCGGGCTGCGCTATAGTAGAGGGAGTGAGGGGCCGGTACCGGCCCCTCTTTTTATATATCCACCACGCGGGCAGTGCGCCCGCTGCATAAAAGCAAAGGAAGCACGAGATGACAATTAAAGTAACGGTCTATTCTGATTATTTGTGACCGTGGTGCTATGTCGGCCAGGATCGGGTCGAGCGGTTACAACAGGAGTATGACGTCGATGTGGAATGGTTGCCCTACGAGCTGCAGCCAGACACGCCACCGGAGGGCAGACCGGCGCCGGAATATGTGCGCGCCGGAGCCTATAACGGAACACACGACCGGCTGCGCCAGATGGCGCAGGAGAGCGGGCGCGACATCGTCTTCAGGGACTGGCTGCCCAGCTCGCGCCGGGCATTAGAAGCGTCGGAGTATGCCCGCGAGCAGGGCAAGCACGAGGAATTCCACAAGATCGTCTTCCGTAAATATTATGGCGAAGGCCAGGATATGAGTGATTGGGACGTGCTGCGCGCCGCCGCCGAAGAAGCCGGACTGGATCCGGATGACATGCAGGAGCAGACGGAGAGCGGCAAGTACAGCTTTGTTGTCGACCGCCACATCCTCGAAGCGCGGCAGATGGGCATCACAGGCGTCCCCGCCTACGTCCTGGGCAATCGTTACCTGATTATGGGCGCACAGCCCTACCATGTCTTTCAGGAAGTGATGGCCGAACTGCTAAATGGCGAAGAGGAAAGTTAATACAACTTTTACGGTCGCCTGGGAAGCTACGGCCTCGCGAACAGAAACAAACCAGTACACTTGGAGGCTCTTATGTCTGCTAAAATTCCTGACAGTCACTTGAAGCTGTTAGAAAAACCAGTTCACGCCAAGGTGGCCACGGTGATGCCTGATGGTCGCCCGCAGGTGCATCCCGTATGGGTCGACTACGACGGAACCTATGTGCGCATCAACTCGGCCAAAGGGCGCCAGAAGGATCTCAACTTGCGCGAGCGCGAGTACGCCACGATTTTGTTGATCGACGAAGCTGACGACCCGTACTACTGGATGGAAATTCGCGGCCATCTGGCCGAAACCATCGAAGGGCCAGAAGCGGACGAGCACATCGACGCCCTGACCTACAAATATACAGGCCTGGATGAGTATCCGGACCGCACACCTGGACAGGTTCGGGTCATGTATAAGATTAAGCCGGACCGCGTGCTGGCGGCTGGAAACGGCAACGACTAAGAAGAACAAGCTGATTGCTGATTGCCGGATTCCCCAGCGTGGGGAATCCGGCAGGCGGGGCATTTTTAATTGCCAGCAGGTTGGGCGTATAGACGCCGGACGCAGTACAATTGGGCGAGAAGCACCTGGGTGAGAGACACCTGGAGACCTCTTCTAAAGAGACCGGTCGCAGTACAACGCAAGACAATCTATGACAGAGTCCCCAATCCAGAGTGGCAGCCTGGTCCTCTATAAAGATGGCGCGGCGCTTGTGCGCTCCGCCGGCAAGAAAAAGCTGGAAATCAAGCGCGACAGCGGCGAGGTCCTCAGCGTGCGCTACAAAGATGTCGCGCTGCTGCACCCCGGCCCATTGCAGAGCTTGAGCCGCCTGGAGCAACCCACGGGCGAGGTCAGCGTGGCCTGGGAGCTGTTGGCCGGAAGCAGCACAACCCTCGCCGAGCTGGCCGAGCTGGCCTATGGTGAGTACACCCCCTCCACCGCCTGGGCCGCCTGGCAACTGGTGCAGGATGGCCTCTACTTCCGCGGCGAGCCTCAGGCGGTGGTGGCGCACACAGCCGAAGAGGTGGCAGAGGAAAAAGCGGCGCGCGCGGCCAAGGAGGCCGAGGAGCGGCGCTGGCAGGCGTTCACCAAGCGCGTGGCCAGTGGCAAAGTGGCGCCAGAAGAAGACCTCGAATTCTTACAGGATGTAGAAGCGCTGGCGCTGCAGCGGTATGAGCAAAGTCGTGTGCTGCGCGAGTTGGGCCTGCCCGAAACGCCAGAAAGCGCCCACGCCTTCCTGTTGCAGACCGGCTACTGGGATTACAACACCAACCCCTATCCCGAACGGCTGGGGCTATCCACCAGCCACCCACAACACCAACTTCCCGACCTGCCCCAGGAGGAGCGCCTGGACCTCACCCACCTGCCCACCCTGGCCATTGACGATGAGGGCAGCCGGGATGCCGACGACGCGGTGAGTATTGAAACAGGGCCAACGGGCGCGCGCCTGTGGGTTCATGTTGCCGACGTGGGCGCACTGGTGCGGCCCGATTCGCTGCCCGACCTGGAGGCAAGGGCGCGGGGCGCCAGCCTCTATCTACCGGAAGGCACGGCGCCCATGCTACCACCACAGGCCACGGAACAGTTGGCGTTGGGGATGGGACCGGTATCACCTGCCCTCTCGCTGCGCATTGACCTTCATGACGATGGCTCTATTGCCACTACAGAGATTTTGCCCACCTACATTCGGGCACAAACAATGTCCTACGCCGAGGCTGAGACGCGGCTGGACGAGTCGCCGTTCAAAGAACTATACGAACTATCCCAGCGGTTACAAGAGCGGCGGCGGCAGGCCGGATCGATTGACATCGACCTGCCCGAAGTGAAAGTGCGCGTGCAGGACGGTGAGGTGGTGATTCACCCCCTGCCCGACCTACGCAGCCGCAACCTTGTGCGCGAGGCGATGCTTATTGCCGGGGAAGCCGTAGCTCGCTTTGCGCTGGAACATGAGATCCCTATCCCCTTCACCGTGCAGGATCCGCCGGATGTGCCTGAAGAGGGCGTGGGCGAAGGTCCCGCGGGGCAGTTTGCCCTGCGGCGCTGCTTCAAGCGCAGCCAGGCCAGCGGCAAGCCAGGTCCCCACGCCGGGTTGGGCCTGCCGCTCTACGCACAGGCCACCAGCCCCTTGCGCCGCTATCTGGACCTGGTTGTACACCAGCAGTTGCGCGCTTTTCTCAACGGTGAACCGCTGCTAGACGAACAAGAGATTTTAGAGCGGGTAGGAGCCGCCGAAGCGGTACGTGGGGACGTGCGCTATGTGGAACGGCTGGCTAACGAGCATTGGACGCTGGTCTACCTGCTGCAACACCCTGATTGGCAGGGTGAAGGTATTATCGTGGAGCAGTACGGGCAGCGCAGCAAAGTGCTCATCCCTGAACTGGCGTACGAAGTGCAGATGTACCTGCGCAACGACCTGCCGCTCAACAGCAGGATCCGGTTACAGGTTGCGGGGCTCAATCTGGCGGAGCGGACGGCGCATTTTAGAGAGATTGGCTGAGTGGAGATTGGAGATTGGTTGATTAGAGATTAGAGACCAGACTGAGGTGTTGTTCTGGTTCCGGCTCTGGTGTTGGCTGGGGTACGGGTTGTGGGCGCGGTCGTTCGGGGGGTGGCTCGGGGACCGGTTGCGGCTGGGGTGGGCCTGGCAGGGGAGGATTCACCGGCTCGGGCAAAGGTGGATTGACCGGCCCGGGCACTGGTGGCTCCTCAGGTAATGGTCTGGGGACTGGGTCAGGGGATGGCGTCGGTTCTGGCTGTGGCTGCGTATCAAATGGGGTTTTCATCTTTTTTCTCCCAATACATTCTTCATGACGTATAACGACGTCATTTGCTCCCACCGTAGCAGACAGGCATTAGCGGCGCGTAAAAAGACGACTTTCCTGGACAGATGGTACTGAATTCCACATGACAAAGGTAACAGTGACAGATATGCTTAAGTCAGCAATAATAGAGGTATTATCGATGGTTCATTCAATGAACCTCTTTTGTTAAAGCCAGGCGCCTTGCACTTCATCGCAGCTCACGGGTAACCGGCATCAAGTTCATCGCAACAAGGCCTGGCTTTTTTCTTTTCTACTGCATGGTAGATGTCCGGTCCAAGAGCAAACGGCAGGGTAAGAAATGGCCTGGATCCTAGGAGCAGTCGCCCTCTACATTCTTCTGGCAACGCTGATTGTCGTTGCCCTCTGTGTCCACTCCAGCCGCATGAGCGAGATGGAAGCGGTACAAGAACGGTGGGAGTCGCAACCTGCCCAAAAGGCTAACCGAATCAAGACACTTTTGGAAGCTTAGGCACATAAGCATAAGCATCAGCCCCCTTTTTGAACACAATGATTGGCCCGGCCTCGTAGCCGGGTTTTTTCGTTCCGCTTTCTCATAGTTGGCATCGCGGCTATTGCCTCATAAAATCACGCCAGCTATGTCCTTACAGGCCGTCATAACCCTCGTCATCCTGCTGGCAACACTGCTGGTGATGGGCACCCAGCGTCTGCGCGCCGATCTGACGGCGCTGCTGGTGATGGTGATCCTCATTCTGACCAACGTTCTCTCCCCAGGGGAGGCGTTCAGCGCCTTTGGCCAATCGGTCATCATCATCGTTCCCAGCCTCTACGTAATCGGCGCGGCCCTCTTCGAAACGGGCGTGGCGGCGCTGATTGCCTCGCAGATATTACGGCTCAGCCACCACGGCGAGCGCACCGTGATGCTGCTCTTCATGGGTGGCGCAGCGCTGCTCAGCACCGTCATCAGCAGCCTGCTGGTGGTCACCATCTTCATGCCCGCTGTGTTGCGTGTGGCGCGGCGAGCACGCATCGCCCCGGGCCAGCTCCTCATGCCGCTGAATATGGGCGCCGTCATGGGCGATCTGCTGACTCTGATTGGGGCCATTTCCAGCGTGGTCATCAACGACCAGCTTACCAGCAGCGGCTACGAACCACTCTCTTTTTTCAGCGTCACCCCCTATGGCCTGGTCTCGCTGGCCATTGCCGTTTTATGGTATGCGCTGTTGGGCCGTCGCCTGCTGCCCTCGCGCATACCGGAAGAAGACGTGCGCCCGACGTTGGACGAAGTGGAGAGCGATTATGAGTTGGGAGAGCGAATGTACCAGGTGCGCGTGCGAGCGGCGTCCGATCTGGTCAACCTGCGTCTGGAAGAAGCACGTCTAGGCCCTGACTTTCGCCTCGACGTTGTTGCCGTGCAACGCGAGGGTGGCGACTTGCAGCCTGCGCAAAGCGACTGGGTGCTGGAGCAGGACGACCTGCTGGTCGTGCGCGGCAAACGGGGCGACATTCAACAGGCAGCGGCGCTGCATCACCTGCAGCCCAAAGGGACGTTCCCGCTGGACCGTTTCGAGAGGATAGAGGACCAGGCGTTGCGCCTGGCGGAGGTCATCGTGCCCTTCCGCTCGAAGCTGATCGGCAAAACAGTTGCCGAGAACCGCTTTCGCGATCGGTTCGGCCTTAACATACTGGCTGTCCACCGTGAGGACAGAAATTTGCACGACAATATGGCCAATGTGCCGCTCGAAGCCGGAGATACGCTGCTGGTGCAGGGGCCGATAAACCGGCTGCGCGAGGTGAGTAAAGGTCTGGATCTGATTCTGGTCACGCACCTGGGGCCACGCCGTGGCGACCTGGTCAGCGGCAAAGTGTGGACCACACTGGCCATTCTAGGCGCGATGATTGCGCTGGTGGCCACGGGCCTGCTCGATCTGGCCACAAGCAGCCTGGCAGCGGCGCTGGCCCTCATCTTCAGCCGCGCCATCAGCGTCGAACGGGCCTATAAGAGCATCGACGCCTCAGTTATCCTGGTCATCGGCGGTCTGCTGCCCCTGGCCACGGCATTGCAGAATAGCGGGTTGGCCGATTTCTTTGCTACCAGCATCGAGGCTCTCCAGGGCGGCCCATTCCTCACGCTCCTCCTCTTCTACGGCATTGCCGCCCTGCTCACCCAGGTCATCTCGAACACAGTGACCGGCGTGCTGCTCCTGCCCCTGGGCATCAACCTGGCCAACGGCGTTGGTGTACAACCTCAGGTATTCGCCCTGGCCCTCATCTTTGCCGTCTGCGCCTCCTACATCACGCCGCTGACCCACAGCAGCAACCTGATGATCAGGGGGCCAGGTGGCTACTCTATGCGCCACTACATTGTCAACAACGGGCCGATTTTTCTGTTGCAGACAGCAGCGCTGATGGCGATGTTCAGCTTCTTCTACCTCTAAAAATCATGCTGCTGCCTCACGGCAGCAACTACCTCTTCCACGTCCTCCCGCGCCCGCCCTGCCGCGTACTGCGTCCAATCCGGCGCGTTGAGGTCGCGGAACGTTCTCCCTCCGTAGCGTGCGCGGTAATGGGGCGGCAGCATGGCCGGTAGCTCTTGCCGGGCCATCACGGCAAAGGCCAGCGCCCAGGAACGGGGCACGACGTCGATAGCGTACCCACCGCCGCCCAGCGCCAGCCACTTTGGGGCCAGGCCGTCCAGAGCGCGGAAGATAGCTTGATGTGCGGCGGTGGTCAGGGCCATTCTGGCCAGGGGGTCCAGGTAATGCGTATCTACGCCCAACTGGCTGACCAACACATCGGGCCTGAACCGTTCCACCAACGGCGGCACGATCTGCTCGAAGGCCCAGACGTAAAGCGCCCCGGTAGTATACGGCGGCAGCGGCACGTTCACGCTATAGCCCGCCCCCTGTCCCGCGCCGCTGTCATCGACAAAGCCCGTGCCCGGGAAGAGCGTGCGGCCTGTCTGGTGCAGGGAAATGGTCAGCACCTCGTCTGTGTTGTAAAAGGCATCCTGCACGCCGTCGCCGTGGTGTACGTCGACGTCGATGTAGCAGACGCGCTGTCCCTGCCGCCGCAGCCATTCGATGGCTATTGCCGCGTCGTTGAAGACGCAGAAGCCAGAGGCGAAATCAGGGCCGCCATGATGTAGGCCGCCGCTGTAGCTAAAGGCAACCTCACACTCCCCCTGCAGCAGCAACGTCGCCCCCTGCAAGGCGCTGCCCACTTTGCGCGCTTCCGACTCAAACATACCTGGGAAAATCGGGTTGTCGCCGGGGCCGAAGTTGTAGCGGCTGGCAGGCACAGTCGTGTCTCCCCGGCTCAGGGCGCGCACCGCATCGACGTACTGGCCGGTATGGAACAACGCCAGCTCTTCGTCAGTAGCCAGGCGCGGCGTCACGACGCGCACGTTGGGCCAGTCAAACGCTCCAACCTCCTGCAACAGTTCATGCGTGCGCTGCAACCGCTCCGGTTTCAGCGGGTGCTGTGGGCCGTGCCCTACCTGCCACAGCTCAGGCGATGATAGGAACACGACCGGCCGTTTCGTCTCTGTTTCCATGCTCGCAGTATAACGCAATTCCGACCTCTGGCATGATCGACCTCCCCGAGTGCGGTATACTGACGCCATGAGCATGAGCGCGAGCCGGGCCACCTTCCGCTTTTATGCCGAGCTGAACCAGTTCTTGCCCCGCGAGCGGCGGCAACATTCACTCTCGTTTCCCCTGAACGGGCGCACAGCGGTGAAGCACCCCATCGAGGCCATGGGCGTGCCACACACCGAGGTAGAGCTGATTCTGGTTGGCGGCCAGCCCGTTGACTTCGGCTACATCCTGCAGCCCGCTGATTCGGTCAGCGTTTACCCTGTCTTTCACAACCTGGACATCGGCGACCTGCAGCTATTACGCCCACCCCTGCCCCACCCGCCGCGCTTCCTGCTCGATGTACACCTGGGGCAGCTGGCGACCTACTTGCGGTTACTCGGTTTCGACACGCTCTATGAGAATGAGGCGGAAGATGAAGCGTTGGCCGAGCTGGCAGCGCAAACGGGGCGCGTGCTGGTCACCCGCGACCGGCGCTTGCTGATGCGGCGGCAGGTGACCTACGGCTATTGTCTGCACAGCCGCGAACCGCTGGAACAGGTACGGGCCGTCCTGCACCGCTTTGAGCTGTTTGACGACATTGACCCCTGGCAGCGCTGCCTGCAGTGCAATGGCCGGCTGCGGCCGGCGCCCAAAGAGGAAGTGTTACACCGGCTGGAACCGAAGACCAGGAAATATTACGATGAGTTCCACGTCTGCGATTCGTGCGGCAAAGTATACTGGAAAGGTTCCCACTATCCGCGCATGACCCAGTTCATCGCCCGCGTGCGGCGCATGGGCGGGCAGCGCGCCGGGCACTGACCCGCTTCAGGGAAAGGAGTCATCTCATGGATGGCGAAGCTGTTAACAGCGGCGCATTGCACAAGAAGCTGATCGAACGGCTGGTCGAAACCGGGCTGATTACCTCACCGGCCGTAGAGGCAGCGTTTCGCGCCGTGCGCCGGGAGCATTTCCTTCCCGACCTGCCACCGGAAGAGGTCTACCAGGACCGGGCGATCATCACCAAGGTGGACGAAAGCGGCCGGGCCATCAGCTCCTCCTCGCAACCAGCAATGATGGCCATCATGTTGGAACAGCTCGATTTGCAGCCGGGCCACCGTGTGCTGGAGATTGGAGCAGGCACGGGTTATAACGCCGCACTTATGGCTCACATTGTGGGCAAAGAGGGGCGCGTCACCACCATCGACATTGACGACAAGCTAGTGCAGTCGGCCCGCTCTTATCTGGCGGCTGCCGGCTTCGAACAGGTGCAGGTGGTTTGTGGCGACGGTATGCGCGGCTACGTTCAGAATGCGCCCTATGATCGCATCATCCTCACCGTTGCTGGCTGGGATATTCCCCCGGAATGGCTGGACCAGTTGAAGCCCGATGGCCGTCTCTTGCTGCCCCTCTCCTTCTACGGCCCACAGCTCTCCATCGCCTTTGAGCGACAGAACGGATTGCTGCTCAGCCGTTCGGTCAGAGGGTGCGGCTTCTTGCCCGTGCGCGGACCACGTTCCGAACCGCTGCACAAGATTCAGATAGGCGGCCGCTGGGACATTATCCTCGCCCGGCACGGCGAAGCGCAGACGCTGCCGAGCGACGCCCCCACATTGGAGGCGTGGTTGCGCGAGCCATTTGTGGAACAGCCAGCCCAACTGGAGCTTACTGGTCGCGAAATCTTATTCAGGTGGCCACTTTGGGCCGCTTTTCACGAACCGAAACACGTGCTTCTGACCGCCAACGGTGAGCCGGGCAAGGAGAACCTGGTGCCTGATCTGCTTCCACCGTTTGGGGTAAACGTGGGCATTCTGACCGCTTCTGGCCTGGCCCTTCTGGCTCTGGCCCCCGACGCCGATTTGTCCGAAGGCGACCGTTTTGCGCAAAGCGTTGCCGTTCACGTGCGTGGCTATGGACCGGACAAGAGAGCCGCCGCACAGCTCTTGCGCCAGCTACACGCCTGGGACGCTGCCGGCCGGCCCTGGAACGAGAATACGTCCGTTGTGGC
>CAZRTM010000026.1:13985-39081 GCA_964602995.1 uncultured Ardenticatenaceae bacterium
CTGCTGCGCACCATTCTGGCGCGCTACCTGGGCTGCAGGCCACAGGCTGTGCGCTTTGCCTACGGAGAGAATGGTAAACCGTTCCTGCACCCAGATCACGGCAACGGCGAGCTTCAGTTCAACATGACGCACTCGCGCCAAATGGCGCTGTATGCCATCACACAGGGGCGAGCCGTGGGCGTGGATGTGGAGTACAGGCGGCGGCTGGCGGATGGGGGGCAGATTGCAAAGCGTTTCTTTTCACCAGACGAAGCAAAGTTGGTCAGCGGCGCGCCAGACGAGCAGCAACGGGTATTCTTCCAGATTTGGACGCGTAAAGAGGCCTACATCAAGGCCATAGGACTGGGCTTGGCGCAGCCGCTGGCCGAGTTCGAAGTGGCCCGGCCGCAAACAGGCCCGCTGCCATTTGTGCACCTCGTGAAGCGACCCAAAGCGGCCGAGCGCTGGCGCATTGTGGACCTCTACCCGCACCCGGAGTATGCCGGGGCGCTGGTAGTGGAAGGGGAGCAGTGCCGCCTGTCACAGTGGCAGGCCGGCTGAGCGACTCCATCGCAGCGTTCACCAATTGAGCGCCTGCAGCGTCTGGCGCAGCCCTTCTCGCAGTGTGAAACGGGGGCGGTAGTCCAGCTCACAGGCAGCGCGGGCCATGTCCAGGTGCATGTTGGTGGCCATCAGCTCGATGCCTTCTGGCGCCATAATCGCCTCTGAACCGGGAGCCACGCGGGCCATGACGGGACGTGTGAGAAACGAGAGCCGCCGCGCCACCTGGGGCGTGACGGATACAATGCGTGGCGCGCCGCCTTCCAACGCCTCGTAAACCTGCACCAGTTGCGCCAGGGTGGTCGGTTCTCCCGGCCCGGCGTTGTAGATGCGAGCTACTGCCGCTTCTGATTGCGCAGCGACCCAGAATAACTCGGCCACATCACGTACGTAGACCAGGTCGAAGAAGTTGTTGCCGCCGTTAACGAGGGGCAGCAGCGGCAGCCGCGCCAGGCGCAGCGCCGTGGGCGTGAAATAGCGGTCGCCGGGGCCATACATGATGGTAGGTCGTATGATGGTCGTGGGCAGCCCGCGCTGCTGGTAGACGAGGACTCGCTCCTCAGCCGCCAGCTTGGAGCGGCCATAAACGCTGTGTGGGCGGCAAGGCGCCTCCTCGGGTGTTGGCACCGGCGCATCCAGAGCATAGACAGTGTTGGAGCTGCAGAAGAGAAAGCGGCGCACGCCACAGGCGGCAGACGCAGCGAGCAGCTCATCGGTGAAGGCCACGTTGACCGTTTGATATGGCTCAACGGCTTCTTCAAGGCCGAAGGGGGCCGCCACGGAGAGGTAGCCCGCCAAGTGGAAGACGACGTCCACACCATCAACCGCGCGCCAGATCGCCTCCTTATCCTGCGCATCGCCGTAGACCAGCTCGCAGGGCAGGCACTGCAAATGGCTGACATCGCTCCGCGGCCGCACAAACGCGCGCACAGCAACACCGGCCGCCACCAGCAGATCAACCAGATGGCTGCCCAACATGCCGCTGGCGCCAGTGACAAGGGCTTTCATTTCAACTTCCTACCGGGAACTTTAGAGAAGGGAGAACAAAATAAAACCATCGGCGTTACGGTAACACCGGGTAGGTGAGGGTGCAATGGGTAGATTGGAGGATTGGAGAATTGGAGACTGGAGAATTGGAGATTGGAGATTGGAGTTACTCACATGGCACATCCCAATCTCCAATCTCTAATCTCCGATCCCCACTAGCAAGAAGCCATTCCCGCCTGCAGTCGGGATAGTGCTTCATCGCAGCCAGGTTGTGGCGCCGGTATGGGTTGTATGCGTTTTACGGCAGCGGTGGCTAGCAGGGCTATGGCGGCGGCCAGGGCGAAGAGGGTCGCAGCGCCGATTGATTCCAGCAGGTAGCCGGTTGCACCGAAGCTGAGAATGCTGGCAATGGAACCCATCACGTTGATGAGGGGCAGGCCACGGTTCAACGCTTGCGGCGGTAGGATATCGGCCGCCAGCGCGGTCACCATCGCCCCACTAGAGACCAGAGCAATCATCATCAGCGTGGCCGACAGCCAGTATTGCCAGAGCTGCGTCGCAGTGACCAGAAGCAGCGCGCCTACAGCGGCCAGGGTGAGCGAAATAGCCAGGGATGTCCTACGGCCGAGGCGGTCAGAGTAGGCGCCGAGGGCGAAGGCTACCGGTATCGTGAGCAGACCACTGACTGTCGCTGTGCTGGCGATGTCGCCGGCGGAGAAGGCGTGCGCCTGCATTGTCATCGACGTGCCCAGGCGGCTGACGCTGATGGCTACCGATGATAGCAGCGAGACCAGCATCAGGAGGTGCAGACGGCTATCCAGGGGCGGCGCAATGCTCTGTGCTGTGTTCCGCCCGGCCGCGCCTGATGCGGCAGGTAATGGGCTGTCTTTCAGGAGCAGCAAACCGATCAGCGGCAGGAGCAGCCAGATTGCGGTCAGGGTGGTGAACAGCGTGGTATAGCCATAGGATAGCAGCCAGCCCATCACCGTACCGCCCACCAGGGCGCCCAGCGGGAAGGCCAGGAACATCAGGCTGAAGCTGGCTCCACGCTGCGAGTCGCTGGCGTGTAGCCCGGTTAGTACACTGGTGAGCACGATGGTCATGCCACCGCTAAACCAGACCACAGCTGTGAGCAACAGCGCCTGCCACAGCTCGCTGACCTGGCCCATCAGGAAGAGGGCCGGAACGCCAAGCGAGGTGGTAATGATGAAGGCGCCGCGGCGTGTAAGCTGTTGCGCGGCCCAGCTGCTGAGGATGGTACCGGCGCTGTTAAAGACGTATGTCAGTGCAAAGTAGATACCGACCATGGCCGGCGAAGCGCCGAACTCCGTGGCATAGAGCGGCAAGAGCGGGAAAAGCCCCATCCCGGTGAAGAGAACGATAAAATTGCTCAGGAATAAATAGTATAGCTGTCTGTTGCGCATGATTGACTCTCCTTTCGGCAACGGGCCGGTCCGACAGCCAGTTGCGCAACCTGGCCCGGGACCGCCTGCAGAACGCTGTTTGGAGCTTCATCCGGCGGCCCCTCGGTCAGGAAGTTAAGGCCGTTCGATTGCGGCTCTTTCATCTCAGGCTTCATTTGCCTAGCATGGAGCGGGGTCGGAAGCCGCCCGGCGCTGCGGCAGTCGCTGCGGCAGTAGATTGCGCAGCGCGCCAAATCTGGAGGCCAGCGAGAACCTGCGGCGCGGTTGCGCCTGGCTCGCTTCCTTCATCAAGCGCCACTGCTCTGCCTCGCGCAGCAGCTCAGCATGACGCTGGCGAGCTACTTCTCTTACCATGTAGGAGCTGGTTGGAAACGTATTCATCTTAACCTCCGCTTACTATCGCCGGAACTTTTGCCATTGTTTTTGCTATAATGGTTCCGAACCTTTCAGCTATTAGCATAAGGAGCGTCCATCCCGCTAACGTTCCAGAAAGCGTCCCACATACCGTCCACGCTGAAACTGGCGGCGCTTTAGGTGTCATAAGGGGAATATGCTGCGCATTTTCCTGTTTGGTACGCCTCGTTTTGAGAAGGACGGGGAACCGATAACCATTTCGCGCCGGAAGGCGATTGCCCTACTCGCCTATCTGACCGTCACCAACCAGCCGCACAGCCGCGACGCGCTGGCGACGCTGCTATGGCCAGACTACGACCAGTCGGGAGCGCGGGCTAACTTGCGCCGCGACCTCTCCCGCCTGCGCAGCATCCTGGGCAAAGAGCTGCTGCAGGTGGACCGCGCGCAGACCGGCATCAAGCCTGGCGCTGAGTGGTGGCTGGACGTAGCCCAGTTCGAAAGGACCATCGCCGAAGTAAACGAGCATCGCCACGAGGAGCAGGTGCTCTGCGCTCCGTGCGCCGCCTCCCTGGCCGAAGCCGTGGCCCTGTACACGGGCGCGTTCATGGCCGGCTTCTCCCTTCCCGACAGCCCTGAATTTGATGAGTGGCAATTTTTCCAGGCGGAAGGGCTGCGCCAGAAACTGGCCGATGCCTTACAGCAGCTCATCGATTGGTACGTTTCGCAGGAGACGTTTGACCGCGCTATTGAGTATGGGCGGCAGTGGCTGGCGCTGGATCCACTGCACGAAGCTGCTCAGCGGCGTCTGATGCAGCTCTACGCCTGGGCCGGGCAGCAGACGGCGGCGCTACGCCAATACCAGGAAAGCGTGCGCCTGCTGCATGAGGAGCTGGGTGTGGAACCAGAGGAAGAGACGACGGCGCTCTATGAGCAGATTAAGCGCCGCCAGCTTGAGCCACCGCCTGTGGCGGCCACACCTGCCCCTGACCTCCGCGCCGCCATCGACGCCGTGGAGCTGCCACCACAAGAACGGTTCGAGATTCAGGAGCTGATGGCTATCGGCGGTCACGCGGAAGTCTACCGCGGGCGCGACCGGTTGACCGGCAGCGAGGTGGTCATCAAGCGGCTCAAGCCGGAGCTTGTGGTCAAGGATGCCAACTACCTGGAGCGCTTCGTGCGCGAGGGAGAGGCGCTGCGCCGCCTGGAGCACCCCAACATTGTGCATATGCTCAGCTCCTATGAATATGAGGGGCAACAGCAGATTGTGATGGAGTTGGTGCCCGGCGGCAGCCTGCGCGACCTGCTGGATAAACAGCACCGCCTGCCACTGGAACGGGTGCTGGACGTGGGTCTGGAGCTGGCCGACGCCCTGGCCCGCGCCCACCACATGAACATCATCCACCGCGACCTGAAGCCGGACAACGTGCTGCTGGCCTCCGATGGCACGCCACGGCTGACCGACTTCGGCCTGGCGCTGCTGAAACGGGACGACTTGCGCCTGACACAAACCGGCGCCGTCATTGGCAGCCCGGCTTACATGAGCCCTGAAGCGTTACACGGGCAGGATCTGGACCCCGCCAGTGACGTCTGGTCGTTTGGAGTGTTGCTCTATGAGATGCTGGCCGGGCGGCGGCCCTTTGAAGGAGAGCAGTTGACGCCGGTGCTTGTGAGCATCTTGCAAGAGCCTCCACCACCTGTCACCAAATTTCGCGACGACATCCCGCCGGCCCTGGCCATGCTGCTGGAGCGCATGCTGGTCAAAGAGCGCAGCGAACGCATTTCCAGTATGCGGCAGGTGGCTGCTGAGCTGGAAGCGATTCGCAGCGGGCGGCATACCGTCGACAACATCAGCGCGACGCCAGGCGCCTTCGCCGCCCGGGCTGTCCTGGAATCACCGCCTCCTCTGGCGCAGCCCTCGTCCATCACGTCGGCGCGGCCCTCCTTCCAGGTGCTGACGTCAGAGCAAGAGATTCGCTTCGCCCGTTCGCCCGACGGCGTGCGCATTGCCTATGCCATCGTGGGCCAGGGTCCGGCGTTGGTCAAGGCCGCTAACTGGTTAAGCCATCTGGAATTCGACTGGAACAGTCCCGTGTGGCGTCACTGGCTGCAGGAGTTGTCGCGCAACCACACCCTGATCCGCTATGACGAGCGCGGCTGTGGCCTGTCCGATTGGCAGGTAGACGACTTTTCGGTGGATGCGTGGGTTCGCGACCTGGAGACAGTTGTCGATTCCCTGGCGCTGGAACGATTTCCGCTGCTGGGCATCTCGCAAGGCGGCGCTGTGGCCATCGCCTATGCGGCGCGCCATCCTGAGCGGGTCAGCCACCTCATTCTCTACGGCAGCTACGCCCGCGGCTGGCGCAGGCGCGAGCTGTCGCTCAGCCAGCGCGAACGGACCGAAGTATTCCTGCAGATGGTGCGCCTGGGCTGGGGCCAGGACAACCCCGCCTTCCGCCAGGCATTCACCACGCTTTTCATCCCGGAAGCGTCGACAGAGCAGATGCGCTGGATGAACGATCTGCAACGCTTCTCTACGTCGCCGGAGAACGCCGTTCGTTTTATTAACGCCTTCTACGACCTGGACGTGAGCCACCTGGCGCCGCGGGTAACCACGCCCACGTTGGTGCTGCACTGCACCGGCGACGCCACCATGCCACACAGTGAAGGGCAACGGCTGGCGGCCCTTATTCCTGGCGCGCGCTTCGTCTCGCTGGAGAGTCAAAACCACATTTTGCTGGAACACGAAGCGGCGTGGCCCATCTTCCTCACCGAAGTTGAGCAGTTCCTCTCCTCAGAGGCGGCGCCGGTCAGCGAATCACGTTACTGGGCGGGCGCATCAGTACGCCACCAGGCTCCACCCCAGCCGCTGCCCGCCGTGACACCGGCGCCCGCAGGCAGGTTGGTCTTTGCCGGCACTCCCTTTGTGGGCCGCACGCGAGAGCTGGCCGAGATTCGGGCGCTGTTCCTGGAGGACCCGGCGCGGCGTTTGCTGACATTGGTTGGGCCAGGTGGTATTGGCAAAACGCGCCTGGCCGGAGCCGTCGCCGAGGCGGCCGCTGCCTATTTCGGGAACAACGTGACCTTTGTGCCGCTGGCGCCACTGACTGCCCCTGACCAGATTTTGACCAGTATCGCTGCCCAGCTTCATTTCCGTTTCTACGAAGATACGGAACCAAAGGAGCAGTTGCTCAACTATCTGAAGAACCGGCGCGCGCTGCTGATTCTGGATAACTTCGAGCATCTGTTGGAAGGGGCGCCGCTGGTGGGCGAAATTCTGGAAGCGGCTCCGACGGTTAAAATCCTCGTAACCACACGCGAGCGGCTCAATCTGAGCGGCGAGACGGTGTATAGCGTTGGCGGCATGGAGTTCCCGGAGACGACGACCCTCCACCAGAGTACCCAGGAGCTGATGGAATATAGCGCCGTGCAGCTGCTGTTGCAGCGCGCGCGCATGGTGCGCCCCGACCTGAAGCTGACGGTAGAGGATTATGAGCAGATTGTGCGCATCTGTCGCCTGGTGCGCGGCATGCCGCTGGCCCTGGTGCTCTCGGCCGCCTGGTTGGAGCTGCTCTCATTCCGCGAGATTGCCGACGAGGTGCAGCGCAGCCTGGACTTCCTGGAAGGCACTGCCCGTGACCTGCCAGACCGCCAGCGCAGCCTACGCGCCGTCTTCGACAGCTCCTGGAACCTGATGGAGGAAGAGCAGCAGATAGCGCTGGCCTGCCTCTCCGTCTTCCACGGCTGCTTCACCCGCGAGGCGGCGCGCAGCGTGACCGGCGCGTCGCTGCGCTCGCTGCTGGCGCTGCTGCACAAATCGTGGCTGCAGCGCAGCGGAGACGACCGCTTTGAGGTGCAGGAGCTGCTGCGCCAGTACGCCGAGGAGAAGTTGAAGGCTAACCCGCAGGCCTGGCACGAGGCGCGAGAAAAGCACGCCGCCTACTACGCCCGCTATCTGTCCCAACTGGCAGACATGATGCACGGACCGGAACAGAAGCAGGCATTTGCCGTGCTGGACGACGAGTTTGAGAATGTGCGCGCCGCCTGGTACTGGCTGGTGGATCAGAAAAGACCAGACCTGTTGGTCAACCAGATGCTGCCCGCGCTCTTCTATTTCTGCGAGGACCGGGCGCTCTCCTTTGACCTGCTGCAGTTGGTGGAGGCCGCAAGGCGCAGTATCACCGCCACGACGCCAGAAGGAGGCTCATTCCTGGCCATTTTGCTCACCGCCAAGGCCGCATTCTATCGCAATGGCACGCCTGTGCGCTTCGCCCTGGCCGGCAGCGTGGCCCCGGCCGACCACCAGACGCTGGTGGAGGCGTGGAGCCTGCCCCTCTCCGGCAGTGGCGAGCACACCGGTTTCTGGGCCACCTTGCTGGCTTACCTCTATGGCCGCCTGGTGGACCGCCGGCAGGGCCTGGAGCGCATGCGCGAATTGCTACCGCTGCAGGTCGAACGCAACAAGCGCTGGGATATTGCCTTCGCTCTGGGTGGGCTGGCCCAACTGCTGATGATGCACGCCGAAAAAGAGAGCGACTTCAAGGAAGCCAGCGAGTACCTGACCGAGGCGCTGGCCATCTTTGAGGAGCTAGGGGATGTGCGCGAAAGCAGCTACATGTTGCGTACGTTCGGCATCCTGCGCCGCCTGGAGCACAATCTGTCCGAGGCCATCCGCTACTGGCAGGACGCCCAGACCAACCTGGAGGAAATCGGCGACCTGGTTGTAGCCGCGGACATCAACTGGCAGATTGGCGACGCTTATCTGCAGCTCGGACGCATCGACGAGGCGTTTGCCTACTTCCGGCGTCTGAGCCAGGCCTATGTCGATATGGGCAACAAGAAGTTCGCAGCGCTGGTCCTCTCTAAAGAAGCGTATGAGGCAGTGCGCTATCGCGACCTGGACTACGCGCGCAGCATCCGCGAGCGGAGCCTGGCCCTCTCTGAGGAAGCCGGCGACCTCTACGGGCAGGCCTGGAGCTCGTGGGAGATGGGCGAAATCTACCGCGTGGGTGGTGACCTGCCCGGCGCGCGCCAATGGTATGAGCGAGCGCGAGAGCTGTTTGAAGCCGTCGAGGATTCCTCGGGCTTCACTTTCTACTACCGCGCCCTGGGCGACCTGGCTCTGGCAACAGGCGCGTATGCTCAGGCCATCCGCGAGTTCCAGAAAAGCCTGAACTACGCCCGAGAGACGAGCCACGATTGGGCCATGGCCTACGCCCTGGCCGGGTTGGGCCGGGCGCAGATGGCGCTGCGCGATTATGAGGAAGCGCGTAAATATTTCCGGCGCGCCCTGCGCCGCGCGCTACGGGCCAGCGACCAGGGCGTGACGCTGGTGGTGTTGGGCGCGGTCACCAGCCTCTACGCCGAGACGGGCGACGCAGAAGAAGCGCTGGCCCTGGGTACGCTGATCCTGGAGCATCCGGTGACCTGGCGCGAGACGCGCGAACAGGTGCAGGCCACGCTGGACGAGATAGACACCTTGACTCCCGAGCGTATGGAGATGGCCCGCCAGCGGGGCCGTGGTCGTCATCTGTGGAAAGTGACAGAGCGCGTGACCAAATCGCTGGCGCGTGTCACACTGGCCACGGCACAAAAAGCGGCGCACAGTCTGCCGGTGCAGACGACGCCCTTCGTCGGTCGCCAGCAAGAGCTAAAGGAAATTCGCCAGTTGCTGATGGCCGATGAGCGACAACTGTTGACCATTACCGGCCCTGGCGGCATCGGCAAGTCACGCATGGCGCAGGCCGTGGCCGCAGACGTGTTGCCGCTCTTCGCCCACGGCGTTTACTTCATCCCCCTGGCCTCTCTGCCCTCGCACGAACATATCATCGCTACCATCGCCGACCGCGTCGGTTACCATTTCTTCGATTCAGGCGAACCGGAAGAGCAGCTTCTGGACTATCTGAGCAGCAAGCAGATCCTGCTGCTCATGGACAACTTTGAGCACCTAATGGATGGCGCCACATTGCTGGAGCGCATGTTGAAAAGGGCGCCACGCCTGAAAATATTGGTCACCTCTCGCGAGCGGCTGAATTTGAGACAGGAAATGGTCTACACGCTGGCCGGCATGCGCTATCCCGAGAGCGCAGGGCCTCTGGCGGTCGAGGATCTGAGCCGCTATGGGGCCATGCAGCTATTCATGCAGCGAGCCAGGATGGTGTGGCCCGACATCGAGGTGACCCCGGAAACATTGCAGCAGATCGCTCGCATCTGCCGCCTGGTGCAGGGCATGCCCCTGGCCATTGTTCTGGCGACGGGCTGGCTGGAGATGTTGTCCATCGAAGAGCTGGCGGACGAAATTGAACAGAATCTAGATGTTCTGGAGGCGCAGGCTCAGGATTTGCCGGACAGACACCGCAGTGTGCGGGTGGCCTTCAATTACTCCTGGCAGCGACTGTCAGAGGCGGAGCAAGAAGCATTCGCCACCCTTTCCATCTTCCGCGGCGGCTTCACACATCAGGCGGCCAAAGCGGTTGGCGGCGCCAGCCTGCCCGTTCTGCGCAGCCTGGTCAGCAAATCGCTGGTAACCATCAACCGCCGCGGCCGTTACGAGGTTCACGAGCTGTTGCGGCAGTTCGGGGCTGAACAGTTGCAGCGCATGGGCGGCCATGACGAGGCGCGCCAGGAACACAGCGAGTACTATCTGCGCGCCTTGCAGCAACGGGAAGAAGATCTGCGCGGGCGACGGCAGGCCGGCGCGCTGGACGAAATTGAAATCGAGCTGGAAAATCTGCGGCTGGCCTGGGACTGGGCGCTCTCACAAAAGGCGATAGAGAGTATTGACCGCTCACTGGAGCCACTCTATCTCTTCTTCTACATGCGCACGCGTTACCATGAAGGGATTTCCTTCCTCAGCGCCGCCCGCGACGCGCTGGCCCCGGCAGCAGACGGCACGCCGCATCCCACGTGGGGTCGCGTGCTGGCACGGCGTGGTTTCCTGCAGTCGCACCTGGCCGATGTCGTCAGTGAAGTGGAAGCGGATATTTTGCAGAGTCTGGAGATCGCCCAGGAGCAGCAGATTGCCTCGGAAATCGCTTTTGCCCAGATGGCCCTGGGCTGCTATCGGGCCTATGGCCAACGCGACCCGGCCGCGGCGCTGCCTCTTCTTCAGCAAAGCCTGGCCCAATACCGTGAGCTGGACGATGCGTTTTACGTCGTTTTGCTCCTCATCTGGGTCGGCTACTGTTACGGCAACACGAACAGCCTGGATGCATTCAATAAATATATGCGTGAGGCGCTGGAGCTGGCGCGGAGAACGGGCAATAAGGTCTACGCCTCAAACGCCATTTCTAACCTGGCAGCGGGCGCTTTCTGCGCCGGCGATTACAGTGCGGCGGAATCTTATGCGCGCGAAGCGCTGGAAGTGGCCAACGAGATGGAGCTTAGAGTGGCCCTGGCCCACGGCAACACGCAACTGGCGCTGGCCCACTTCCTGAACGGCGCGCTGGAAGAGGCGGAACGGCTGGGGCAAGAGGGATTGGCTCTGGCGTTGGAGCTGAATTATGCCAATACCATGTGCTATGCGCTGGCCGTGCGCAGTCTGTGCGCCTCGATGCGTGAGGAGTACGAGCTGGCGCGCGAGTTTGGAGAGAAGAGCGCGGCCATTCCGGCCGCTATTTTCGGACAAATTTTGGGGCAATGGAGCCTGGCGCTGGCGAACGCCGGGCTGCAAAAGACGGCCGCCGCGAGTGCGCACATACAGAAATGTCTGGAGCTGGCGTACGATGCGGGTTATCCCGGTATGTTGACCTGGCCTCTGGCAGTAGCAGCGCGTGTGGCAGCACTGGAAGGGCACTGGCAGGAGGCCAGCGAGCTGCTGGCGCTCTCCTTCAACCATCCGCTAAGCCCGAGGGGCTGGCTGGGGATGTGGCCCGCTCTCTCGCGCCTGCCCAGGCAGTTGGAGGCTGAAATGGGCCGGGATGCGTATAGGCGCGCCTGGAAACGGGGCCAGCAGTTGAACCTGGAGGAGACGGTTGTTACCCTCCTGGACCGGGTTGAAGTCGCCCCAGGCTAAAGACCGTGCGTTACTTCGCTCTCTTCTGCCGCATTCAGCATCACAGCGCTGATGCGGTCGTAAGCAGCGCCCCACGCCGCACTCATCTCTTCTGATAAGACCCCTCCAAACAGGTCGGATAAGGCCGCGATCAACGCCTGGCGCACCATGGCGTAATCGGTCGGCTGTACGCCATATCCTGCATGACGACGTCCCAACAGGCAGAGCGCAGGATGGATGCGGTCGGGCCGGTGCAGGCCGCGCACCAGAATGCTGATCGTGCGCATCAGCTTTTCCCTCTGCTCGGTCATATCATGACCAAAGAGGAGGCGTAGTGAGGGATCTAGCTGGAAAAGCCGCTGGTAAAAACGTTGGGCCAGCAGATCGTTCTTTGTGCGCACGATGGCCCACGAATCGCGCACCATTTCTACCTGGGCCGGGGTCATGCCCGCCTCCTATTCGCCTTTTGCTGAACCGGCTTGTAAGACATGCTGTTCTTCCCTGTACCGTGGCCGTTGGCGGGCCACCTCTTTTTGTTCTTGTCGTCGTCCGCTGCATTCCAGCGAATCTGATTAAAGAATACAGGTCAGACGTACCGCCAGCGTGCCAGAAACCGTCCCCGAAAGCGTCCCCTATGGGTAATTTCGGCAATTCGGTCGCAATGCGCCGCCGAAATTCAGGAATTCGCCTCATTTCCTGCGCTGAGAATGTGGACCGTGCCCTGGCCGCCATCGACGATGACGCGGTCTCCGGTTTTCAGCCTGGTGGTGGCGTTACCGCTACCCACCACGGCCGGAATGCCCAGCTCGCGAGCAACAATGGCCGCGTGGGAGAGCGGCGCGCCGATATCAGTGATGATGGCTGCCGCTTTGGGGAACAGCGGCGTCCAGCCCACATTGGTCGTGGCCGCGACCAGGATTTCACCCGGCTGCAGGGCGCTCCCTTCTTCGGGGCGGGAAAGAAGGCGCACCACACCTTCCACGCGGCCGGCCGCGCCGGGCACACCTTGCAGCGTGGCTCCGGTAGGGGCCGAAATGGGCAGCGTGGGATCGTAGTAGTCAAGCCGGCGTTGGGGCTGCCTGGCCCACTCGAAGGGGTTGAAGCGTCCGCGGATGAATGAGGGCAGCGGCGGCAGGGCCTTGTACCTTTCGTAGTTCGCTTTCCTCTCGGGAATGAACTGCGGAGGATCTGCTGTCCCGCCGAGCACGCCCAGGACTTCATCAAGGTAATAGAAGAAAATATCCTCCCCCGCGCCAATCAGCTCGGCGGCCCTGAGCATATAGGCGCGAACAACGCGCAGGACTCGCGTCATCTCGGAACGGGCTGCTTCGCGGCGGCGCGCGCTACTTGCTGCTCTCGCGGTTTGCTTTTCAAGCCACCGTTCTTTGTCCGGGTAGCGTTCCACGAAGCGCCAGCGGGCAGCTTCATACTGGGCACGCTGTCTGTCCAGGAGCGCCTGAACGTCTACATCCGACTTCTCGAATTCAGCCAACTGCTGCTCCAGCCAGCCAGGCTCCTCGGCAGGATCAGGCGCGGATAGCTCTAACTCATGGGGGCCACGATGACCATAGCGCCTCAGATACTCCTCGCGCGTCATCTGCCCCTGCCTGACCTGCGAAAGGCCGACGAGCGGACCCAGGCTGGCCAGCTCAGATTCACCGCGCAGGTTAGACAAAAGCGTGTTCGCGTCTTCCGTGCCCACCAGCTCTGTCAGCTTCCGTTCTAGCGTCATGACGTTGACGACGCCGGCGCTGCCAGCGGTGTGGCTCCACCAGGCCCTGGCGATATAGGGCCACAGTTCGTCGCGCCAGAGGGAAAGCAGCTCCTCCCTGCTCGCGGTCTGAGCAATCTTTGCCCGCATTTGGCGTGTCCACTCCGGGGTTTCCTCCAGATAGCGTTGCAGCCCGAGGTAGGCCCTGGCCGTGTTTATCGCCATGCGCAAGAGGCGGGGCACCATCTCTCTGACCAGCGACCAACGGGAATAGGGATAAACAGGAACATTCAGCTCGGGCGGCGCCTGGCCGAACAGATCGCCCAACAGGTCGAGAACCCGATCCATGCCCCAGCCCGTCAGCATCATGGCTGCCGAGACTCTGCGGCTGATGTTAGAATAGATATGGCCAGCTATATTGCCGGACCAGACGTAGTAGCCGGGATAGATCTGCTGTGCCAGATCGATCTGGCGGATCACGCTCCAGGTGAGTGGTGTAAAGACATCAGGAATGGCCTCGGCAACATTGGTGTTGATCCACAGAGCATCTTCAGCCAACGAGTCGTTAATCTCATAGGTATCCAGATTACCCGGCGACAACGTGGTGATTGGCCGCGCCTGCAGCAGATAAAGCTTGTCGCCGGCGATGGCCCACTCAATATCCTGCGGCCCATCCAGCTCCTTCTCCAGGCGCAGGGCCAATTTGTAGAGGCTCGCCGCGTGTTTCTGCAACGCTGGCGGCCCCTCGTAGTCGCCGCCAGGGCGCAACAGGCGGAAGCTCTCAGCATCCGCTTCGCCCGACACAAGCTGCTCGCCCAGGCCATAGACGAAGTTGCCGGTCATGCTGGCATGGCTGCCGGTGATGGGATCGGCCGTGAAAAGGACGCCGGCAATCTCCGAGGGCACCATTTTTTGCACGACGACGGCCACCTGGTGCGCTTTGTCGATGCCCTGAACTGTGCTATAGACTTTGACGCGCTCGGCGTGTCGCGACTGGTGGACAGTGGCAATTGCATCACGCACTTCGTCATCGCTGCTGACGTTAAGCACACTTTCGAATTCACCGGCAAACGAGGCCTGCGCTGAATCTTCGCTGAGGGCCGACGAGCGCACGGCAAAGCTTGTGCCGTTTCCAACCTGGCGTAAGGCGTCTAAGTGGGTCTGCACCTCGCGCCACGCCGGTTCGGTTAGCCGTTCATCCACAAAAGCGGCGGGCAGAATGATAAAGCCGTCAGGCACGGGGTAACCCTGCTGGTACAGGTGGGCAAGCACGCGCCCCTTACCGCCGGCTGCTTTTCCCTGGCCGGCTGCCAGATCTCGGAAGCTTTGTACTGCGCCGGCTCCTTCATTACCTATACTTTTCGATACCATAGCGGATCATCTCCATAAAGCGGTTTCGCTCTGCCAGAAAGCGCTGTAAATCGGCGTCTTCCAGCCGCTCCGCATTTAGAAAGTGAGACAGATACTTCTCGTCGAAGTAATCCAGGGTGAGCATAATTAGCTCGAATGCCTCATCGCGGTCAACTCCTTCGCGCAAGGGCACGCTCTGGAACAACCGCCGCCACAACCGTTCCTCTTCCGCCATCAGCGCGCCATAGCGCTCCTCAATCTCGGCCCTGACCGCATCTGGTGTCTCCAGGAAAGCGGCGACCAGCACCTGGTAAACGAGCGGATTTTCTTGCATGAAGCGGAACTTCTCAACGCTGAATTGCTCGCGCGTGCGAAAGAAGTCACCGTTTCGCACCATGTCTTGCACCACGTCGCTGGCGGCAAGGGTCGCCCTACCTTGCTGGAAACAGTAGTCGATGACCGTCAGATATAGCTCTTTTTTGCTGTTGAAATGGTGAAAGAGCAGCGCCTTGGATACCCCGGCTTCCTGGGCCAGCATGGCGGTGGAAGCGTTGTCATAGCCGTGCCGCGCGAAGACGGAGAGACAGGCATCGAGGATTCTTTCTTTATCGTACAGTTGTAAAGGCAATGGTTACATTCCTCCGGTTTGCTAACCGCCTGGTCAGTATCATAATAACGCATACTGACCGGACGGTCAATATGCGTTGCCGGAGCTGTTTATTGGAACTAATTACGCTCTTAGAAAAGAAAAGCCATCCGGCCTGCGCGCTACATAGATGGCATGGTCGCAAGCCGGATGGCAGATGGAGTCAGCGTAAGGTGGGAGGTTAAATATAGTGGCTGGTGATCGACTTTTTGGTCTTCTTCAAGCTGGCTGGTGTACCTTCGAACATCACCTGGCCGCCGCGACTGCCCCCCTCTGGTCCCAGGTCGATGACCCAATCGGCGTTGCGCACCACGTCCATATTGTGCTCGATAATGATGACGGTGTTGCCGCCGTCTACCAGCTTGTCCAGTAACTCCAGCAGGTTGGCTGTGTCTGATTTGTGCAATCCGGTGGTCGGCTCATCCATCACGTAGATGCTGCCTTCTTTGTGCAGCTCGCTGGCCAGCTTGATACGCTGGCTTTCACCGCCGGAAAGCGTGTTGAGCGGCTGGCCCAACGTCAGGTAGTCAAGCCCCACATCGCTCATCGTTTGTAGGATGCGGCGGATCTTGGGTTCGTCAAAGTGTTCAAGCGCCTGCTGCACAGTCATATCCAGCACTTCGGCGATGGACTTGCCCTTTAGCTTGTATTCCAGCACCTCATCTTTGTAGCGCCTACCCTCACAGACCTCGCAGGGTGATTTCACACTCTCGAAGAAGGACAGCTCGGTGTAGACCACGCCCAGGCCGTTGCAGTTCTCACAGGCGCCTTTGGAGTTAAAACTGAACAGGCCCGCGTCAACGTCGTTGGCCTCGGCAAAGGCTTTGCGCACGTCGTCCATAACGCCGGTGTAGGTGGCGGGGTTGGAGCGCGGATTCGCCCCTACTGGCGATTGGTCGACCACGATGGCCTCGGGGAATTGTGAGACGAAGGCCTCGCTGACCAGCGAGCTTTTACCGGAGCCGGCCACGCCGGTGACGGCGGTCAACACGCCCACGGGAATGTCTACGCTGACGTTCTTGAGGTTGTTGACGTTCACATTGCTCAGCTTCAGGTAGTCCCTGGCCTGGCGGAACTCCTTCTTGACCGGCATCGATTCCTTCATGAAGTTGCCGGTCAACGTATCCGCCTTGAGCAGACCGGCGTAGTCGCCTTCGTAGACGATTTCGCCGCCCTGGCTGCCCGCATGGGGGCCGAGGTCCACAATATGGTCGGCCACCTGAATCACGTCGGGGTCGTGCTCCACCACCAGCACCGTGTTGCCCTTGTCGCGCAGCTCTTGCAGCAACTCATTGAGACGGTGTACGTCGCGCGGGTGCAGCCCCACGCTAGGCTCGTCGAAGATGTATATGACGTCGATCAGGCTGCTGCCCAGGTGTTTCACCAGCTTGACGCGCTGTGATTCACCGCCGGAGAGTGTGTCGGTTTCGCGGTTGAGCGTCAGGTAGTCCAGGCCGATGTCGATCAGGTTTTGCAGGCGGCGCACCAGGTCGTCTACCATCGGTTTGGCTTCGGGCTCCTTGATTTCCTTGATCACGCCGATCAACTCGCCCACTTCCATTGAGGACAGCTCAGCTATATTGTAGCCGTTAATCTTGCAGTTCAGCACGACTCTGTTAAGGCGCGTCCCTTTGCAGCGAGGGCAGGGGCCTTCGGTGAGATATTGCGCGATCTTTTCTTGCGTTCGCTTGGACCGTGTTTTCAGATCGCGCTCGATGTAGGAGCGAGTGAAATTGGTGATCACACCGCGGTAGGTGCGGTTCATGTTGTCATACTGGAACTTTTGCTCCTCACCGTAGAGCAACAGGTCCATCTCTTCCTTGGTGAAGTCCGCAAGCTTTTTATCGTTGTCAAAGAAGCCGCTGGTTGGGTAAATGCTCTCGTCGAATATCGGCCCCTGGAGGGCGCCCTCGTTCAGTGACTTGGAAGGATCGTAGAATTTTTCAACGATAGGTTGCAGCTTGCGGCCCAGCCCGTTGCATTCGGGGCACATGCCAATAGGGTCGTTGAAAGAAAAGACGTTGGAATAGCCGATGAAAGGCTCGCCCACGCGCGAGAAAAGCAGGCGTAGCACGGTGTAGATATCCGTAATGGTGCCCATGGTGGAATGGGAGCCACCGCCCAGGCGCTTCTGGTCTACGGCGATGGCCATGCCCAGATTCTGGATGGAGTCGGCGTCTGGCTGCGCGTAGCGTGGCAGGAAGTTGCGCACCATCATGCTGAAATTCTCATACAGCTGGCGCTGCGCTTCGGTGGCGATGGTGTCGAATACGATGGACGACTTGCCGGAGCCGGAGACACCGGTGAAGACGGTGATTTTGCGCTTGGGTATCTTCAACGAAACGTTCTTGAGATTATTCTCGCGTACGCCACGTAGCTCAATGTATTCCTGAACCATAATTCTGGGTTTACCCCTCCGCTATGATGACCCCGTTTCCATCAGGGTCTTCAAGGTTAAAGAACTTTACGCCTGAGCCTGGACCATACAGGTTGTCCATGATCTCATCAATCTTAACACCCTTTTCACTGAGCGCTTCGTGTGCGGCTTCAATGTCGGGAGTTGAAAAATAGAATGTCATGGTGCCGGGTCCGGGCGGTTCCATATGTTCACGGTGCCTGGCAAGCGTCAGAGATTGCTCCCCGCCGGGAAGGGAGAGCGTCACCCACCAGTTATCATCATCCTGGCGGTAGTCCGATACGACCTCTAAGCCCAACTGCTCAGCATAAAACTCTTTTGCCTTCTCCATATCACTGACCACCACAGAGAGCATCGTGAAATTGTTCACTACTTGCATGATTTACTCCTTCCTTCGCACCTAAATAGATTTCGTCATTCGCCCTGACGAGCGCGCCAGGCGAAGGGCTAAAGAGGGCTTACCTGCCCCCTCATACCCTGTCCAGATAATCGGCAAGTTCCTCCAGTGCCTGCATGGCGCCCACAATGGCGCCGTATTTCACCGCTTGTTCGCGCTCTTTGGCCGTGGCGAAGAGCAGTTGCAGCGTCACTTTGGTTTTGCCGTTCTCCTGGTCAAAGGTCACAGTGGTGCGCACAGGCTCAGGCGCATCCGATGAGTCGGGGCCGTAATCGTAGACCAGCCGTTCCGGCCTGGAAATCTCAATGAACTCGATCTTGAAACGTTGTTCAGAACCACGGATGCGCTGGCTATAGCTCCAGACGCCGCCTGGCTTTACATCCATTTCATGGGTCGTGGCCCCACGCGGCGCCCACCACTGTTCAATATGCTCTTGTTGCGTGAACGCTTCAAAGACGAGTTCGCGCGGTGCATCGATTACGCGGTTGACGACGATTTCCCGATCTGCCGTTGAATTAGCCATCATATATTCTCCTTAAAACTAGCTATCCCTTTTCTCTTGCAGCCTGCGTATATATTCTTCCAACCGGTCAAGGTTCTTTTCCCAGTTCAGACTCTCCAGCCATTGCGAAACAACTTCCAACGGCGCAGTTTGCAGTTGTGCCGGTCGCCACTGGGCTTCGCGCCCGCGCTCGATTAATCCGGCGTGTTCCAGCACCTTCAAGTGTTTGGAAATCGTCGGCATACTGAGGTCGAATGGCTCCGCAAGCTCCTTCACTGTGGCCGGACCCTGTGCCAGCCGCTCTAGAATAGCCCGGCGAGTCGGGTCCGCCAGGGCGGCAAATGTTCGGTTAAGTCTTTCGCTCTCTGATACCATATTTTCCTAAGTTCCTAATTAGCTAAATAGTAAAGTAAAGACGGCGAAATGTCAAGCCTGCGTTATGAGCCATAGGTAGAGCTAATCTGGCGCTCATCTACTTCCAGGCAGCAGAGCCGGCACATGCTAAATCTCCCGCCACATGCGCCAGGAGATGTATTCTTCATCAGGTGTGCTGCCATAGGATGGGCGCTCTCCCCTCGTGACGAAGCCTCGCGCCTGGTAGAACCGGATGCCCTTCTCGTTGCCGGCGACGACGGAGACCCACTGCTCCTCTGCGCCCTGTGCTTGCATTTCGGCGGTAATGGCTTGCAAAAGGCGAGTGCCAATTCCTTCACCGCGGCGCCAACGGTTGCTTTACGAATAATGATCATATAATTCCCGTTCCGGCTACCCTCGAAATTCGTCTAATTCATAGTACCAAACTTCGTATGGGCTTCGTGGCGAAAATCAATCTCTAATCACCTATCTCCAATCCTCCCCGCTGTTCTCCGTGTCACGCTGCCCCCAACTCACCCTCCCAACAACGCCTCCAGACTATCCAACGCTTCCTGCACCTGTTGCAACAATTGCTGGAAGCCCATCTCATCCAGCGGCAGGGTGACCGGGAAGTCGAGCTGCACGGGAATTTCGGCCCGGATAGGGACCTCGCTCTCCACGGGAACATCGACTGTCATATCCACCGGAATCTCCAGCTCCACAGGGATGGAGCGGCTGATGGGCACGGTGACTTCCATATCAATAGGAATATTGGTGATGATGGGGATGGTGATGTTGCCCAGGGCGGGAACGGGGACGGCAACCGTGGTGTTGACGGGGATGACGGTATTGATGGGCACCTCGATGGAGTCTTCAAAGGCCAGAACATCGGAGACGCTGACGGTGGTGCTGATAGGCACGGCAAACGTATCACTGAAGGGGACGGTGATGGAGATGGGCACCGTCTCGTCGATGTAGATGGGCAGATCGTACGCTTCGATTTCTACGGATTGCAGCAGCTCGCTGGCGTTGCTCACCCCCTGCCGGGCGCGCTGGCGCAGGCTATTGAGCTGCACGAAGAACACGACGTTGATGAGCAGAGATGCCAGAGCCACTGCCCACAACAGCCAGTAATGCCAGGCAGCACGTTTACCGTCAGGCATAGTAGCCTCCTTCAAAGCAATGCAGGGAAAAGTACCACAAGGGGAACGCGGCGTCTAGAAAGCGAAAGACCACCTGCAGAGGATAATTGAGGGAGGTTGCAGGTGGTCTTTCTAGAATGAAGATGAAATGTTGGCAACGAATGCCGGTTGTATTGGTGGCTGCGGTGATGGCAACGATGGTGCTGTGATGCTGGCCGTGATGTGGGCTTCGATGTGGGCTACAGTGCGGCAACGACGTGGGCTACGATGTGGCATCGATGATTGCGACGTTGGTGCGACAGAGTGCGACAGTGAGGGCTGCGATGTAGCATCGATGGTTAGTACATGGTTCGCGACAATGGTGACTGCAATGTGGCATTAGTGTTAGCTGCGATGCTGGCAACAGTGGCGGTCACGATGAAGTGCGATGTTGGCTACGATGCGGCAGTGACGTCAGCGACAATGAGGGTGCGATGTTAGCTGCAGTGATAGCTACGATGGTGGTGCGATGCGACAACGGTGTTGGCGACGGTGAGGGCTGCGATGAAGAGTGCAATGCCGGCTACGGTGTTAGCTGCGATGCCCGGCTTCGATGCTCGCGACAATGTTGAGTGCGTTGTTAATGATCACGTTAGCGACGTTGGTGGCGGCAATGTTGGCAACATTCACCTATATAAACGAGGACGTTTCCAAAACGTTACAGAAATCGTGAAATTCGTTTTATTTGTGGTTAGTTACATCCAGGCCCGCCGCCGCATCCAGAGAAACATGATAAAGGGCGTGAAGGCCATCAGCACCAGGGTGAGGACGAAGGCAATCGAGCCGGTCCAGATGCCAAGAGAGGGCAGCACGGGTTGGAAAAAGTTCATGCCGAAGAAGCCGGTGATGAACGTTAATGGCATGAAGAGGGTTGTGATGATGGTCAGCGTCTTCATCACGTCGTTCATGCGGTTGTTGACAGCGGCGAGGTACAGCTCCAACGCGCTGCCTACAAGGTCACGCAGACCGTCCACCAGGTCATAGACGCGGATGATATGGTCGTAGACATCGCGGAAGTAGACCCGTTCTTCCTCGTCAATAACCTGAATGGGGTCCCGCGCCAGCTGGTTCAGCACTTCCCGCTGTATCACCACCACGCGCCGCACCTTGAGGATGGTATGCTTCAGGCCCATAATGCGCTCCTGGACGCTGGGATGCGGCCTCCTTAGAACCTCAGCCTCCACCGTTTCCACCTGGTCTTCCATCTCCTCCAACGCCCGAATGTAATCTTCTATCAGCTCATCGACGATGCGATAGAGGATGTAGGACGGGCCATTCTTCATCAACCGCTCGTCCTGGTCAATGCTCTCCCACACCCGTTCCACCGCCGCTATTGTCTCCTGGTGGAAAGTGACCAGATAGTGGTCGCCGAGAAAGATGTCCAGCTCTGGCAGCAGGATGGGGCGCGCGCCATTGCTATGGTTGATGCCGCGCAGCACCAGGTAAAGGTAGCTCTGCCAGTCATCTATCTTGGGCAACAACACCTCGTTGATGGCATCGTCCACGGCCAGCGGGTGAAACAAAAAGACGTCGGACAGAATTTGCTGCGCCTGCTCGGGGTTCTCGCCGTTCAGATCGACCCACAGCAGAAGGCTCTTATCTTCCAGCGTCGCTTGCAGCGCGTCGGGCGCCAGCTCCTCGCGCGTTTTGCCTCCATCCCGGCTACATACGATGCGCATCGTTTGCTCTCCTCTTTACCTCATCCATCCAGGCACAAAGTGGGATAGGCGACCACGAAGATGCCGCGTTGCTCCGCCCCGTGGCTCTCTTGCTGCGTACATAGGGACGGCGCGTTACTTCAGTACTCCTCTCCTGAAACCAGGCCGGCGCGCACTGCATAAAGCGCCGCCTGGGTGCGGCTGAGTACACCTAGCTTGCTGAGGATATTGCTGACGTGAGTCTTAACGGTCTTTTCGCCGATGCTCAGATCGCGCGCGATTTCCTTGTTGGCCAGACCGCGAGCCAGCAGGCGCAAGACCTCCGTCTCGCGCGGCGTCAGCTCATCCGGGCTGTCGGGCGGCCGCACTTCACGCATCAGGCGGGCGGCGGCCTGTGGGGAAAGCTGTACCTGACCGGCGGCGGCCGCTTTGATGGCGCGGCACAGCTCGTCGGCCTCGGTGTCTTTCAGCAAATAGCCAATGGCTCCCGCGCGGATGGCTCCAAACACTTTTTCATCTTCCAGCACGCTGGTCAGGGCAATTACCTCGGTGTCGGGCAACTGGCGGCGGATGGTCGCCGTAGCCTCAATGCCATCCATTTCCGGCATCAGCAGATCCATAAGCACCACGTCTGGTTTTAGCTCATTGGCCAGCCGCACCGCTTCCGCCCCATTAGCCGCTTCCGCCACCACTTCCAGTTCCGAATCTAACGCCAGGAACATGCGTAGGCCTTGCCGCACCACGCTGTGGTCGTCTGCAAGCAACACCCTTATTGGCATAGTCTCTCCAATGGAACCACTATCTCTCCCATCCAAAGGTCACCGCGCCTCCAGGCCAATGCTGAAAGGATAAGCACCTGCCCAGTGGACGGGCATCCGCCGAAAGGCTGAACGGCGGATACATCATTTGCCCCATTCACATCGCATAACCTGTTATTATGATAAAAGATAAGGGGCACAGGTCGAAACGCGCATTGTGCCAGGCACGGCGTAGTCTACCACCTGCCTCCTGAAATATCCAGTTATTTAAGCGGGGCGGCAAGGCCGCCTGACCGGGGAAATTGGAGGGCAACGATGATTCCCAAGAAGGTTTCACTTATTTCTCTTTTTGCCGTCCTGATGCTGGCGCTATTCACTCTGAGCCTGCAGGAGGCTGCGGCTTATGCTGATAGTAGTTGGCGCGCGCAATATTACAACAACAAGAACCTCTCCGGCACGCCGGTGGTGGAACGGAACGAGCCGGAAATCAACTGGGATTGGGGCTACCACGGTCCGGTGGTGGGAGTAAACGAGGACAACTTCTCCGCACGCTGGACACGCTCCGTCAATTTCACGGCTGGCACCTACCGTTTCAGCGCCACCGTGGACGATGGCGTGCGCCTTTGGGTCGACGACGTGCTGATTATCGACAGTTGGAAAGATGGCGCGAAGCGCACTCTGACCGCCGACCGCTACCTGAGCGCGGGCGATCACCACATTAAGCTGGAGTATTACGAAAACACCCTCCTGGCTTTCACACGCCTGACCTGGAGCCGGATTGCGGATGCACCACCGCCGGTGACCATTAACAATTGGCGCGGCGAATACTTCAACAACACCAACCTGAGCGGCAACCCCGTTTTGGTGCGCGACGACGCTAACATTGATTTCAACTGGGGCTTTGGTGCGCCCGCCCCCGGTGTTGGCGCCGACAACTTCTCCGTGCGCTGGACGCGCAACCTCGTTCTGCAACCAGGGCGCTATCTCTTCTCGGCGCGTGTGGACGACGGGGTGCGGGTCTGGGTCAACAACCGCTTAATCATTGACCGCTGGATGCAGCAGGCGACACAGACGCACAGCGGCGAAATTGAGCTGCCGGGCGGACCGGTGCCCGTGCGCATGGAGTATTTCGAGCAGACCAGAGTAGCCGAAGCGCATCTGGCCTGGACGCGTCTGACCAGCCCGCCAACAGGCGGCCCCTCGCAAGGGACGGCCACGGTAACCAACGCCTACTTCCTGAATGTACGCAGCGGGCCGGGTGCTAACTTCAGCCCGGTGGCGCAGGTAGCGCGCGGCGACGTCCTCTATCTGATGGGCTATCGCAATGCGCAAAGCAACTGGATCTTGGTGGCGCTGCCCAGCGGGACCCAGGGCTGGGTGCACGCCGGATATGTGGCCAGCAGCGTTCCGGTGAGCAGCATGACGGTGTGGCAGGGCGGCTCGCCTCCGACCGGCACGCCGGGGCAGCCAGGCTCCTACAACGCCACGGTCAGCACCTACTTCCTCAATATGCGCACGGGGCCTGGCATCAACTACAGCATTGTCACCACCCTGGCCCGCGGCGACGGTATGACGCTGACCCACCGCGACGCGGCCGGCAACTGGGTGCGCGCCACGCTGAGCAACGGTACGCAGGGCTGGGTGCATGCAGGGTATATCCAGAGTGTGGCGCCCATCAACAGTCTGCCGGTTGCTAACTAGGAGCATATCAATTTGGTCGGGTTCACTGGCCAGGCAGTATAAGCAAAAAGGGGAATCGCAAGGTGCGATTCCCCTTTTGTTGTTGAGCTGATACTGCTTTACTCAGGTTATTTGAGAACCGTGGGCAGCATCATATCGTAATCGTAAGAGATGGTGGAGCAAGAGTAGATCTGGACATCGTCAACAAACCAGCCATAATCGTCAAACAGGGAATCGGTGCCGATGCGGAAACGGAAGCGAACATTTTTACCCGCCAGGCTGCTCAGGTTCAGACGACTGGTCGTGTAGCCGTAGCTCTCGAAAATGAAAGCAGAGCGCCCACCCAGCGGATTGCCATAGCCACTGGAGATGGTGCCGTTATAGCCGTTGTGGGTAAACAAGGACCCGGCATCGGTCCAACTGCCGCCGTTGACGCTGTACTCTACAACACCGCCATCGAAGACATCCTCGAAATTCCAGTCGTGAGCGAACCGTAGATAGCCATTGGCCGGAATCACCACGCCATTGGTCATCCGCGCAAAGTAGTCGGCTGTGTTGGCCTGGCTGAAGCCCCACAAGTGATATTGTCCGCTGTTAGCGTAGAAGTTAATCCATTTGTAGAAGGGAGGAACATTGTTGGGAATCTGGGGTGAGTACCAATGGTTGGCACCAATGATGGCCCCCGTCGTCCAGTTGCCGCTGGCCACATTTTCCATGTTGTCGTTGAAAACGTACAGAGGGCTAGTACCAGCCGGGCAAACGGGTGGCTCGGGGTCGTTTCCACATGGCGGCTGGTTCATCTCTACGGCCAGCAGCGCCTTCTGGATGTTCTGACGCTCAGCAGCCGTGTAGCCCAGAGTGAAGGAAGCCTGAATCAGGGCATCGTACAGGTCAGCATAGTTGCTACCAGAGGTCAGGTGGTTGGTCTGCACCTCGTAGTAGAGGTCCGCCACCTTGGGAATGCCCATCGCGGTGATGGTCTGCCCGTTGAACGTATCGCCATCGACCATCAGATAGACAGCTTTGTTGTTCACGCCGCTGTTCCAGTGCACTCCACCGGTATCACTCTCACCACAGTAGTAGTTGGGGCTGCCAATGCGGTCCGGATCCCCGAATATCGTAGGATCCTTCATGTTGCGGATGGCGCC
>CAZRTM010000027.1:0-1758 GCA_964602995.1 uncultured Ardenticatenaceae bacterium
GCTACTAGAACGCAAAGGCCGCTATTACGAACTGTATATGAGCCAGTTTCGGCGCGATCCGGTACGAGAATTGGAGGTGGATGAGGGCGAGCTAGAGAAGTTCGGAGCAGATTTGCCCCCTCAGACGTAAGCCCCCTCTCGACCACACAAACAAAACATTAATGAATTATAAGCGAGGCGTTAAAATTGCGTGCTTTTCGTGCATACTGATAGGCGAATGCTATTTCAGGGTGCCGCGAAGCCAACCATATGGGTTGGGGGAACGCTATCATTTCGCGGGTGCAAAGGGCGAAGGATAGAAACTCAGTCAGCAGACGTAATCAGAGCTTAGGGTAGCAAAATCAGTTTTTTTGATTACTTCACCGTCTCGGTGGCTGCAAATGCGTGCTGCCAGACGAGCGGGGATTACCAACCAGTCAAGAAGAGTCTGGTGAGCGAGGAGCCATCCACCTTCCAGCAACAACCCCTCGCTTCTTGACCAATAGCAACCATTAGATCTGTTGCTTTAATAACTGCGCTCGCCGCAGGCTGGCGTCTGTCGCAGACCCGGGAGGGTCTTGGCTAGCCGGTCGATTAACCTGGGCATCGCGTCACTCATTGAGTCGTGCCATCGGGGTAGTGACCCGATCACCAGGTAATCAGCTCAACGTACTTCATCTCCAAATACATCACCATACACCGCAAAACTCACTGTTGTAGCCGCAGCTCCGGTGAGCAAAGACCCCTTTTTATCCCCAATTTCATGGAGGGTGGAACGTGCCTATTGCTCATGAGTTAAAACAGTGGATGTGGCTGCCTGTGCTCAGCCTTGTGCTATGGGCCGGCCTATATCAGCAGAGCCTGCTGCCTGCACCGCAACCATTAATGTCCTATGTAGAGCCGGACCGCCATTGCGGCTCGGTGGATGAAGTGCGCACGCTGTTCACAAGCGAGTGGGACGTTCCTCATCCCGCTGGCGTCGCTTATTCCCTACAGCTCGACCAACTGGCTCTGGTAAACAGCACTGATCCCGAGCAGGATCCGGATGAGGAAACGACGGTCTCCGTGATCACGCCCTACGAAGATCTGGTGGGGATGGCGCAAATAGAGTTTACCGTTGACGACACTACGAACATTGCCTATGACGAAGGCGCGGCTGAGCCGGAAGGGCCACGGCAATTGCTCCTTCTCAACGGTGATGAAGAGGAGCTGGCTCGCATTTCTGTTGGCGAAGATGGGCTGCCGGATAACGACACCCTCACTGTATCTGACATCGACCATTTAAATCTCGACAGCGCCGCTGGCATAGGCGTTGACAGCGCGGGGAGGCGCCTCTTCATATTGGATAGTGCTGAGCTGCGCGTCGTGAGCGTTGACCTTGACAATGAGTTGGCTCTGCTCAATCAGATTGACCTCTCGCTTCTGGAAGTATCGGATCTGCGCGGACTCGCCTTCCACCCTCATAACGGCCATCTTTTCACCGTCAGCGCCGAAATGCAGACATTGTACGAGCTTTCTGAAGGGGGCGAGCTTGTGAACAGCTATGACCTGGCCTCTCTGAACCTGGTCGATCCCCGCGGCCTGGCTTTTGGCCCCAGCGCCGATTTGACAGACGCACCCGATATACTGCACCTCTTCCTGGCCGACAGCTACTGGGACCACAGCGAAGGCCTTTTGGGCCACGTTCTTGAACTGGCGCTTAAACCTGACTGTATCGACGTGACTGGCGTGGAGCTTTCCAGCATAGCCCCCGCTCACTCCGCTTCAGGGGCCTCCGCT
>CAZRTM010000027.1:1858-5108 GCA_964602995.1 uncultured Ardenticatenaceae bacterium
GGGCCTCCGCTTCGCGGGCTTCCGCTGCGCAGACCTCCTGCACCTCACATTTCAACTAATCAAACTCGCCACGCAACGGAGGATAATATGGACGTCACTGACTCTAGGTCGCGAATCAGGCCTGCTATAGCATCGATTCTTATACTGGGGCTCCTTGCCATCTTTCTATTTCCCCGCCAATCTGCCAGCCAGGCACAAGAGAATATCTCTCCTCTCACTGAAGTCAGGGTGCTGGAGACGGAAGACACAGGCGTTGCTCATCCTGTCGGGCTGGCATTTTCATTTCACACAGAAACTTTCCATCTCCAGGCCGGTCATCAGGCTGCCGGCCTGGAGCTTGTCCAACTTGACGCCTTCGGGCTTGAGACATCGAGCCAGGTGGTAGCTTCAGCGCGCCTGACGGGTGAAACCGGGGCCATCCTCTCTCAAGAGCCGTTGCCTATGGCCTTTGACCAGCAAGGGAATCGTCTGCTTATGTTGCAACCGGCAACAGGCCAGCAGCCAGCCCGGTTGGTCGAAGTGCCAGAGCACGGAGATGGCGGCTTAGATGCTGAAGCGACCAGCGCGCATGACGTTAGCCAGTTCGCTGTGCAGCAACCACTGGCAATGGCAGTCGATGCCCACAGTGGCGCCCTCCTCATCCTCGATGGCGATGGTCCGCGCCTGATCCGCGCTTTGCCACGGTCCGACGCCAGCTCTGGAAGGTCAGCCTCCTTCGACGACGCAGAAATCTCCATCGTCGATATCGGTTCAGTGGCAGATACCCTTAGGGCTGCACGGCTCATGACCGTCCATCCCCAAACAGGTCACGTTCATCTGCTAAGCCTGGACAGCCGCGGGCAGTCAGGCGCAACTCTGGTTGAGCTAACCCAGAGTGGCGCGCTCATCGCCGCCCGCCCCTTTGTGGCATTTAGCCTGCAGGATCCGCAGGCAATGGTTTTCGCTCCCAGCGCTGATCTGACAGACGATCCCGGTGTGTTGAACCTGTACATTGCCGGCGCAGGGCCAGGAGACAGCGTCCGCGAGTTCACGCTCACGCCCCCGGCCGTTGCAGGGTCTCCCTCAGTTGTCGCCTCACTGGTACGGATCACAGATATGTCCCAATTCTCGCCGCCTAGCCCCGATCCGTCCGGCATAGCCTACATACCCCATCGTGGCACGCTGATGGCGGTTGATGGCGAAGTAAACGAGATGCCTCCCTACTTTACCGGGGACAACATGTTTGAGGTGTCCTTAGGGGGGTCACTGGTCGATACACTGACAACCACGTCATTTTCCGATGAACCGGTCGGCATCGACATCAATCCCAACAACCGTCACCTCTTCATCAGCGATGACACCGGCGTCCGCTCCTTCTACGAGGTGGATCCGGGTCCAGATGGCCTTTATGACACCGGCGACGATACCGTGACCACCGTCCGCACCGCCCCCTTCGGCAGCATGGACCCCGAGGGCCTGACTTACGATCCAACCTCTGGCGTTCTGTACGTCATCGACGGCGTTAACCGCGAAATATACCGCGTCATGCCCGGCAACAATGGGGTCTTCGACGGGGTGCCGCCCAATGGCGATGACCAGGTCAGCAACTTCGACACGCTCACACACGGGCTGGATGATCCGGAAGGCATCGCCTTCAACCCCAACACCGGCACCATTTTCGCCGTTGGCGAGCCTAATGATACCCTGTTCGAATTCACTACAAGCGGCGCTTTGGTCGCTACGCACGACATCTCGGCGGCCGATATTCGCAACCCCGCCGGGCTTGCCTTCGGCCCCGGCAGCCAGAACGCCGGCGCTTTGAACATTTACATTGTCGCTCGTGGCGTGGATAATGACAGCGATCCGCTCGAGAACGACGGCATGCTGTATGAGTTTTCCCTGGGCCAGACGACCAACACGCCAACACCTAGCCCAACCACAGGGCCGACCGCAACCAATACACCAACCAGAACACCCACCGGCACGGCCACAACAGGCCCCACGCCTACTCCCTCCAATACGCCAACGCCCAGCAACACGCCAACCAACTCTCCAACACCCACCAACACGCCGGTCACAACCGGCCTCACTCTGATGCCCATAGCCGACGCTCGCGTTCTGCAATCCAGCCCCGATAGCAACTTTGGTACCCAGAGCAGACTGACCGTAGACACCGGAGAGGAAAGTTTCCTGCGCTTTGAGGTTAGCGGCGTGAGCGGCGCCGTTCAAAGCGCCACGTTGCGCCTCTTTGCGATCAATGGTTCTTCCAATGGACCAGGGGTTTACGGTGTCAGCAACAGCTGGACCGAGAACGGCATCACCTGGAATAACCGTCCCTCAGCCACAACAGGCGCCATCGACAACGTTGGCGCCGTGCCCGCTGACACCTGGGTCGAATACGATGTCTCCAGCTACATCACAGGCAATGGAACCTTTAGCTTCGTCCTCCTGCCTGATAGTAGTGACGGCATGACGGCTTACTCCCGGGAGGGTTCAACTCCGCCCGAGCTGGTGCTGGCGTTAGTAACAGGCCCAACCTCTACTCCAACCAGCACAGCATCATCCACGGCCACCCCTTCGCCTAGCTCCACCAGCACGCCAACGGCCACTGCTACCCAGGGACCGACGGCAACGGCCACAACCACAGCCTCCGCAACGCCGTCGGCTACAGCAACGGCTACCTCAACCACAGGCGCCACAGCAACACCCACGACCACGGCAACCAATACACCGACGCCAACCAACACACCCCCCGCCAGCGCTCTGACCTTCCAAACCATCGCCGACGCTCGTGTGGTCCAATCTAATCCCAATGCTAATTTCGGCACCCAGACACGCCTTACCGTCGATGTGGGTGAAGAAAGTTACCTGCGCTTCCAGGTCAGCGGCGTCAGCGGAACTGTCCAGCATGCTACACTGCGCCTCTTTGCCACCAATGGTTCAACGGACGGCCCTGAAGTCTACGGCACCGATAGCACCTGGACCGAAACCGGCATCACCTGGAACAATCGTCCCGCACCCAACACCGGTATACTCGCCGACGTGAGCGCCATGAGCAGCGATGACTGGGTCGAGTACGACGTCACCAGCCATGTCACGGGCAACGGCACTTACAACTTCGTGCTCATCGCCGACAGCAGCGACGGTGTGCGCTTCAATTCAAGGGAGCGTACACTCCCACCCGAACTGGTGCTGACCGTCTCGTCTGGTCCCCCGCCGTCGCCAACGGCAACGGCCACGGTGGGACCCAGCCCCACGCCGAGCAATACGC
>CAZRTM010000027.1:5208-15108 GCA_964602995.1 uncultured Ardenticatenaceae bacterium
CCGTCGCCAACGGCAACGGCCACGGTGGGACCCAGCCCCACGCCGAGCAATACGCCGACAGCCACAAACACGCCGACCAACACCCCAACCGCAACAGCTTCGCCCCCTGTCACCGGCGCCACGTTCCAGGCCATCGCCGATGCGCGTGTTGTCGAGTCCAACCCCAATGCCAACTTTGGCACTCACACCCGGCTCACGGTTGACGACGGTGAGCAGAGCTATCTACGCTTCCAGGTCAGCGGCGTCAGCGGAACTGTCCAGCATGCTACGCTGCGCCTCTTCACAACCAACGGCTCAACGGATGGACCTGAAGTCTATGGTACAGACAACACGTGGACTGAAACCGGCATCACCTGGAACAACCGCCCCGCGCCCAACACCGGTATAATCGCCGACGTGGGCGCCATGAGCAGCGACGATTGGGTCGAATACGATGTCACCAGCCACGTCACGGGCAACGGCACTTACAACTTCGTGCTCATCGCTGACAGCAGCGATGGCGTACGCTTTGATTCCAGGGAGCGCACGTTCCCGCCCCAACTGGCGTTGGCATTGGTATCAGGCCCTGGGGCAACGCCAACGAACACCGCAACTCCCGGGCCGACGGCTACCGCAAGCAGCACCCCATCTCCAACGGCAACGGCCACGACGGGACCTAGCCCCACACCATCCCACACACCAACGGCCACCAACACGCCTACGGCGACGAGCACCCCAGGTTCTGGCGGCGTGGTCTTCGTTGGCGCCGGTGATATCGCCAATTGCAGCAGAAATGGCGATGAACTGACTGCCCAATTGCTCGACAATATCCCGGGCACTGTCTTTACCGCTGGCGACAGCGCCAATCCCAACGGGTCAACAGCCAACTACAACGACTGTTACGAGCCAACCTGGGGACGGCACAAGGCACGCACCCACCCCGCCCCCGGTGATAACGACTATGATACGCCTGGCGCCAGCGGCTACTTCGGCTACTTTGGTACCGCGGCCGGCACACCAGGTGAAGGCTGGTACAGCTACGACCTGGGCGGCTGGCACATCATTGTTCTCAACTCTAACTGCTCGCGGGTCGGCGGCTGTGGTCCCACTTCCCTACAAGGGCAATGGTTGGCAGCAGATCTGGCAGCAAACCCAAGCGCCTGCATTCTGGCCATCCACCACGAGCCTCTATTCAGCTCCAAGGGTGGCGACGATGACCTGCAAGAGTTCTGGGAGCCTCTCTACGCCGCGCGCGCGGATATCGTCATTAGCGGTCACCGCCATAACTACGAACGCTTTGCCCAGCAGACCCCTACCGGCATCGCCGAGCCAGGCCGCGGCATCCGCCAGTTCGTTGTTGGTACCGGTGGCGATGGCCTTAGCGACTTCGACAGTGGCATCGCTCCCAACAGCCAGGTCCGCAATGATACTGCCCACGGCGTCCTGAAATTAACGCTTTACCCCACCAGATACGAGTGGCAATTCATCCCCGTCGCCGGCCAGAGCTTCACCGACTCAGGAAGCACGGACTGTGTTCAGTAGGTCAGTGTTCAGTAGGTCAGTATTCCGTAATCCGTATTCCGTGTTCCGTGTCTCATGTGAGTCAGTAACTGATTACCGATTACCGACTTACCGATTACCGTCTTACCGATTACCGACCTACCGATTACCGGCTTACCGATTACTGACAACTGACAACCGCCCATGACCCAACTCATCTACATAACCTGGCTGGTAGGCATGTTCGTTCTGCTACCCGTGGAAACGGTGCGCCTGCCGCTTGGCATCACTCTGGTTGACTTGTGGACCGTTGGTGGTCTGCCGGTCATCTGGCTATCCATTCCGCGCGCCAAACATACCATCAGCCTCTACTACGTGCTCCCTCTGTGGCTCATCTTTACGGGCAGCTTTATCAGCACCTTTGCCGCCCTCGCCCCGCGAAACGGCATCATCGTCATCGTCAAGGAACTGTTCGTCGTCGGCTGGATTGTGACGGTGACTGTCGTGCTGGTACGTCTCAATCCGCGCGATTTCCGCCGCGTTCTGCTTGTCTGGGCTGCCGTCGTCTTTTTGCACGGCCTCGTCATTCTGGCCCAATTTGTGTCGCCAGAATTCTGGCGCGTCAGCGCCGAGCTACTGGGCAGAGGAGCCGACTACGAAATCTACCGGCCCTCCGGCTTCAACACCAACGCCAACGGTGCCGGGCTTTTTCAGCTACTGGGCTTCGTTCCCCTCATTCTATTACGCCCCTCTCGTAACATAGGCATCTTGCTCGGCGCGCTACTGCTCACCACCATCGTTGCCACAGGCTCCATGGCCTCCATGCTCTCCCTGACCGCCGGAACGCTCGTAGCGCTTGCCGTGCTTGTCCTGCGCGGAAAAATCGACGTTATCATCCGCCTCTTTGCCAGCCTGGTTATCGCCGCCACCATACTTGGCACCGGTTTCCTATTTGTAACCAGCCAGAATCAGCGCTATCAGGACCATTTGGAGCAGATCATATTCGGGCGTGCCGAGCGCTCATCGAGCAGGCGCTTTGACCTCTGGCAGCGCGGCCTTGACGTGTTCGCCGAACGGAGCGCCTTGCTATGGGGCATTGGCCCCGAAAACTTTCGCGTGGTCGATGGCGGTGGCAATCAGTTACACAACGATTTCCTGGCCTTCCTGGTAGAACGGGGACTGGTCAGCACCGCCGGTCTGGGGCTGTTTGCCGCGCTGGCCATGCTTCGCGCCCTCAATCTGTACCTTCTGGCCGATGCCCAACGCCACAAGACGGACTCAGAACGCTATACAACTGGAGCAGGGCCTCCTGCGATCAGTGGGCTTGGTCTCATCATTTTTCTTGTGATCATGATCGCTGCCCTGGTCTTCTCGCTCACGCACCAGATCTTCCACAGCCGCGAGCTGTGGATCGTCCTCTCCGTACAGGAAGCGCTGTACTTCCAGCACCTCCGCGCCCGCAGCCAACAGAGCGCTACACAGCCAATGCGGAGTGTCCCGCTGCCGATAGGGCGATAACCTGAAAGTGACCACCATCCTCCTTCCACCATGCAACTGGAACTGATCGGTTGTACCGGAGCCGGAAAGTCGACGCTGGCCCGGCGCATTCAGAAAGCAGCGGCAAACGGTCTCGCAGCGCCAGACCACAACGGGCAGCCCCGGCTCGTGCTGGGTGATGACTTCGTACTGAGCCAGTTCCGGCTGCACTGGCTCAGGCAACCCTTGTTGCGAAAGGGAGCACTGAACCTCCTGGGCCTGCTGGCGGCCCTCGCAACCTGGCCTGATAACCGCGACTTTTACCGTTTTGCCGCAACCATCCTCTTGCGGCTGCCTGTGGGGCGCTTTGAGAAAATCCAGTTGTTTCGCAACGTCCTCAAGAGAATCGGACTCTACGAAATCATTCGCCACCGCCATCACAACAACGGCAGCGCTGCGGGTGCGCCCACTAATTCCGCTGCCACCATTGTGCTGCTCGACGAAGGGCCACTGCAAACAGCTCACAACCTGTTCGTGCATGTGAACAACGTCAGCGCCACCCCTACCGATCTCGCTACCTTTGCCGCGCTGGTGCCCCTATCGGATGCCATCATCTATTTGCGCCAGCCGGAACAACTCCTGATACATCGGACAATGGCGCGAGGACATTCGCGCATTCCGGGTAGCAAACCCTACAGGCGCGAGGAGACCATTTCTGAACAGGCGCCACCAGCGCCAGCTCCAGGTGTGCAGCATTTTATCAGGCAGGCCGTCGATGTTTTCGAAGCCCTGGTTCAGGAGCCACACATCGCCAATCGCGTCTTTACCGTCGACGGCTCGGCCACGGATACTGCCTATGCAACCATCCTATCCCGCTTCAGTGAATCAAAGGAGAACCCCGGCAATGTTGCGGCTGGTCCGTCGTAGCCATGATCGTCTCTATGCCCCTACAGTGACCCTCACACCATTTATGGCCGGAGAAGCTCCCTATGTGGGCTAAACTCCTGCGGCTCAGGCCTCTGCGTTGGGCGCTCCTGCCCATCGCCGCCATTCTCCTGCTCATGGTACTCTGGCCGGGCGGCATCCTGAGCGATTGGGCAGCGACCGGACATGAACCTGGTGATTTCTACGTATCGCCAACCGGCAACGACAGCAATGATGGATCCCTGGAAAATCCCTGGGGCACTCTGCGTTATGCCATAACACAGCTGCTGCCGGGCGATGTGCTTCACCTGCGCGAAGGGCACTACTATGAAAGCGACCTCACGCTCTCCTTACGGGGCACGGCCAACGCGCCCATCACCATTCAATCCTATCCCGGCGAACAGGCAGTCATCGACGGCGGCATACCCGATTTCCGTCAGGCGCCGCAAACACCTGAAACAGGCTGGGAGCTGATCGACCCTGAGCTTCAGCTTTATCGTAGCCGCCAGACCTTCAATCCTGACGCCGAATTTGTGGGGGTCTGGTTGCTAGAGGACGACCCTGCCCAACCTCAGAGCACCCCCGAACAAGTCAGCATCCAACTGTTAGAGTATGACTCGGCCGAGAACCTGGAGTCGACCAACTATGGCCCGCTCAATGGGCTGGAGCCTATCTACGTTGGCCCCGGCATCCAATTACGGTCCGATGGCCACCTCTACATCCGGCTCGTATCCAATCCGGGCGACATGCAAGACGCCGCGGGCAATCCTATTGATCCCATCACCGCCAACACAGACCCCAACCAGAACCGCCTGGCCATTTTTTTCGCCGTCACCCTGCTCACTCTGGATGGCGCCAGTTACATCACTTTCAAAGACCTCACCTTCGCCAACGCCCACACGCTCATCGACGCCCGCAACGGCGCCAATCACATCACCCTGAGCGACTGTCATATGCACTACGGTACCCGCGCTCTGTTGCTGCGCGACAGCATATCTGACGTTTACAAGTGGGAAATCAGCAGCTGCGACTTTAACAACGGCGTACCGCATTACGTCTATTGGACCGACGTCAAGAACAGAGGCGTTGACGTCACCGAGGCTTATCCCGAGTTCCAATCAACGGCCATCACCGGTCCCATGCGCGATTTCGAGATCCATCACAACCTCTTCCGCAACGCTTTCGACGCCGTGACTGTGACCGAGGGTTCATCGGGCGTCCGCATCTTCGAAAACATAATCGCCAACACCCTGGACGATGCCATCAATCTCTCTAAGGGAATCTCCAACGTGGAAGTGGCCCACAACATGTTGTGGCACGTCTTTGGCGGCATTTCCATTCTCAGCTCCAACGCCCAGGCAGGACCTGTATACATACACCACAACGTCATCGACAACTCCGCCTACCATCGCGGTGGGCGACCCGGTAATTACCGTGCCCAGAACTGGCCCGTCTGGACCATTGGCAGCCCCTTCCCCGACCATGACAACGGCGACAAACATGGTTGGTGGAAATTCTACAACAACACCGTGATCACGCGTGAAGACAATGGCCACCTCTGGTCTGCCGCCGGCCCAAGCAACGTCACCGGCAATCCCGAAAAGGCTGTGCTCAACAACATTTTCTACGTCCTACCCGAATCTGAGGTGGGCCGCGTCATCTTCCGCAATGAGCACGTCACCTCCGGTTCGCGCTATGACGGCAACGTCTTCTATCGCAGTAGCGTGGCAACCCTGCCCCTCTTCTCCGACTTCGGCGATGGCGGGCGCTACTATTCGCTTCAGGAGTTCCAGTCCCACTCGGGCACCGGCTGGGAACTACACGGCCTGCAGGTGGAGCCTGGCTTCAACCTGCCCGGCGCTACACAAAGCTCCACCACCTCCATGGCCCCGATCGATGACCCCGTGGCGCTGTGGGAGCAATACCGGCCCACCAATTATCGCGTCTCCTCCCCCGGCGCTTCTTACGAAGGGCTTGACTGGCCGCAAACCACCAACATCGACTATCGCGGCGCCCTGCCCATGCTGCCTCAACGTCTCAACTATCTTCCACTGTTAAGCCTGAAACTTTCTGCTTACCCGTATCCATAAGGGCGTCACGTTTCACGCATAAGGTGACACCTACCCCTGGAGTTTGCTTATGCCAGATGAGTTGAAGCCGCCGATTATCGTTCTGGGCAACACCCGCTCGGGCACTACTGTGGTTCAGAAGGTAATGTCCGTGCACCCTGACATCGTGGATTGGTACGAGCCGCGCACCCTGTGGCTCTATGCCGATCCGCGACGGGAGCATGATGAATTCGATGAAAGCGACGCCACCGACCACGTCAAAGCGTACATCCGCGATCGCTTCCTGGCCTACCAGCAACAGCACAGCCCCGTAGGCGACCCCCCCGGTCGGGTGTGTCGCGTCCTGGAGAAGACCCCGGCCAACATCCTCAAAATCCCCTATGTGCGAGCCATCTTCCCCGAGGCCACCTACATCTTTATTGTGCGCAACCCCTTCTCTTTCATCAGCTCCGTCGAGTTCAAATGGCAGAGAACGCTCTCTGGCAAAGGTATCCGCCGTCGCCTGCGCTCAACCCCCGTGACTCAGCTCCACTATTATGCAGGCCGCTTCATCCGCCAATACTTCGACAAGCACATTCTGGGCCGTAAATATCAGGCTATTTGGGGACCGCGCTACCGGGGCATGAACGAGGATTTGAAACAGCACGATCTCTTGACCGTTATCGCTCGCCAGTGGGCCGTCTGTTCGCGCAAAGCGGAAATCGCCCTGGCCCAATTTGAACCCGGCCGCGTCCTGCGCCTGCGCTACGAAGATTTCGTAACCGATCCCCTCGCCAACATCGAGCGTATCGCTGCTCACTGTGGCGTAGATGTCACACCGGCTATGGTGCGCTTTGCCGAAGATTGGGTCAAGCCCGACCGCCAGGAGAAATGGCGTCGTTTCGACCCGCGCGTTCTGGCGCGCCTTCTGCCCGAGCTTGAGGACGAAATGGAGCGGCACGGCTATGAAGTGCCGCCAGAAATCGCACGCTACCGCACCGGCGCACAACCGGCCACAAGCCGTCTCAACGAACAGAGTTCCGGTTACTCACTCGGTGGTTCATGAGCACTCCTCCCTACAACCCAGCCCTTACGCGCGGTCTGAGTCTGCGCGCCAACTTCTCCTGGACCTTTGCCGGCAACATGGTCAACGCTGTCGCCTGGTTCTTGATGACTGCCGTGCTGGCCCGCCTCGGCTCGCCGGAACATGTGGGGCAGTTCGCCCTGGGATTGGCCACCACGGCCCCCATATTCATGTTCGCCACCCTGCGCCTGCGCGACGTGCAGGCCACGGACACAGAGCAAGAGTACCTTTTCGGCGACTACTTTGGCTTGCGTCTGATCACCACCCTGCTCGCTGTGCTCACGGTTGCCGCCATTGTCCTGGTCTCCAACTTCCAGCGTGAGACGGCGCTGGTCATTCTGGCTACCGCCGGTTCCAAAGCCAGCGAAGCCATCAGCGATGCCTTCTACGGCCTCTTCATGCAACAGGAACGGCTGGATCGCATCGCCAAATCGCTGATGATCAAAGGGCCGTTCTCTCTGGTGGGCCTGGCCCTGGGCTTCTATCTGACCGGCTCCGTTTTCTGGGGCGTCATCGGTCTGGCGGCGGCCCGGGTTCTGATCATGGTCACCTACGACATCCGCAACGCCTCGCTAACGATGAACTCACAGGTCACGCGCCGCGCGGGCCTCATCCCCGACCCATTCCCCAGCCCCCGCTTTGACCGCGCGACCTTGCTGCGCCTGACGAAGCTGACACTGCCCCTGGGCTTCGTGACCATGCTCATCTCCTTCAACTCCAACATTCCGCGTTATTTCATCGAAGCGCAGATGGGCGCCTATTATCTGGGTCTCTTCGCTGCCATCTCCGCCTTTCAAAAAGCAGCGCCCACTGTGGTGCAGGCGCTGGGGCGCTCTGCCAGCCCCCGCCTCGCCAAATATTACACGGCCAACAACGCTCGCGCCTTTCTCAAGCTGTCGTGGCGCCTGGGCGCTATCGGCCTGCTTCTGGGCGCCGGAGGAGTGCTGGTGGCCCTGGTTGCCGGCCGGCTGATCCTGACCCTCTTCTATGGCCCCGAATATGCCCTGCCGGGCCTCTTCGCGCTGGTCATGCTCGCCGCGGGCATCGATTACGTCGCCACCATGCTGCTCTTTGTCATCACCGCGGCTCGCTACTTCAGCGTCCAGCTACCGCTGCAGATTCTAACCACGGGCACCGTAGCGCTGGCTTGCTTCTTGCTCATCCCCAGTATGGGCCTGACAGGCGCTGCCCTGGCGCTGATTCTGGGCAACCTGGTCCGCACCCTGGGCACGCTGATAGTGACCTGGCATGCGCAGCGGTCACTGGTGACAGCGAAGGGGACGTAACACAGAGGGACACGGAGAGCGATGAAGGGCCTCGGAGAAGAGGGTAGGGAAAGAAGGAAATAGGGATTGGTATGACGGATGGAGTAGGCGCAGAGGTTGTGAATGGCCAGAGAACAGGCAGGCTGCCGGACGGACAAACGGCTGTCGAAAATATCCAGCCGAATAAAGGGCTGATTGCCCGGCTTGCGTCGCTGTTCGAGCAAGAGGAGGTTCGCTACAGCCACTGGAAGAGCAACATGGGGCTGTTGGCAGGTGTCGACGGTGACTATGATCTGGATCTGCTCATCGAGCCAGACTCCCTGCCGCGCGCTCTGATCGCTCTATCACAACTGGGTTTCAAGCCTGCTACGGTCCGCTGGGGTCACGACACGCCCGGTATCAGCCACTACTACGGTCTTGATCCTTCCAGCGGTGAACTCATTCACGTTCATCTCTTCCGCCACGTGCTGACGGGGGAGAGTCTCGTGAAGAGTCATTTCTTACCCCTGGACGAGATGCTGCTACAAAACAGCGCAGCAGCCAACACGCCCGATCTGGGTGCCCTGCGCCTGACATCCCGGCCGGCTGAACTGGTGTCATTTACTCTGCGCATGTTTATAAAGTACGGGTCGCTGCCCGACTTGCTTCTGTTGCGCAGGAAGAGCCGCCAGGTGCAACAAGAGGTGCGCTGGCTGCTGGCTGACGAACCATCTGTAACCACCAACGGCGACAGCACGCTGCCCATAACGCGACCGCTGGCCCTGCTCAACCAGCATCTGCCGGTCATCGACGCCGCCCTCTTCCAGCGTTGCCTGGAGACGCTAAATAGTGAAGCCACGCTATCCCAACGCCTGACTCTCGCTCGCAAGGTGCGGCGCAACCTGAAACCCTATGCCCGGCACAGCTCCCTGGGGCGATTGGCAGCCTATGCCCGCTTCTTCACAGCAGAAGCGCGCCGTCGCTTCGTGCCCGGCCCACGCCGCAAGAACAAACGGCTGCAGGCCGGCGGCGCCATCATTGCCTTCGTGGGCGCCGAAGCCACCGGCAAATCTACACTGGTCGCCAACACCGGACGCTGGCTGGGCAGCGCCTTTGCCGTACAAACAATACATGCCGGCAAGCCTCCCTCCACCCTGCTCACCACTCCGCTCAATCTGCTGCTGCCTATGCTGCGCACCCGGCTCTCCTCCTTGCGCACCAGCCGCCTGGAGGGACACATTTCTCCGGACCCGGACGAAACATTAGAACAGCTCACGATGACTACACGCAAAAACAGGACCGCCTCGCTTATCTATGCCCTACGTGCGGTCACTCTGGCCTGGGAGCGGCGGCAACTACTGCTTCGTGCGGCGCGCGCTGCAGACAAAGGCGACATCGTCCTCTGCGACCGCTACCCGTCGGACAACGTGGGCACTATGGATAGCCCACGCCTGCAACCACAGCACGAGCGGAGTTCGATAACAGGCCGCCTCTACAACACGCTGGCTCGCCTGGAACACCGCCTTTACCAGCAAATACCGCCACCCGACATCGCCCTGCGCCTGAACGTCTCCCTGGAGACAGCGCGGCAACGCAACCGCGACCGCATCAAGCCGGGCAAGGAAAGCGACGCCTACCTCATCTC
>CAZRTM010000027.1:15208-38689 GCA_964602995.1 uncultured Ardenticatenaceae bacterium
GACCTGTCAACCACATTGCAGAAAGCCGGATATGATCCGCTGGTGCTGGCCGGGAGCAACGGCGCACTTTCCGAGGAGTTACAGAGCCGGGGCGTGCCCTGCTACATCGTGCCTTCCCTGGCCCGCTCTATTGGCCCGCTGCGCGACCTGCGCGGCCTGGCCCAGTTGCGCCACACATTGCGACAGTTGCAACCAGACATCATTTCTACCCATTCCACCAAAGCCGGATTTCTGGGTCGCATTGCAGGGCAATCCCTGGGCATCCCCACTCTATTCACAGCCCACGGCTGGGGTTTCACCGAAGGACGCCCTCCGCTTCAGGCCCTCGGCTTCTGGGCCATTGAGCGCGCCACAGCGCCCTGGGCAGCGCGCATTATCACCGTCTGTGAATCCGACCGCCAGGCCGCTTTGCGCAAGCGGTTGGCGCCTGCCGAACGGCTGGTCACCATCTACAATGCCATGCCCGACGTTGACAGAGCGTTGCGCGCCCGGCCCGAGCTTTCACCACCACGCCTGGTCATGGTCGCCCGCCTCTCACACTGGAAAGACCAGCCCACGCTCCTGCGCGCCCTCTCCGGCCTGAAAGAACTGGACTGGCATCTAGATCTCATTGGCGATGGCCCCCTACGCCAACAGCTCGAAGCGCTCGTCCACAATCTGGACCTCGCGTCTCGTGTTTCCTTCCTGGGCTACCGCAACGATATCCCCCAACGGCTGGCTCAGGCTCAGATTTTCCTGCTCATCAGCAAGTGGGAAGGGTTTCCGCGCTCCATCTTGGAAGGAATGCGCGCCGGTCTGCCCGTTGTAACCAGCGACGTGGGCGGCGTGCGCGAATCAGTCGTTGATGCCGGCCACCCCCAGACCGGAATCCGCCCCACTGGCTACGTTGTTCCGGCCGGAGATGTAACGACGCTGCGCGAACTTCTGCACCAGCTCATCACCAACCCCGAGCTACGCCTTCGTCTGGGGCGCGCCGGTCGCGCCCGCTATGAAGAGAAATTTACCTTCGAGCGTCTTTTGGCGCAGATGACAGACATTTACGAAAGCGTCTTGACTCAGTCGAATCACACGCAACTGGAGACAATTTCATGAGTTCAGCGACAACATTCCCACAGGTAGACGTGACCCTCTGCCCACTCTGTGGCGCCAGCCACGGCCGTTACGCCTATCGCGGCTATTACCTCAAATGCGCCTCCTGTCGCGTGGCCTTTCGACCTGAGAAGCAGGCACGTCCAGAGCAGCCGTTGGATGAATATTGGGAGACGGAGTTCTGGACAGAGGAGGAAATTGAGAAGCGCAAGCAGCGCGAACCTGTCTTCCGTCACGCGTTCGAGTTGCTGCAACAGGCCACGCGCGACAGGCCACGACCTGATGGTGGCTCCGTGCTGGACATCGGCTGCGGTATCGGCACCTTTCTCGCCATCTGCCGTGAAAGCGGCTGGCAGGTTACCGGCGTTGAGCCATCGGCTATTGCCTGCCAGGTTGCGCAGCGCGAGTATGGACTGGATCTGATCAACGAGCCGTTCTCCAGTGCCCTCTTCCCCCGGCAAACCTTTGACGCCATTTTCGCCGCCCAGGTCCTACACCATCTGCCCGATCCGCTCGCTTTCATCACTGGCGTCGACCACGCTCTGGCTCCTGGCGGGATACTGATGTTGCGCACTCCTAACCTCATACCGCTTGAACCCAGCCTGCTCATGCAACGATTACTGCGCCGTGAAGAAAACTTTTTCTGCGGGCCGGCCCGTTTCGTCTTCCACCCCCACACGCTGACCCTGCTCCTGCAGCGGCTGGGCTACTATGACATCACCTTCGTCAATTCACGCCCTTATCTGGAGAAGCCGGCGTCAGGGACCAGCGCGCTCGATCCACGCCGTCACCTGATCGCCGCCGTTAAGCTGGCCACCTACGGCGCGGTGGAAGCCGCCCACAAGCTAAGTAACGGCCGCGCCACCCTCGGACCATCCATCTTTGTCATCGCCCGCAAGGGTTAGTTGGTTAGATAGGCCACCCATCCAACCGACAAACAAACCAACCATCCATCCACCAAACAGGCACCCAAATGGACAACTATCTCTGGGAAGTCATCCGTTACACCTTCTCACCGAAGTTCCTGGTCGCGCTTGCTTACCGCTATGCCTATTTCGTCCACGAACAGGTTGTGTGGCGTAGCACCATCCATGCTGCCAGCGACGCCCGCATCCATGCCACCGCCTCCATCCGCAATGCCCACAACGTCTTCGTCGGCAAAAACTCACACATCAACCACCTCTGCTGTGTCTGGGCCGGCGAGAACTCACAGATCATTCTCGGCGACAACCTGCTGATGGGTCCATCCGTCTGCCTCTTTGCCGGCAATCACAGCATGGTCAAAGGGCAGCCGATGACATTTCAGGAACGCAAAGAGCAGTCGATTATCATCGGCGACGACGTCTGGCTCGGCTCCCATAGCATCGTCACCGCCGGGACCCATATTGCCGACGGTGTTGTTGTCGCCGCCGGCGCCATTGTCACCCGCTCTATCACCCAAAACAACGTTATCGTCGGCGGCATCCCGGCCAAAGTCATCGGCGAGCGTCCTGAACCTGCGCAGCTGCCTGAGCTGGAAAAAGAGCTGGGCCTGGGGGAGCCAGAAGACAGAGCCTTTAAGCAAGGGGCCAGGATCGGAGTCTGACAACATCAGGAGCGGGAGGGCAATGAGCTTATATCAAGACGCGGGCCAGATAACCAACGCTTTGACGATTGATGTCGAAGAACATTTCCAGGTTCATGCCTTTGAAAAAGTAATCAAGCGAGAAGAGTGGGAGCGTTATCCCAGCCGCGTAGTCGCCAACACGCGCCGCATCCTACATTTGCTACAGAAACACAACGTCGCTGCCACCTTCTTCGTGCTGGGCTGGGTGGCCGACCGCTTTCCGCACCTCGTGCGCGAAATCGCTGACGCCGGCCACGAGATAGCCACGCACGGTTACTGGCACGAGCTGGTCTATCGCCAGACGCCTGAGGAGTTCGCCGCAGATCTCTGCGACTCATTGGCAGCCATTGGCCGCGCCACCGGCGATCTTTCCCTCCTGGGCTATCGCGCGCCGGCCTTCTCCATCACCGACCGTTCACTCTGGGCCTTGGACGTCTTGCGCGAGCACGGCTTCCGCTACGATTCCAGCATCTTCCCGCTCTCCCTGCACGATCGCTATGGGCTACCCAACGCCAGCCGCTTCGCCAACCGTACCGCGTGTGGCCTGTGGGAATTTCCGGTCAGCACCCTCTGTCTTGTAGGTCAGAACTGGCCTGTAGCCGGTGGTGGTTACTTCCGGCTCTTCCCGCTGGCCGTCACCCGCTACGCCATCCGCTCGTTGCACAGGGAAAAGCAGCCGGCCATCGTTTACCTCCACCCCTGGGAGTTTGACCCAGAGCAGCCACGCGTTCCCGGCGCGCCGCTGGTTTCCCGCTTTCGCCACTACATCAACCTGGCGCGCACCGAATGCCGCCTGGAGACGCTACTGGGCGAATTTCGCTTTGGACCGATCCGCGATACTTTTGTCACCTATCTGGAGGGTGTATAATGCGCCACCATGCTTACGCATAAACATGCGTTCATTTCGGTGGCAGTCGGAGCAGTAGGTTGGTGGGCGACTGGCAGCCCACTCACAACTCTACCGCTGACCGGCGCCGCGGCCCTGTTGGCAGGCACCTTACCCGATGTAGACCACATAGCCGACTATCTCTACTTTAACCAGACGGGAGAGCATCGCCTGATTCTCCCACTGCACGGGTACGAATATGCCATTTTGGGCGGTGGCGCGGCGCTGCTCAGCGGCAACCCCGTTGCCATCGTCGCCACCCTCTCTTACCTCATTCACCTCCTGGCCGATCAGATGGAGAACCGCACCCACAAACTGGGCTACTCCCTCCTCTTCCGCGCCAGACACCGCTTCAGGATCGAGGCCATCTCCACAATGCCTGAAGCAGCCATCCGTGGCCGGGAAGCAGATCTAGAGTTGCTACGCAACCTACGAAACCGCAACCCATTCCGGCAATAGGCTTCTAGCTTTCAGCTATCAGCAGTCAGGTGTCAGCCGTCAGCTGACGGCTGACACCTGACTGCTGACCACTATTAACCAAAGGGGAGACAATGTACAGCGACCAAGAGAGACCTCCACAACTGGCGGAACCCGGTGCTGTTCACCAGGCGACCGCGCCTATGCCGCTTTCGGCGTTGAGCCAGGGGCTGGGTTTTGACTTCCGGCTGTCCGAACGCAGATTCTTGCTCATCATTGTCGACTCACTGCTCATCCTCGTCGCCATCTGGGGCGCCATGGCTCTGACCGAGGGGCCAGCATTTGATGGCGGGTTGGAGAGCTTTGGCGACAGTTTGCGCCTGATTCGGACCCACTGGCACTGGATACCACTGCTCATGGGTGGCTGGTGGTTGATGGCCTGGTTAAACGACCTCTACGACATTCCCTCATCCACCAACTATCCTCAAACCCTGGTTCGCCTGGCCATTACCGGATTCATCAACCTGCTGGCCTTCATGCTGGCTTACTTCCTCTTACGGGTCATGGCCCTCCAAGTGGGAAATCTCCACGGCTGGAGCATGGTGGCCCCGCTGCCAGATCCACTGCAACTTTTCTACTACGTGGTTCCAACCCTGACAATGATTGCCGTCTGGCGGCGCGCCTATACCTTTTCCTTCGACCGGCCTCCCTTCCACCATCGAGTCCTGATCGTGGGCACCGGCAAACCGGGCCGCATCATCGCCGACGCCCTCACCCAGGACAGGTTGCGCCAGAGTCCAGGTATCAAGTGCAAGGTGATAGGCTATGTGGATGGCAACGACGCGGGCTACAGCACAGCCGCAGGGCTGCTGTCAGACCCGATGTCAGGACCTACAGGTGAGCTGCCGCTCCTTGGCTCAGAAGCAGAGCTGCCGGCACTTACCAGGCGGCTGGGTATTCACGAAGTGGTGGTAGCCATGGAACGCCAGCTTGACCAGGAGCTTTTTACACGCCTGGTAGACTGCCAGGCGCAGGGCGTGCGCGTTACCTGGATGCCAGACCTCTATAGCAGACTCTATCGCCAGTTCCCCATCGAATGCATTGACCCCGGCTGGGCTATGCACGCCATGCAAGACCGGCCCATCTTCGACCGCCTGCAGCAGGTGAGCAAACGGGCCTTAGATCTGATCGTCGTCGTCGCCGCCTCGCCCCTATTGCTCCTGTTCTTGCTGCCGCTGGCCATTGCCATTCGTCTCGATTCTAAAGGCCCCGTTTTCTACCGCCAGGTCCGCCTCGGCCGCGGCAACAAGCCCTTTACCATCGTCAAGTTCCGCACCATGTATGAGGATGCAGAAAAAGACGGGCAGGCGCGCTGGGCCACCGAGAACGACCCGCGCATCACACGGGTCGGCCGTTTCCTGCGCAAGGCGCGCCTGGATGAAATGCCCCAGATTATCAACGTCCTGCGCGGCGAGATGAGCCTGGTAGGGCCACGCCCCGAGCGCCCTGAATTCGTAAGCGAGTTAAAGGAGGAAATTCCTTTTTATGGCGTCCGCCTGATGGTCAAGCCGGGTATTACCGGCTGGGCCCAGGTTCATTACGACTACGGCAACAGCACAGACGATGCCTTACTTAAGTTGCAGTATGACTTCTACTACATCCGTTATTGGTCCCTATGGCTAGACCTTTACATCCTCTACCGCACCGTAGCCGTCGTAGCCCGGCTCAAAGGCATGTGAGCCGTCAGCCGCTGACCGCTGACCACTATTAGCTAACAAAGAAACAAAGGAGACCCTCATGTTGCAACCGTTTACACATCCCACACATCGCCGTGTCAGGGGTCGTAACAGAAGACAGCGCTACGCGATCTCTTTCACCATAGCAGTCACCGCACTCTTTACAGCGCTGTTGGGCTACGGAGTCAGCGGGGCAGCAATGCCGTTGCTACCCAGGCAAAACAGGCTCCTGCGGCTGGAGCGAACGTTCGATAACAATGATGCAGGCCTGTCAAACCCAATCGCCCTGGCCCTTTGGCCCGCATCACCATCTGGCGCTTCATGGCAGGATGAGCAGCGGGAGCCGGGCGGGCACTTCTGCGTCCTCGACGCCGGCTCCGGAACCGAAGAGGGGCTACGTGTGGTCAGCGTGGACATTTACGGCCCGGCCCACAGCGCCGCGGTCGAGTTGGGGGTGGTCGATGCCGGCGGCGTAACCTATGATCCGCAGCGGCAACGGCTGCTCATCTTAGACCGCGGCCACGCTGATGGGCGCACCCCGGAACTGATTGAAACCGGTTGCGGCAGCGACGCCACTGTCACACGCCACTCACTCGCCCATCTCAATCTCACCAGCATAGGCGGCATCGCCTTCGTGCCAGACGCCGCCTCCGCATCCGGGGGAAGCCTTTATTTCCTGGATCGCGGCAGCAACCAGCTCGTAGGCTTCGCGCCCGACGCGTTCTCAGGCACAGCAACCGGGGCTGCTTCTGCACAGCCAGTGACCAGAATAGAGCTGCCTCCGGCCCTGGGCGTTGTCGCCGAGACGGCCAGCGAGAGTGGCGCCCTGGCCTTTGACCCCCATTCGCGACGGTTCTATATACTCAACCCCGGCGGCCACGAGCTGGCCGAGCTTGACGAAGCGGGACGCCTGACGGCAACCTACGAAATTGCCGCCAGCGCCGGTCTCACCAACCCCCGCTCACTGGTCATAGCACCCAGCAGCGACCTGACCGACCATCCAGATACGGTAAACTTCTACCTGATAAGCGTAAACGCCGTTGAGCCAGGCTCATCTTTTGCCACAAACGCCATTGTCGAGCTTACCCTGAAGCCTGCAGGCGAACCGGTGCCCGGCGTCGATATTGACCCTGCTACTCTGGCGAAAACGACGCATACCTATCATTTCTCACCACCCAGCCCTGACCCGGCAGGCATCGCCTACATACCGCAGAGGAAATCACTGCTGATCAGCGATAGCGAAGTCAACGAGATGAATATTTTCGCCGGCGTCAATCTCTTTGAAGTGGATCTCGATGGAACGCTCCTGGGCACCCTCAACACACTCTCCTTCTCCGATGAGCCGACCGGCGTCGCCCATAATCCCCTCAACGGCGACTACTTCTTCAGTGACGACACCGGCATACGTGGCATTTACCACGTGCGCCCCGGCGACGATGGCCTCTATGGCCTCGGCAGCGCCAGCGTCACCTTCTCCCCCAGCGCCCAATTTGGCAGCCTCGATCCCGAAGGGATCACATATGATCCCGTGCAGGGCCACCTCTTCATTGTCGATGGCGTGAACGAGGAAGTATATGAGCTTTCTCCCGGCCCGAACGGACTTTTTGACGGCCTGCGACCTGAGGATGGCGGCCAGACGAGCGGCGACGACCACCTGGTTAACCACTTTGACGTAAGCCACTATGGCATCGATGATCCGGCCGGTATCGAGTACAACCCCGACAATGGTCACCTCTACATCATGGCCAACGACAACGACCTCATCGCCGAGACCTACACCGACGGCGCCCTCATCCGCTATATCGACATCTCATCCATCGGAGCCAGAAGCCCGGCTGGTCTGGCCTATGGACCCTCATCCGGCATAGGTGGGCAGACAGGCAACAGCCTGTACATCGTCGATCGTATGGTTGACAATGACAGCAACCCAAACGAAAACGACGGTGAGCTATACGAGATAAACATTCCACCCTACTCGTCTTCACAGCAGCCCACTATAACACCTTCCGCCACGCAGTCGCCGCCAACAGCTACGCCAACTTCCACGCCAACCGCAACGGTCGGCGCACCGACACCTACCAGCACAAGTACACCGGTGGCCACTGCCAGCCCCGGGCCGCCGGAACCGGCGGTTCAGCTACACATACCGCTCATTCGACGATCTCAACCCCAACCGTAAGGGAACAACCGGCTCTGTGTGGCCGGCTCAAACATGCGGAGGAGCTGATTCTGCTAGAGCAAAAGAAGGAAGCGTCCCATGAATGAGTTCATTGAACTACGTCAGATCGTATCTATTCTGCGCAAGCGCTGGCCCATTCTGGTCCTGGGCGCCGTACTTGGCGCCCTCCTCGGCTACGGCATCAGCCGTCAATTATCGCCGATCTACCGCGCCAGCATCACCCTGATCGTCGGCCAACCAATCCAGGCCGCCCGCATCGATACCCGTGACATCCAGATTGGCGAGCAACTGGCTGCCACCTACGCCGAAATAGGAGAACGCCAGCCGGTTCTACAAAGAACGGTCGAAGCCCTTGAGCTAAACATGACGTGGCAAGCTCTGCGCGACCTGGTGCGCATTACGCCAATCGCCGGAACCCAGTTGCTGGAAGTAACTGTAGAAGCTGGCTCTCCGGCCGACGCGCGCTCAATTGCCGACGAGGTCGCCCGGCAGCTCATGCTACTGACCGCCACCGAGGCGCTTGATGAGACAGCCGCAACAGACCCAGAGGCCAGCACGCCAACCAGCGGCAGCGAAACGTCACAATTCCTGGAAGAGCGATTGGTCAGTCTGCAAATCCGCATCGAGAACGGCCAGCGGCGTGTCGAATCTCTGGAAGAGGCAATGGCAGAGGCCACCGCTGTCTCTGAAATCAGGAATCTGCAAAATGAGATCGACGGCCTGGAAAGCCTGATAAGCGGCTGGGAGAACAACTATTTGCAGTTGCTCAATCTGCTAGAAAACGACCAGGTTGGAGGGCAAGGCACGAACTATGTGTCCCCCATTGGTACAGCCCAGGCCGACCTCAACCCCATCCGGCCCCAAATTACCATTAACACGCTCCTGGGCGGCGTCGTAGGCCTGATGCTGGCCCTTGGTGCAGTCGCTCTGTACGAATATGCTGACGACACCATTAAGTCCACCGGTGAACTGGGTCAGTTGCTCGGTGTCACCTCTCTGGGAGCTGTGAGCCGCATGCGCGGCAAGCGCTATCAGGAGCAGCTAATCAGCACCCTGCACCCCTTCTCGGCCACGGCCGAGACCTACCGCATCATCCGCAGCAAAATGATGTTCGTCCTCGGCGACAGACCCCCTGGTCTGATCCTGGTGACCAGCGCCACGTTTGGAGAGGGCAAAAGTATCACCGCCGCTAACCTGGCCATCTCCATGGCCCAGGCCGGTCTGCAAACGCTCATCGTTGATGCTGACCTGAGACGCCCGGTACAGCACAAGATCTTTGGCGTAAATGGCGACCGAGGGCTTAGCAACCTGCTTCTGGCGCAGGAGCCTGATATCGAGAGCTATCTACAGGATACTGGCATCGACGGCCTGCGCCTGCTGCCCAGCGGCCGCCTGCCTCATACCAGATTCGACTCCGATGCCGGGGAAGCAAGGGCCACGTTTGAAGCAGGCCTCAACCCATCCGAGCTATTGAGCACCACTTACTCCGAAATGCTCCTGACTGCTCTGGCCGAGATGGAGTGGAGCCTGGAGGCGGACGGTTCAGCTGCCGCTGACAATTTGCCCCGGACCAATGCCGTGATTATTGACGGTCCTCCTGTTATAAGCATGGCCGACGCCGCCATTCTGGCCAATCAGGTCAATGGCGTGGTGCTGGTGGTTGACGCCAACCGCACCAGCCGCCTACTGGCGCGCGAAGCGCTCGACGTCCTGAACCAGGCTGGCGCCACCGTGTTGGGCGCCATCCTCAATCGCGCCTCTCCTCGCCTGGGGTCTGGTGATGGGTCTGGCGACTATTTCCCAGAAAGCCGCAGCAGCCGTAAGAACGGAGATTCCGCAGCGAACGGTAATGGGCAATGGTGGCCCGTACGTGGCAAACGCCAGCCAAAGCTAGAACGGGTCGTTACCCCGCCCCCACTTTCGGGTGAGGAGGGCGACGACTACTAACGAAACATCTCCCAAATGAAGGGGCAATGCAATTGAAGAGCCAGGTAAAGAGACCTCCGGGATGGCGCGGCCGTTCTGGAGGTTTTTCTTTGACATCCCATCCCCAACAATGCTATGCTGCCTGATAAATTGCTAACTCTCATAGTGATGCGCTTCACCGATCAATGAACGATTTCTGCATCCCCAACATCAGCCACGAAGAGCGGCGCAAGCGGTTGAAAAGTGGCGTTATCATGGCCGCTGTCACTCTGGCCATCCTCATCATGTTAGTTGCCCTCGACATTTCACGTTGGTGGCGGCTGGCGCTGGCCCCCTTGTTCTTCGTTGCTGCCTCCGGCTACTTCCAATGGCGCGACAAGACCTGAGTGGGTCTGGCGGCGCGCGGGTCGCGCCAACTGGGCGAGAAGGTAGAGAAAATTGAGGACGAGAGCGAGCTGGCTCAGGTGCAAAAACAGGCCCGTACCGTTCAACTCAAGGCATTGGCCGTGGCCCTGCTCCTGACGCTGCTGGCCCTGCTGCCCTGAGGTTACCCCTTCTTGCAGCCAGTAAGGTCGCAGTTATAATCGGGAGTCAAGCAGTCAGCGCTGTGGGGGATGGCTGCCAACCGTAGCGCGGCGACTGGAAACCCTAAACAGATCAGTGGCGGGGTGTGGGGCAGGATAAGTTCGGGCCTACAAACCAGCAGCATACGCAGGATTGGAGATCGACTTGAGTAAAGTCACGCAACAAACAGTCCCTGAACTCGTGAGTACCGGCATTGCAGGTCTTGACGAGGTGTTGGGTGGCGGACTCCCTCGCCATCACTCCTATTTGGTGTACGGAGACGCAGGAACCGGCAAGACGACGATGGGCCTGCAATTCCTGATGGAAGGAGCGCGATCCGGGGAAAGTGCCCTGCTCGTGACCCTGGGTGAGACGACGGCGGACCTGCGCGACATTGCTGCCTCACATGGCTGGTCGCTGGAGGGAGTGAGAATTTATGAGCTGGCGCCAGCGAACGCAGCAAAACAACTGGAAGAGCAGCAGACTATCTTTCCCACGGCCGAAGTAGAACTGAACGAGATGACAGACGAGATCATCGAGGTGCTGCGCGAAATGCAGCCCGAGCGCGTCGTTTTCGACTCGGTCACTGAGATCCGCCTGATGGCTGATGCACCGCTGCGCTACCGCCGTCAAATCCTGGCTCTGAGCAACGTACTGCAGGAGATTCAGGCAACGGTATTGTTTACCCAGCGTGAGGCCAGGCAATGGGGCGACCGGGTGCTCGATAGTCTGGTACACGGCATCATCTATTTGGAACGTCAAGTACCAGAGTATGGCTCTGCAAAGCGACGGCTTGATGTGAGCAAACTGCGAGGTATGCACTACTCGGGAGGGTGGCACGACTACCGGATCCTGCCGGGAGGTATTTCCGTTTTTCCACGCACACAGTTAACCGAAAGCCATCAAGAACATGCCTCCTGGAATCGTCTCTCCGGTGGGCTGCCCGAGCTAGACAGATTGCTTGGGGGCGGACTAGAGATGGGAACATCCTCCCTCATTCTCGGCGCTTCAGGTACAGGGAAAAGCTCCATCGCTGGCCTATACCTGTACTCAGCCCTACAGCAGGGAATTCCGTCGGCAATGTTCATCTTCGACGAGCGCCCTGAAACGTTGTATAAGCGCTCAAACGACCTTGGCGTCCCTTTAAAACCGTTCGTCGAAAACGGAAAACTATTGGTGCGCCAGGTGGAAACAGGTGAAATCTCAGCAGGCGAGTTTGCCTATTACATTCGAGACCTGGTTAAGACACATGGGGTGCGTTTGCTGGTCATCGATAGCCTGACCGGTTACCAACGAGCTGTGCAGGAAGAAACTGAGCTGATGAACCAGATGCATGACCTGCTTAACTTCCTCAGCCATCACGGCGTTCTTTCTATCCTTATCGTCACCCATCACGGTCTGCTTGCTCAGGGAATTGAACAGAATCTGGATATGAGTTACCTGGCAGACACCGTCTTACTGATGCGTCACTTTGAGGCCAACGGTACCCTGCGTCAGGCCATCTCTGTCGTAAAGAAGCGCCATGGGGAGCACGAGAAGACGATCCGCGAAGTGCAGATAAGGGCCGGCGGCGTGCGAATTGGCGAGCCATTAACCAAATTCCGCGGCGTGCTGACCGGCAACCCAGTGTACGAGGGTAATGTCCAGTCCCTGCTGGATGTGGGGGAATCCGATACTGACAGGAGCTAAGAGGGTATTGGAAGAGACGGTTTTGGTCCTGGCGCCCCTGGGCAGAGATGCCGAGTTAGCCTGCCGCACATTGGCAGGCGCTGGATTTAGCTGCCATCCTTGCCGGGACATGAGCGAGTTACTAAACAAGCTGGCTTCCAGCGCCGGAGCGCTGTTGGTGACAGAAGAGGCGCTGACTGGCAGAAATCGTGAGTTGCTACTACAGTTTCTGGATACCCAGCCGCCCTGGTCAGATCTGCCCGTGACCCTTCTCCTCTCAGCCTTGCTGCCGCAGCCAAAGCCGGCGATAGAATTGCAGACCATTCTCCCAGGCCGCAACGTAACCATTTTGCGCCGCCCTGTCGTCTCTTCCACCCTGGTTAGTGTAATGAATGCCTCGATGAGGGCCAGGCGCAGGCAGTATCAGGTGCGCGAACACCTGAAAGAACAAGAGAATCAGGCCGCAGAGCTGGAGAAAAAGGTTCAGGAGCGCACCCGCGCCCTACATGAGCTGGCCTCGGCGCTAACAATGGCCGAACAGGCGGAACGGCACCGTATCTCTCAGGTCTTGCATGATGACCTCCAACAACGGCTCTATGCACTTCAATTTATACTGGTCTCGCTGGAGTCCGCCCTGGAAGAAGAAGACAGCGAAGCTGCGTTCAGAGAACTGTCGGAGATGAAGGACAGCCTTCAGCAGTCAGTAGAACTCACTCGTCGCCTTAGCATTGACCTTAGCCCGCCGATCCTGCACGATGAAGGGATGACTGAGGCGCTTACCTGGCTGGCGCACCAGATGCAGGAGCAATACGGGATCAAGGTAGAAGTGCAGGCCGGGACGGAAGGTGGCGCACAACAAGGCTCCTTCCGAATTGACGACGATGGCTTACGGGTTCTCTTGTTCCAGGCAGTGCGCGAACTGTTATTCAATGTGGTCAAGCACGCCGGCACCTCTTCCGCAGTGGTCATTCTGGAGCATGTGGATGATGATATTCACATCCAGGTTCAGGACTTCGGCGCAGGCTTTGACAGTACTTCTGTTTTGGGCAACCACCAACGGATGCATGGATTGAGCACAATCGGCAGGCGGTTGCAGATGGTCGGAGGGCGAATGGAAATTGAATCAACACCCGGGCAAGGTACCCGTACCACGATTATTGCTCCTCGATAACGTAGATGACTACTGTTTTATTCGTTGAAGATCATGCGCTGATCGCCCGCACCATCACCCGTTTCCTGGAACAACGTTCTGATCTACAGATTCAGGCCGTTGCCGACTCAGCCGAGGCCGCGTTACGCTACCTGGCCGGCGCCCAGGATCATGTTCCACCCTACATGCCTGATCTGGTCATGGTCGATGTTTCCCTCCCAGACATGAGCGGCATTGAGCTGGTCGCCGCCCTAAAAGAGAAATATCCACAGCTTCCCTGCCTGATGCTCTCCGGTCATCGCGAATCCCGCTACATACAACGCGCCCTGGAGGCCGGAGCGCGGGGATACCTGGCCAAAGACAACCCACTGGCCATCCTGGAAGCGGTAGAGCGTGTGCTGCAGGGCGAGATCTACCTGAGCGACGACCTGGAGTTATAAGCTACTGCTCCGGCAAGAAGCGGTTCGTAAATGCGTCGCTGCCGTCTATTGACTCTGCCAAAATGCCATACACCGTCAACAGGTCGGCCAGCGCCTGCCACTGCTCAGTGGTCTGCCAACCAGCTCCGTTCGCTTCCGTCACCGGCGAGTGATAATCCTCAAACTCCGTATCCAGCATAAAGCGCATATGCTGCGGGTCAGCGTCATCTCCAGTGTACTGCAGCACAATCTCCACCGCTTCTTCCCGATTGTCCTCCGCGTACGCAATCCCCCGCATCACGGCCCTCATAAACGCCCATAGCACCTCCGGCTCGCTCTCCACCAGTTCCTCCGTTGTCACGTAGGCCAACCCCAGTGTGGGCACGCCGTAGTCCGCCGCATCCCACATGTTCAGCTCATACCCCCAACCCCGGATGAGATTCGGCTCATTAGATTTGAACACGGGATAGACATCCACAACCCCTTCCGTCAGCACGCGCGGATCAAAACCGACATTGACCAGATCCACATCGCTGACGTCCAGGCCCACCGTCTCCAGAATAGCGTACACATCTGGCGGCGGCGTCCCTTTATAACCTACCGTTCGCCCAACCCAATCCTCCGGCGTTTCAATGCCTGAATCGGCCAGGGCCACATAAGCCTGTTGCCCACGTTGCCCAATCAGCCCAATCGAAACCAACGGCAACCCCGGCTCCACGCGGCGCTGCAGCAACACACCTGCATCCAGCGTCGTCACCTGCACCTCACCGGCCGCCAATAACTGCATGTGTTGCCCGCCGCCTGCAGAGTGCTGGATCGTCACCTCCAGCCCTTCCTCGGCAAAATACCCCTTCTCCTGCGCCACATACGCCCCCACAAACGGTAAATTTGCCTGCGCCTGAAACCCCGGCATAAACGTCATCGACATCCTCTCCGTCGATTCCGGCGCCCCCCCCTGGCAAGCCACAAGCAACAAAAGAACAACTAAAAGCAAGAAACGTCTCATATTACTCCAGTAATCAGTCAGCTATCAGCTATCAGCGGTCAGCCGTCAGCTGACGGCTGACCGCTAACCACTCATTCCCAAAACAACATCCGCCCCTCAATCCACACCACCACCTGATATAGCGACGTACTGAGCAAGGTGAGAACAAAGACAGCGGCGAACAGGGAGGGCATATTCAGATTGGTGTACGCCATCCACATCATGCGACCCAGGCCCCCAGAAGCCCCTGTCCATTCGGCCACCACAGCGCCAATAAGCGAGAGCGGCGCCACCAGGCGCAGAGCGGCGAACAGGTGCGGCCGGGCTGCAGGCCATCGCCCGTAAACAAAGATTTCACGCGGTGTGGCATCCAGCGAACGCATCCACTCCAGAATGGCCCGGTCTGTGGAGCGGAAGCCGCTTAATGTGTTAATCAGCACCGGGAAAAAGGTCAGCAATGCTGTGATAATCACCTTTGGTCCCGGCCCAAAGCCCAGCCAGATGGTCAGAATCGGCGCCACAGCGATAATCGGTGTCGACTTAATCAGAATCGCCAGCGACATAACCCCCTGTTCCATCTGGTTCCAGAAATTGATCACAACAGCCAGTGTCACGCCTACCGTCGTTCCCAGCGCCAGCCCGGCCAGCGCCTCCAACAGCGTCAAACCGCCGGCCTGTAGCAGGTCGGGCAAGTTGTTGCTCAGATAGGACAAGACAGCCGTCGGGGCCGGGAGCAAATAGACAGGCGTGCCCGTCAGACGCACGGCCGCTTCCCACAGCAAGAGAGCCGCGATGATGATCAGCAGACCCGTACCCGCAGCTCCCCCGCTCCTGGTGCCGCGACCGGCTGCCTGACGCCGCGCTCTGGCGTCTACTCGTTGCGCACTTCCCATTCGAAACAGTTTCAGTTCACGGCTCATAGCGTTATCGGCTCCTGGTGTAGCAGCGCCCGCGCCTGGCGTAGCTTCTCCTGAAATGCGGAGCTGGTATCGTCGCGAGGATGTGGCAAATCAACCATAACCTCACCGGCAATAGCGCCCGGGCGCGGCGTCATCACCACCACTCTATCTGACAACCGGATCGCTTCGTGCAAATTGTGCGTCACCCACACCACCGTGGGCGAGAAGCGACGCCAGATAGCCAACAGCTCCTGCGCCAGCGTCTCTCGCGTCAGCTCATCCAGCGCTGCAAATGGTTCATCCATCAGCCACAGCGCCGCTCCCGTGGCCAGCGCACGGGCCAGCGCCACCCGCTGCTGCATACCGCCGGAAAGCGTATGGGGATAAACGTCTCTGAACTCGGCCAGATTCACCAGAGCCAGCAACGCTTCAGGCTTTGCAACGGCCGCTCGTTCCTGCCGCGGGTTAATGCGTAAGGGCAGCGTCACATTTTCCAGCACGGTGCGCCAGGGCAGCAGCGCCGCCTGCTGGGACATCCAGCTAATCTGCTTTTCAGCGCGCATCACCGCCGGGGACTGCCCATCAAGTAATAGTTCACCGGCGCTGGGCTGCAGCAGGCCGGCTAACAGTCGCAACAGAGTCGATTTGCCACAGCCGCTGGCCCCTACCAGGCTCACAAACTGCCCCGGCTGCACGCGCAGCGAAATATCTTTCAGAGCCAGCAACGGCTGTGGCTGCGCCGGAAACGAATGCCAGACCTGGCGCACATCGAGGGCCAACCCCCTAGAAGAATTGGCTTGCCACGTCATGCGCGTCCCAATCCTTGCCACCCGCTCAACCGCAGTGGCCTGATGCGCACCACTTCCCAGCCTTCCGTCTCCCGCAGCTCGGGCCGATTGTCAGCGCCTCGCCCCAGATAGCGGACCGCCAGCCGTTGCCGCAGCCCCTGCAGGCCGCCCGGCGTCTCAGAGGCCGGCACAATCTGCGCCTCGCCCACAATGAACGCCCGGCGCAAGGGTGGCCAGGGTTCGTCAATCGTAAGCGAAACGCGGCTCGACTCTGCCGCCCCCGCGGTGACATACTCTTTCCATTGCGCTCCGGGGGAAGCAACGAGCCAGACCTGTTCGCCGTCCCACTCGTACCACAAGGGCAGCACGTGTGGCGTGCCGTCCTGTCGCACACAGGCCAACCGCGCATTCCACGGCCCCTCCAGGAATTGCGCTACCTCATCATTGCTGAGCGGCCGGTTCGGTCCCAGAGGCTCGCCCGCCGCCCAGCCGTAGGGCTGATAAACAGCCGCGCCAAGCGTGAACGAGAGGCGCGCTGCCAGTTGTCTTAGCTGCTGCGTCAGCAACGCCTCCACTTCCTCATCAAATCGGAACCGTGGAATGCTAACCTGCACCGCTGCCACCGGCTGCACGCCATCGGCGCATACCGGGCAGGCAATATCTACCGTTTCATCCCCCTGGCATTGGGCCAGCCCCTGCCGCCGAATGGTAGAGAAATTTCCTTCACTGATACTGTCCAGAAGTCTGGCGCTGGATCCCGCATTGGGACCCAGGCCGGCCAGCAAAACCGCTCCCGCTGCCGATTCCCTCGCCGCATAGCGCTCGCCGGGGCGAAAGACGGCTCGCACCTGGTGCTCCCCTTCGCGCTGCGCCAGCACAACCACCTCGCTGCGGTCCAGCCAGAAAAGCGTCACCGTCTCCGACACCTCTTGCAGTTCCCGATCACTTAAAAACGCTTTCACCAGCGCCCCCAGCCCCTCAGGGCGCCCCGGCACCAAAGCCCACAGCGCTGGGCCTAGCTGGTACGCGCCGCGGCTGTCAACTTGCTCTACGTAATGGCGCGCTTTGAGCGTATTCAACAGGGCAAAGAGTGAGCTGCGCGACAGGTCCAGGCGGTCCATCAGGTCACCCGCCGTCAGCCCTTCTGGCTCAGCACTCAGTGCTTCCAGGATATTCAGAGTTCGGTCCGCAGCCGGCACTTGCTTGGAATAATCCATCTCTCTCCTAAGTTCACTATAGCAAACTATCGTTTACTATAGTGAACTATTTACAACTGGGCAAGCGCACTTTTTCCTACTCCATTAGGGGCAGAAAATCCGATTGCAACCAATAAAAAGTTAATTCCGTATAGAGAGGTGAGTTAAAGGAACGTTTAGTTAAAGTGGAGGTCTTTGGAAATGAGCGAACACATTCATGAACTGAAAGAAGAGGAAAAGCAGGCCACTCAGGGGAGGGGGCGCGACGGCTGGATCGCGGGCATAGTCCTGATTGTCGTGGGCACCCTCTTCCTATTCAGCAACGTCTTCGATATGAGATTGATCAACAACTGGTGGGCCATTTTCATTCTGATTCCCGCCTTTATCAAGCTCAACTGCGCATGGCAGGAGTACCGTCAGGCCGGCACCTGGACTGACGGAGCGCGCAGGGCCTTAGTTGGCGGCGCGTTGATCGGCGCCGTGGCCCTGATCTTCCTCTTGGGTCTTAGCTGGGGTACGTTCTGGCCTGTCCTGCTGGTTATCTTCGGTCTGGGGATTCTTTTACGCGGCGCCTAAAACAACTTATCAGAAAACCGTTGATAAAGTCGCCAATTTAGGGTACAGTTTGTCCTTCCGTATCTGAATCCTTACTGGTACCAGCCCGAGCAACCGGCTCGGCAAGACATAGAAGAAACCAATGAACCGAACCTACCCTGTGGCTGTACTACTCCTATTTGGCTTACTGTTTTTTACCGGCGTTCGCTCTGCGCACGCCGGTTTCTGTTTCCCTCTTTACGCTAACAACTGCAAGCAACACTCGTTGCCGGCGCCACGCTCCACACTAAAGCCGGCCGAGGCAACGAGCGATATCTTCCGTGTACCTGAACTACGGGAAGACAGTTTCCTCGACGATACTATCTATGGCTGGATCGAGGATTATGCCCGTTTTTACGATGCGCCTGCTGGGAATCGTATATGGCAGCCAGAAGTCGGCATCTTCTATGGACCGGCCGAAGAAGTTGTCACTGACAGTAACGGCAATAACTGGTACAAGGTATGGGGTGATTGGCTACCCGAACGCCATTTCCACATTGTCGAGACCAGCGACTTCAGGGGAATCGAAGTGCTGGCCAACCCCGAACGCCCCTTTGGTTGGGTTCTACGCCCTTACAAAACACGCCCCGAACCCAACGCTGAGCCTCTGCCCGGCGCCAGAGAGGTACAACGATACGACTTCGTCGAAGTTCATGCCTCCAGTCGCGATGACGCCGGCATCATCTGGTACGATATTGGCCAGGGGCAGTGGGTTCGCTATGATATCCTGGCCCTCATCCGCGTTCGCAAGGCGCCAGAAGAAGTAGCCGAAGGCGAGTGGTGGATCGACATTGACCTGCAGCAACAGATTTTCGCAACTTACGAAGGCGACCGCATGGTATTCGCCGGCCTCATTTCCAGCGGCCTGTCCCGCTGGCCGACCCGCGTCGTCGTCAGCCAGGTCTGGCGCAGTGATCTGACCACACCCATGGAAGGCGGTGTCAAAGGGGACGATTACTACTACATTGACGCTGTGCCACATACCCTCTTCTATGATGGTGAAATAGCGCTACACGGCGCCTACTGGCATGACGATTTCGGCCGGCCCAAGAGCCACGGCTGTGTCAACATGGCTCCACGCGTCGCGGAATGGGTATATTTCTGGGCAGAAGGCGCTCCCAATGACCTCTGGGTCTGGGCACACCACACTGTCTGGGGTGAATTCTTGTACTAAGCGTAATCTTGTTGAGCGAGTGGCCGGCTCAGTAGCCGGCCCGTTCTGGTCAAGGAATAGCTCGCTGTTTGGTAACAACTGATGCCCATATGAGCACCGTCCAGTGGCCCTGGATCTGCCCTGTTTGCCACGCACCGTTGCAGCAGAAAACACCCAGCCTGCTTCAGTGTCCCGGTGAAGGCACGTCCTACCCTCGCGAAGACGGCATATGGCGTTTTCTCACCCCCGAACAACAATCCCACTACACGCCATTTGTCGCCGAATACGACATCGTCCGTAGCGGCGAGCAGTGGGGCAGCGACCGTGCAGCCTACTACCGCGCCCTCCCCTTCCGTGACCTCAGTGGGCAGCACTCCGACATCTGGCGCATCCGCGCCATCACCTTCCGCACCTTCCTCAGGCGTGTGCTGCAGCCGCTGGCTTCGGGTCGCCAGGAGCCATTGCGTATTATAGATGCTGGCGCCGGCAACAGCTGGCTGGCTTACCGCCTGGCCCGGGAGGGACACCATGTGCTGGCCACAGATCTGCGCACCAGTCAGACCGATGGCCTGGGCGCCCACATCTGGTATGATGCCTCGTTCACCCCGGTTCAGGTCCCCTTTGAAACCATTCCCCTGGCCGATAGCTCCATCGACCTGTTCATCTTCGCCGGCTCCTTCCACTACGCCACCGACTACGCCGCCGCCCTACGCGAAGCTCGCCGCACGCTGAAAGACTCGGGCCGAATTGTCATTCTGGAATCGCCCGTCTACCGCAAAGCAGCCAGCGGCGAGCAGATGGTGCGCGAGTTAAGACAACGCCTGCGCCAGGAACACGGTGTGACAGCCGCTACCCTGGACCATCAAAATTACTTAACCATCGAGTCGCTACACGAAATTGGCCGCCAGGTCAATTTGCGCTGGCAGGTAATTCGCGCTTTCTACGGTTGGCGTTGGACAACCGCCCCGCTCCTGGCCCGCTTGCGCGGCCGGCGTGAGCCTGCGCGTTTCTATATACTCGTCGGCGCCCCGCTTCCAAATGACAGGGCGGCGTAAGAAACTCACTCCCGAACCAGCTAACCGCCTGGCGCCTGCACGTCCTCTCGCAACGTCCGCAGATAATTGATCAGGTGCCAGATCTCCTCTTCACTCAGCGTACCGCCAAAAGCAGGCATCGCCGTGTCAGGAATGCCAGTCGCGATCATATTGTATAAATCCCAATCAGGATGCATCGGTACATGATGCACCAGGTTGGCAGGCGGCGGGTTCAAACCAACAGCCTCCGGACCATCACCCAGGCCGCTGGGGCCGTGACACGCCTGACAACGGTTCAGATAAAGCTCTTCACCAATGGTCACCGACTCGGCCGACGGCGCAATGGGGTTCATCTGCTCCCCTTCAGCTTCTTGCACCAGGAACGGGCTGCCAACCACCAACAACAGCCCGGCAAAGAGCGAAACCACGCCAGGAATACCGACCGCCGTGCGTCCCTCTAGCCGGCGCTTACGCAGGGGAACGGCCACCGCCAGGAACAAGAAACCCAGCGCAACCAGCTCAATGCCCCACAGCACATAGCCCGCCTGCCGTGTAAGCGCCCCGCCGGTCCCACTTGCCACTTCAAATCGGAACGCGGCACGGGCATCAAAGGCGTCGGGCCGTGTAACGAGCAGCCCCACCTGCCAGCCGCCCGCCACGCTCAACAGCACCTCATCAGCCACATACTGCCCGCTCTCCTGCTTCTGAGCCTGGAGCGTTTGCACACCCAGATCCGCATCCAGATAGTTCAGCTCCAATGTCACCGACGACGCATTCTCAATCAGCCGCCCTTGCGGATCGCGCAACTCAACCACGAAGCGATTGTTACCCGCCAGCGCCGGCTCTACCATCAGCTTCATGTGGGTGCGCTCCGCCGTCTCTTCAAAAACCAGCTCCTGCCCCTGGCCCAACCCCTGGCGGCTGGCCACCTGTCGCGCCGGCTCCAGGCTGGTCAGCAATCCCACCGCCAACAGAACCAGCAGCCCAAATAGCGCCTCCAAAGAGACAGCGCGGCGCAACCACCAACCGGCCCTGTTTTCCTCGCGCAGCCGCGGGCTGGTCCAAAAGAGGTTAATAGCCCCCAGCGCCAGCATTGGCAAGAACAGGGCCAGCTTGGTCAGCAACGTCAGACCATAGGGCGTTACCAGCGCCTGGACGCTGTTCACCTGCGCCCAACTGGCAAAGAGGCCCGTAATCACCAGCGTTCCTACACTCAACAGCGCCAGCACCGAAAAACGGGGCACCAGTTGTGCCAGCAGCGGCTTCAATTCCTCCCGTGGCAACAGGTGATAAATGGGCCGCACACCCAGCGCAAAGTGAAACAGCCCGCCGACCCATACCGCAGAGGCCAGGAGGTGCAGGTAATCGGAAAAAATGGCCGCCTCACGAATCTCTGCCGTCGCCGCGCCATGACTGGAGAGGTTGATCGTCAGCATCACACCCAGCGCCGCGCCGAAGGCAATGATCTGGCCCAGCGGCGTTCCCGGTGCTGCTTCGGCCACGACTTCTGCTTCATCACCATCAGCATCGTCTTCTGTCTTAACGTCTTCCGCCTCTGCCTCCCATTCCGGATCATCTTCGGGAAAAGACAGCAGCATTGTCAACGACAGCCCGGCCAGGATGCCCAGCATCAGCCACAGCCGCAACAGCCATAGGTTCCCCCAATCCGTCAACCGCAGCAGTGACTCCACGTTGGCCCAGGTCACCGCTATCACATCCACCTCGTAGACAGTAGCAGCCTGCGCCCAGAGCTGCCCAACCGAACCGCCCATCAGCAACAGAAACGCCAGCCAGGCCAGCCGCCTGCTGCGCTGCACCAGCAACTCTCCGACCACGCGCCTCTTACCCGAACGCTGTCCCTTGAAAAAGGTAGGTCGCAGCAAAAACCGCTCAAAGATAAACGCCCCGGCAATGGTAAGCACTCCTAACAGCACCAGGGCGCGTGACAGCGGCTCCAGCGGTGTCCGGCTACGGAGCGCCGTCGCTGCCCCTTCCACGGCCGTGTCCGTAATCGGCTGGCCAAAAGAAATGACGTATGAGCCGCGTAAAGGATGGCCATCCACCGTCGAAACGTTGCGCCAGGCCACGGTGTAGGTGCCGTCCGGCAACGTGGGCAGGGTCACGCTCATAGCCATCGGGTCGTTGGGCAGCACCTGAGTGTTCCCATCGTCAACCCGCTCACCCATCGTGTTAAAGACCTGGATCTCGCTGAACTCCGGCTCCAGCGGTTCGCTGAACCAGATCGTTATGGTGTGGATATGTTGCGGCAGAACGCTGTTCGGAGCCGGTTCCGCTCGCACAAGCGCCGCGTGCGCCTGGACCGGCACAGCGCTCCAAAGCAAAAACAGCGCCAGGGCAAGCAACGCCATACCTGCCAGCGCCCTGCCCGGCCATCCTTTATTCATTGCCTTACATCTCCATTAGGACCGGCGTGCACTAACCAGTGCCACAACCGCCACAATGGCAGCAAGCACTGCGAGGCCAACAGCAATCATGGCCAGAGTTCGCGCCCCGCCGATTTCATCTTCAGCGCCCAGGGCCAGGCCCAACGCCTCATCAGCCGCACTCTGGGCGCCACGCACGGCCCCTTCTAGCTCCCGCGCTGCCGGCACCGGCTCCGGGAAATAGACGGCATCTGCTGCCTGCACCGGATTAAACGTATTGGGGCCTGATTCAAAGGTCTCATCAATTTCCATATCGCCAATCGTACCTGTAAAACGGAAGCGATAATCGCCGGGAGCACTGGGGATCCAATCGTTGCGGTAATGGCCCGGGTCGCCGAAAACAGCGCGCAACGGCATCACCTGCGACGTTTCACTGGGAATATGGGTCACTTCCACCTCCACCGTCTCCTGCAATCCTTCCACCGGCGTGGCCTCTTCACCTTCACCCTCACTTACCCGCAATTGCACGCCATTCATCTGTCCTTCATAAGCAGGCTCCACCACAAAACCAACCACCAGGCGGTAAGGGCCGACCATTCGTGTCTCATGCGCCTGGGCCGTACCGGCTAATGCAAATAGCAAGAATAAGAACAGCATCGTAAGTAGTGAACGATAACTGAGGAATTGTCGTTGTTGAAAGCGTTCTGAACCTCGTTGCATTGTTGTTAACCTCCAACGCTCTAATCACCATCGCTTTTCCATGATAGTCTGGGGACTTCTATTGGGAACGCGAGTATATCAGATCAAG
>CAZRTM010000028.1:0-8736 GCA_964602995.1 uncultured Ardenticatenaceae bacterium
TCGTCAAAGCCGAACAGGCCGGGCAGCACAATTTGCAGCCAGGCCCGGCGGCGACGGCGGCCGGTGATCTCGCGCGTCCACAGCCGCTGCGTCATCTCCGTAATCGTCTGCGCATCCAGGCCCAGCGCAATGGCCACTGCATAGAGGCTGCCACCACTGCAACCAACGACGATATCCGGTTCCAGCCCCTCGCGCTGCAAGACGCGCAGCAGGCCCAGAGCTGCCGCGCACTTCACGCTGCCGGAGCCAATGACCAACGCCAGACGTCGCGTATCGTTAGCCACTTGCTTCCTATTCCCCCTCGCCATAGCTGGCCACGGCGGCCTCAACGTCCGGATAAACCTTCAAAATGCTGGTAAATCCGCTCAGTTCCAACACCCGGTACACGCCCTTCTGCACCGCAGCCAGACGCAAATCACCGCCCTGCTGGCGGCTTTCCTTCAGGGCAACCAGCACCGCTCTCAACCCGGCGCTGCTGGTGTAATTCACCCGCTCCAGGTCAGCCACCAGTCGCGGTGTGCCTTCGCCCAGCTGGCTTTGTAACGCTTCTAAAAAAGTATCGGCCGTCAGGGCGTCCACGCTGCCCTCCACCCTGATCACGGTGACGTCGTTCTGTTGTTCAATAGTAATATCCATACTCATGCCTCCTGTTCGTTCCTGTTCGATTGCTGCAGTAATGTCTCAATCTTGCCCGATAGCCGCCTGAAGTCGACCGGCTTGGTATCGTAATCGTCACAGCCGGCGTCCAGCGCCTGCTGGCGGTCACCGGCCATGGCGTGCGCCGTCAGGGCGATGACGGGAATGGCGGCCGTGCTCTCATCGCTCTTAAGAAGTCGCGTCGCCTCCCAGCCATCCACCAGCGGCAGGCTCATGTCCATCAAAATCAAATCCGGATTGTGCATGGCCGCCATCTCCACCCCTTCCTGTCCATCGACGGCCGTAACCACCTCGTACCCACGCCGCTTTAGCCGCCGCGATAGCATATCACGGTTCAATTCGTTGTCTTCTACCAGTAAAATCGTTGCCACTTGCTACTTCTCCTTTCCTGTTTGCTGTACGGATGTTGCAATGCGCATGGTAAACAGCACGCTCCCACCCCCGCCCTGGTCTACAATGATGCTGCCGCCGAGAAGCTGGCACAACCGCTGGCTGATGGCCAGAGACAACCCACCATCCGCGTAACTGAAACCGTTTGGTTTTTCGCTCCCGGCAAATGGCTGGAATTGGGCCTGAATCTCTTCTACAGGCAGCGAGACAGCACTTACAGTGACGCAAAAGGCCAGCCATCGTGCATCCGCTTCCAGGCTCAACGCAATTTGCCCTTCCGTTGCCAAACCGGCAACCCCGCTGAGCAAACCCAGCAGCGCCGCTCGCGTCTTATCCGGATCGCTCTCCACGGCAATGCGCTCCGCTTCAATCTCCAGCAACAGCTCATTGCCCGCCTTCTGCACGCGAGGCTGCGCCTGCAGCGCCACATCGCGGGCCAGCTCTACCGCATCAAAGGACCGCACATCTAAGGTCACCATGCCTGCATCCAGGCGCGACAGCTCCAGCACATTGCTGATGGCGGCCAGTAGATGTTGCGCCGCGCCGTGTACCTTCTGCAGATCAGGCAAGAATTCGTCCTGGCCGTACGCCTCCATATCCTCCATCACCAATTCGCTGTAACCGATAATGTGGTTGAGCGGCGTGCGCAACTCATGGCTCATATTGGCCATAAAGGCGCTCTTAGCCTGGTTCGCCGCCTCGGCCGCCTCTTTTGCCTTTTGCATCTGTTCCGCCTGCAGCCGCGTCGTGGCCTCGCTGGCCACCACCACTCGCCCGCTCAACTCGCCACGCTTGTTACGCACCGGCGAGACGCGCAAATCAAAAGCTCGTTCACCCTCAGGCAGGCCCAGAGTCACCGTCAGCGGCCTGGCCTCCTCACCTTCCTGCAGCCATTGCGCCATCTCTGGCCACACCGCCATCAGGTCCAACAGATTTTCTCCGGTCAGCCTGGAAACAGTAGGGTTGGCGTGCGCCAAAAAATCGCGCGCGGCGGGATTGGCGTCCACAATGCGCCCCTGCCCGTCCAGCACCACCACCCCATCGCGCATGCTGCTGAACACAGTGTCACGAGCACGTGGCACAATATCCAGCAGGCGATAGCGAAAGACGCCCCACAAAATAGCCACCCCCGTAATCGAAAAGGAAAATGGTGTGGGATCGATGGCACTTTGAAAGGGCCGCATATCGAAAATGTAGAGTGCATTGGCCACCCATGGAAAAAACAGCCCGGCCAATAGGACGACAACCTGCTGCCGGTAAAGGTTGGATGAGCTGGAAAGCACGATGCGCAGAATAAGGTAGGTGCCGCCCAGCAGCGCCGCATAGGAGTAAGCCGTGTGTACCCAGAACCAGGTTCCCGGCGTTGTCTCCAGTGCGCTCAGCGGACCTTCTGTGGGACGAATGGCGAGCCAGAACCAGCCGTGCCATTCGTTGGTTACCGCCAACAGCAGTGAAACCAGGGGCACTGCTAACAACAACAGCAGATTACGCCGCGTCAGACGGTTGCCATGATCGCTGAACTCGGTACCGAAGATCAGCCATAGCACCGGTACGCTGATTACCGCGACAAACATCACTTTCAACCAGACCATCATGGCCCCTAGCGACGAAGCGAGTAACTGCATGGCATAGCTGAACGCCCACAGCCCGGTACCGACCATCACCAGGGCAAAAGGCCGGGCGCCCGGCTGCTCGCGCCGGTTCCACACCGCATTGGCCACCAGCCCCGACGTTGCGGCCGCCAGCAGGAGAGCGACGACGTGCGGCAAACCAGGTTGACTCATCCCTGCCCCTCTTCCGCGTCTGGCGCTGGAATCTGCCGCGCCAGGGCTGTCACCTGTGCGCGAACCTCTTCCAACAACGCCTCGCGACCATACTCGCCTTTCCTCATAATCTTCTCGACGTAGCCGTTAATACGTTGCCTCTCCTCGGCCGTCATCTCCTTGGCCGTAATGATGATCACCGGGATCGTATGCCAGCTTCCGTTCTGGCGTAGCCTGGTCACAAATTCAAAGCCGTCCATCTCGGGCATCATCAGGTCCAGCAGGATCAGGGCCGGAACCACTTCCTCCATCTGCTCCAACGCGACCCGGCCGTTTTCAGCCGTGTGCACCGTCCATCCTTCTTTAGCCAGCACTCGCGCCAGCATCTCTCGAGTTGCTGCATCGTCCTCCACGATGAGGACCGGCCCCGTCGTGCGGTTGGTGCGGTATTTGTGCAACAGGGCAAAGAGCCGGTCGCGGTCAACCGGTTTGGCGATGTAATCGGCCGCGCCCAGCGAGAAGCCCAGGTTTCTTTCGTCAACCATCGTCGCCAGAATCACCGGGATATCGGCCAGCTCCGCGTCGGCCTTCAGCTCCCTTAACACCGCCCAACCGTCCTTACCGGGCATCAGCACATCGAGGATGATGGCAAACGGCTTCAGCCGTCGCGCCGCTGCCAGCCCCTCTTCGCCATCCGCTGCGGTATGCACCTTGAACCCTTCTTTGACCAGAAAGCGGTGAATCAGCTCTCGCACCGATGCGTCATCATCGATAATCAGCGCCACCTGTTCGCTTTCGGCTGCGCTGCCGCGCGCCTGGCCGTCCTCTGCCACATCGCTCTCAGCATCCTGCAACTGCTCGCCGCCAGTTGCGCCCGGTTCCACAACCCGCTGTGGCAACCAGATAGTAAACGTCGAACCGGCTCCTTTCTCGCTCTCCACAGTCACCTGCCCGCCCATCAGTTGGCAAAAGCGTTGCGTGATGGTCAGTCCCAGCCCCGTGCCGCCATACTTGCGCGTCGTAGAGGCGTCGGCCTGGGTGAAAGGCTGGAACAACTTCTCCACCTGTTGCGGCGTCATACCGATGCCACTATCCGCCACTTCAAACGTCAGCCAGACACCACTTTCACCAGCATCGCCTGTCCAATGGGGCTGTCCGTTTCCGGCTTCCACCGCTTGCCGCTGCACAGCCAGCCGGATCGTTCCCTCTTCTGTGAACTTACTGGCATTGCTGAGCAGGTTGAACAGCGCCTGGCGCACCTTGGTCATATCGGCGTGCATCAACCCCACGTCCTCGCCAATCTCCAACTGCAACTGATTACGGTTCTTCTCAATCAGGGGCTGGATGGTATGCACCACCTCTTCAATCATAGCCTGGACCTCAAAGGTCTCCAGGTAAAGCTCCATCTTTCCCGCTTCAATCTTCGACAGGTCGAGGACATCACTAATCAGCGACAGCAAGTGCTTACCGGCGCCGTGAATCTTCTGCAAATCGGGCAGAAAATCGTCCAGCCCGAAATCCTCCGCATCCTCCATCAGGATCTCGCTGTAGCCGATAATGGCGTTCAACGGCGTGCGCAATTCGTGGCTCATGTTCGCCAGGAATGTACTCTTGGCCTGGTTCGCCGCCTCCGCCTCGGCTTGCGCCTGTTCCGCCACCTCCTTGGCGCGCTGCAGCTCGCGCTGCGCCAGCCGCCGGTCCGTCACATCACGTATCAGGCCGCGAAAGCCGGTGGCCTCTCCGTTGGCATCACGAATGAGCGACACCGAAAGCTCGGCATACAGGTATTCACCATTTGACTTCTTGAAGCGATATTCGACTCGTTTCAGCGGCTGGCCGCTGCGGTAAACCTTGTTGAAATCGCGCAGCATAACCCGCGCCTGCGCCGGATCAGTCATATGGCGGAAATTCTTGCCCTGCAGCTCTTCAACCGGATACCCTAACGCCGACCCAAACGCCTCATTCACAAGAAGCAGCTTGCCCGGCAGATCCGTTTCGTAATAGGCATCCTCAATGCTCTTCAGGACCTCTTCAAATTTCGTCTCCGTGTGGCGCAGCGACTCTTCCGTCCGTTTGCGATCCGTAACGTCGTGCAGCAGCAAGACGCGGGCCGTGCGCTGGCTGCGCTCGTCAGTAATGGGCGAAATGCGTATATCGTAGGTGCGTGACGCGCCCTCTCCCCCATCGTCCGTAACCTGTTCGAATTCGCCGCCGCCGGCTGCCAGCAACGCCTCCCATTGCGGCAACACCTTCTCCACCGGCAGGCCAATTAGCTGCGTTGCCAGAGGGCTGAAGGTGCGCTCCGCCGCCAGGTTGAGATCCACAATACGGTCCTGGTCATCCAGCACCACCACTCCCTCATCCATGTTCTGGATGACCGCATCACGAGCCGCAGGCACCACGTCCAGAATGCGGAAGCGGAACATGGCCAGCGCCAGCGCCACGCCCGTAATCGTAAAGCCAAATGGCGTGAGGTCCAGATAGGGAAAGGGCAATGTTTTCGTAATCGACAGGAAGTTGGCCGTCAGGGGCACCAACGTGCCGATCAACACCGCGCCAATCTGCCAGCGGTAGAGGGCCGGCGAGCGCAGAAAAGCGCGCGCCAGGATGAGCATGGCCGCTGCAATCAGCAAATAATCATACAGCGCGTGCACCCAGAAGAGGGGACCGTAGGAAAAATCCAGACCCAGGGCCGAGCCAACAGTCACCGCTTGCACGTGCTGCCAGAACAGATGGTGGCTCTCATTGCTCCACAGTGCCATTTGGATGACAAAAGGAATAAGCAGCAGCCCCATAACGCGCCCTCGTGTCAACCAGCCGCTGCCATGCACATAGCGAATGGCAAAAATGAGGATGCCCAGCGCCACCAGCTCAGTCGGGGCAAAGCGGGCCGCCGCCCAGAACAGCTGCAGCTCATACGTGCCGCTGGCCCAGCGTAGCCCATCAGCCAGCGACCAGATACCCATAGCCATGAAGATCAGCACAAAGCTGCTGGCGCCGGGGGCAGGCCGGTTGCGCCAGGCGTAGACCATCAGAAGTAAGTTGATGAACGCCGACAAGAGGAGGGGAAGGATATATGGGCTGCTTTGAAATATCATCGATGTGTTGTTGTGTAGCTTATGTATCAGTCAAGGCGTTTGGTAAGTATCAAACAGTTTCCCTCTTCGCCGGTGCGATAGTCCACTTTATCCATTGTCTGGTAAATGAAGAAGAGGCCGAAGCCACCCAGCGAGCGCTCTTCGAGCGGGGCTTCGATATCAGGTACAGGAGCGCTGCTCGGTTCAAAGGGGTGGCCGAAGTCGGTAATGCGCACCTTAACTTCGTCGGGCGTCGCTCTCAGCTCCAGCATAATGGACCCAGGGTTCATATCGGCGTAACCGTGCTGGATAATATTGGTACACGCCTCATCTACTGCCAGCTTCAGGTCATAACAGGTATCGTCGTCTACCTGCAGCTCAGCACAGTTCTTCTCAATAAATTCGCGAAATTCGGCCAACACACTCAGCTCTGCAGCTCGTGTCATCCGCCGTCTTCTATACATACACTATCCCTCAATAAATTGCGCCTGGGAACGTACAGACGCCCGCATGTTGCCCGACTTGTTTCACCATTCTCAACCCGTCCCAACTGGCTCCAATCTCTGCCAGAATGCCATCATGGATGGCCCACGCCCGCCCCCGCACCGTCCGCCACTGTTCCGGCTGGCGAAAGGGTGTGCTGCCGTCCAACGCTTTGTGCAGGCGGCCCCCCGGCTGGAACTCAGCCTCTATCTCGTCCATCAATTTGTGCCCTTTGACGTAAGCAAAACCGCGCCGTTCAAAGACCCAGGCCGACGCGTACGTCAGCGGTTCCAGGAACAGGGCGCGGTGGGTGAGCATCGCCAGGAACGTCTCCAGATGCTCAAAGGTTTGCGCCGACGCTTTTAGGCCGGCCCGCACCTGCCCCGGCGCCAGACCTGCTTTCATCGCTGCCTCTTCCGCTTCCAGATTGCGGCGCAATGTCCCAAACTGGGTCTCCCTTCCCTCGGCATCAACATCCACATCAAAACGAGGGGCAGCCGGGTCGCTCAACACCAGTAGATTGAGGTCAATGCCGTTCAGGCGGTTGTCCTGTAGCTCCAGTGAGAGAAAGGGATCGCGCGCCGCCGGTTCGGGAAACACCTCCAGACGCAGCAGGCCGGCTTCTGAACGCGTCGTCAGGCGCACGTAGCCATCCCCCTCCGGGCCCTTCCACGTAGCAGGCTTGATATCAAAATTACCCAGCAAGGACAGTGGCAGAAGGATGCGGTATAGCCTCTGTTGCGCAGGTAGGGGCAGCGAGGTCACCGCACGCAGCGTGACCGGCATCTCTGAATCGGCGATCAATTGTCTCAGCGAGAACTGTTCAGGATCAGGCGCAAACTTCTGCGGCTGCTCCTTACGCTGCAGAAACTGAAACATTTCTGGCAACCTGCACAACCCGGCAGGACATCAACCGGCTTAATATTGAGGCACGCGACTGAACTTATTATACACGTGGCACCGGCTTTTGAAAGGTGACTGCCGCCAGAGTGTACTGTATTCCTACTTCCATACCTGAATGAAATGCCACAAGTTGGTTATTTACCTGTCGCCCATTATTACCTAGACTGTAGGGGATGTTGTGTTCGCTTCCATGCCGGTCCTTCCGGCGTTCTCAAGAGGGAATCGTATGAAACAGCACCTCCGATTCTACCTTACGCTTGTCGCACTCCTCTTTTTGACTGTGTTCCTTGTGGCAGAGCGCGGCCTGTCAACCGTGGTTGGAGAGAGCACAGTTGCAGCGCCTGTCCTGAAATGGCAGCACGGCGGGTGCTATAGTTCCTGGTGCGAAACTGGCTGGTACTCCTCGCCAGCCGTGGCCGATCTCGACGGTGATGGCGCCCCTGAAGTAATTGGCGCCACTTACTCCCTCTTCGTACTCAACGGCGAGGACGGCTCTGAGCAATGGTCAGTCGATCCACCCGGTGGTCGTGTCTGGCCCGGCGTCGTCATCGCTGACCTGGAGGGCGACGGCGACCTGGAGATCATCACCGCCCACGGCGAAGGCTACGTCAACGTCTATGACGACGAGGGCTGGCAACAATGGTCCGAACGACCCACCGACCGCGAGCTGCGCGGCCTCTCGGTTTACGACCTGGACGGAGACGGCACCCTGGAACTGGTCGTCACCGGCGCGGTCAGCAGCAAGACCAACACCTGGGTGCTGGAACACGACGGCGCGCTGCGACCCGGTTGGCCCCAACTGAGCAATGAAAGCGGCTATGCCTGGGGTGTTTTTAATGACAACGCGGCTGTGGGCGACCTGGACAACGACGGCCTGGCAGAAATCGTCGTACCCTCCGACGTACATTATATCAACGCTTACGAGGCAACTGGCGCTCAGATTCCGGCCAACGCTATGTATGGCAACAAAGGCTGGGGCAAGGTGGGCGTGCACGTTGACCACGCCGTCGATCTACGCGGCTATGCCAACTGCGGAACTGAACACCGGCCCAACTTTGCCCACGCCCCGGCAACCATGGCCGACGTCAACGGCGATGGCATACAGGAGGTCATCGTCGCCGGTAATGTCTATAATTGTGGTACCAGTCCCTACACCAGCCTCTACGAAATGCCGTTCATCTTCAACGCCGACCGTAGCCGCTGGCAGGGCAACGGTTACGACTGGGAAGCAATCCCCGTTCCCGATGGCAGCGCCGCCCCACTGAGCGAAGATTACAATATCATCGAAAATGCCATGCCCAATCCCGTCGTGGCCGACCTCGACGGCGATGGCCTGGCCGAGATTCTGTACGCCTCGTACGACGGACGGCTGCACGCTTATTGGCTGGACAAGACGGAGCGGCACAACTGGCCCTATGCCGTGCACAACACAGGACCTGGTATTCGCTTCGCCTCGGAACCGG
>CAZRTM010000028.1:8836-10360 GCA_964602995.1 uncultured Ardenticatenaceae bacterium
GATCTGCCGGGCACTGCCAACGCTCGAGTATTATGGGGTACTGGGCGCGGTAATTATCAGCGTAGTGGCTCGTTGCTGCACGGCTCGCTGCAAGGCTCTTCGATGCAGATGGGCCCGCCAACAGTGCAGGCAGGCCAGACCCTGTCGGTGCTTATTCGCCTGGCAAATAGCGGTCCCGCGCTAGACAATGTACAGCTAACCAACCCTCTGCCTGCCCAGACCACCTTTGCTGGCAACCTTACAGCCAGCAGCGGCGCCGTGAGCTATGCCAGTAACGAAGTGCAGTGGCAAGGAAGCGTCGCTGCTGGACAGCCCGTTATCATCCAATATGAGCTGACAGTGAACGCCGGGATCACAGAACCAACCCTCATAGTCAACGAGGCAGAGATTGACGAAGGGACAGGAGCAATATGGCATCTGTCAGCCACGGTTGTTGCCAACGGTCAGGCGCACTATCTGCCGCTCCTGCAAAGGTAGTAGGAACGGCCTCGTTAAGACCACTTGAAAATACCACTCAGATCAAGGATACTCAAAGCACGTACGAAGCACGTACCGACTAGTGCAGGAGTCGCCCATGAGCGAAAACAACCACAACCCCGGCATCCCCCTCGACCTTGGCTGGGTGATGGATGCCCGCGTCAACCGCAGTGCGGCCAAACGGCGCGTCGAGACGCTCGTCACACGCCGTTCGATCAAGAAAGAGTGGCAGGCTGCCTGGTTGCTGAAAGCGATCACCATGATGGACCTCACTACCCTGGAGGGCAACGATACACCGGGCCGCGTCCATCGCCTCGCTGCCAAAGCACGGCAGCCGGTGCGCCAGGATATTCTGGATGAACTGGGCGTCGGTGACCACAACCTGACCGTCGGAGCTGTCTGCGTCTACCCTAACCGTGTCCGTGATGCCGTGCGCGCCCTTCATGGCACCAACATTCCCGTCGCCGCCGTTGCCCCCGGCTTCCCCTCAGGCCAGGTACCGGTCGAAATGCAACTGGACGAAATAGAAAAGTTGATTGAAGCAGGCGCGGCAGAGATTGACATCGTCATCAGCCGCGAGCATGTGCACACCGGCAACTGGCAGCAACTTTACGACGAAATCAAACAGTATCGCAAAGCGTGTGGTGAATCGGCGCACATGAAGACGATCATCGAGACGGGTGAGCTGGGTACGCTGACCAACGTCTTGCGCACCAGTCTGGTGGCCATGATGGCCGGCAGCGACTTCATCAAGACCTCCACCGGCAAAGCCAGCGAAAACGCAACGCTGCTCGTCGGTCTGGTCATGGTGCGCGCCATCCGCGAATATTACGAACGCACCAGCTACAAAGTCGGCTTCAAACCGGCCGGCGGCATTCGCACCGCCAAAGAGGCTCTAAACTGGCTCATTCTGATCAAAGAGGAGTTGGGCGATGACTGGCTGACCCCCTCCCTCTTCCGATTCGGCGCCAGCAGCCTCCTCGGCGACATCGAACGCCAGCTTTCCCACCACGTCACCGGGCGCTACGCGTCGAGCAAGTATATGCC
>CAZRTM010000028.1:10460-16810 GCA_964602995.1 uncultured Ardenticatenaceae bacterium
TACCGATTACCGCAAAAGGGAGTTACAAATGGCAACAGTAGCGGAAATTTTCGAGACAATGGAATACGGCCCGGCCCCTGAGTCGCCGGCTGTGGCGCAGGCCTGGTTAGAGGACCACGGCCGGGATTTCGGGTTGTTCATCAATAACCGCTGGCTGAAGCCGGAAGAGCGGCAGACGCTGGCGGTGACCAACCCGGCCAACGGCGAAGAGCTGGCCCAGGTGACGGTAGCTGGCGCTGACGAAGTGAATGCCGCTGTCGAGGCCGCGCGCAAGGCGCTGCCCGAGTGGCAGGCCCTTTCTGACCACGCCCGCGCCCGCCACCTCTATGCCATTGCCCGCGGCATTCAGAAGCACAACCGTCTGCTGGCAGTGCTCGAATCGTTGGACAATGGCAAGCCAATCCGCGAGAGCCGTGACCTGGATGTTCCTCTCGTTGCCCGCCATTTCTACCACCATGCCGGCTGGGCACAGTTGATGAGCGCCGAGCTGCCCGGATATAAGCCGTTGGGCGTGGTGGGCCAGATTATCCCCTGGAACTTCCCGCTGCTGATGCTGGCCTGGAAAATCGCCCCAGCGCTGGCGATGGGCAACACCGTGGTGCTCAAACCGGCCCCTGCCACACCACTCACCGCACTGCTATTTGCCGAGATTGCGGCCGAGGCCGGCCTGCCACCTGGCGTCGTCAACATCGTCACCGGCGACGACGAGACCGGCAAGTTCATCACGGCCCACCCTGGCTTCGACAAATTCGCCTTCACCGGTTCCACCGAAGTGGGCAAGATTATTCGCCGCGCCACAGCCGGCCGCGGCGTTAAGCTCTCGCTGGAGCTGGGTGGCAAATCCCCCTTCATCGTCTTCGAAGACGCCGACCAGTTCGCCGCCGTGGAAGGGCTGGTAGACGCCATCTGGTTCAACCAGGGCGAAGTCTGTTGTGCCGGCTCCCGCGTTCTGGTGCAGGAAAGCATCGCCGAGACCTTCTACGAGCGCGTGCGCAACCGCATGGATAAGCTGCGCCTCAGTGATCCGCTCGATAAAAGCATTGACCTGGGCGCTGTGGTAGACGGAACCCAGTTGCAACGCATTGACTACTGGGTGCAACGCGGCGTGGAAGAGGGAGCGACCATCTACCAGACACAATGTGATTTGCCCGAAAATGGCTGCTTCTACCCCCCTACACTGCTCACCGGCGTTTCCCCGGCTTCCACCGTAGCTCAGGAAGAAATCTTTGGCCCGGTGCTGGTGGGCATGACCTTCCGCACGCCCGACGAAGCCATCGCCCTGGCCAACAACACCCGCTACGGGCTGGCCGCCAGCGTCTGGTCCGATAATATCAACCTGGCGCTGGACGTCTCCACGAAAATCAAGGCAGGCGCCGTCTGGATCAACTCCACCAACCTCTTTGACGCCGCTTCCAGCTTCGGCGGTTACCGCGAGAGCGGCTACGGGCGCGAAGGCGGCAAGGAAGGGCTTTATGAATACGTGCAGCCCTCCTGGCAAGAGCGTTACCAGCCTAAAGCACAGCCGCAGCCAGATCCGCAATGGGGCAGTTATGTGCCTGGGCGCCCACGCCCATCGCTGAAAACAAACGGCGGCAATGGGCAGCTCAACAGCCTGGGCGTTGATCGTACAGCCAAGCTCTATATTGGCGGCAAGCAGGCGCGCCCCGACGGCAACTATAGCTACCCCGTCCTCGATCCCCGGAGCAACCTGGTCGGCTATGCCTCAGACGGCAATCGCAAGGATATTCGTAACGCGGTAGAGGCAGCCCACAAAGCAAAAGGGTGGGCCGACCGCACGCCCTACAACCGCGCCCAGATTCTCTACTATATTGCCGAGAACCTGTCTATCCGCTTTGATGAATTTGCGGACCGTCTGCGAGTGATGACAGGGCAAAGCCGCAAGTCGGCGCAGGCTGAGGTGGAGATGGCCATCAGCCGCCTCTTCAGCTACGCCTCTTACGCCGACAAGTATGGCGGCACGGTACAGGAAACGACGCTCTACGGGCTGGTCATTGGCCTTACCGAACCGGTAGGCGTCGTTGGCATCGCCTGCCCAGAAGAGTATCCGCTGCTGGGCTTCGTCTCCCTCATGGGAGCGGCCATTGCGCGCGGCAACACCACGGTCATTATCCCCTCCACGTCCTATCCCCTGGTCGCCACCGACTTCTACCAGATCCTGGAAACGTCGGACCTGCCCGGCGGCGTGGTCAACATCGTCACTGGCAACCGCGATCACCTGACCAGGACGCTGGTTGAGCACGACGACGTTGACGCCATCTGGTATTTTGGCGACGAGCAAGGCAGCGCGGAGGTCGAGTACCGTTCGGCCAGCAACATGAAGCGCACCTGGGTCAATTACGGTAAGAAGCGCGATTGGACTGACCCCCAGCAGGGCGAAGGCGAAGAATTCCTGCGCCACGCCACTCAGGTGAAGAACGTCTGGGCGCCGATGGGAGAATAATCCCTGCGCAGCGCCTTGTAATAACGGCCACCCTGCGCTATCTTACTTACCGCCCTTCTCAAGTGGAAGCCGCCAATACGCATCACTGATTGGAGGGCAGAACATCTTACGAAACATCATGGCAAACATCATGCGAACAAAGTTGATCATTCTGCTCTTAGTGGTTGTATTGTTGTTAGGCCTCTCGGGCGCCGCTGTCGTGGCCCAGTCTGGTGCAGGCTATTCCCTGACCTGGTTTACGGTCGATGGCGGTGGCGGTACCAGCAGCGCCGGCAATTACTCGCTTAGTGGCGCCATTGGCCAGCCTGATGCCGGCGTTCTAAGTAGTGGCAACTATACGTTGGCCGGCGGCTTCTGGAGCGGTGGAGCAGTACAAGAAGAGTTAGCACCTGACCCCACAGGCATCTTCTTGCCGGTTGTTATCAACTAGTGCACCCGTCAACCCCATCCTCGGAATAAAAAAGCGCCTACCGCAATGGTAGGCGCCTGGAAGACCGTTTTTCTGAATTGCTCTCGTCCCCTGCAGTATTTCGACCACAAGAAGACTTGTTTATCAGTATCGACTTAACATAGCACCCGGCTTAGTTAAGAAACGCTTCCTCTATTGTTCCCGGTTCATCCACAGTCAGGCTGTGGGAATACTGGGAAACGCTGATGACTAAGGTAAGGAAGTGTTACACACGCTCAACGTTCTGAGCAGCGGGGCCCTTACGTCCCTGGCCGACCACGAAGCTTACGCGTTCGCCGTCTTCCAGAGGCCGCGCCGTCGGGTTGGCCATGTCATTGATGTGGACAAAGATATCGCTACCACTGTCCCGCTCGATGAAGCCGTAACCCTTACGAACGTCAAACCACTTAACTGTACCAGTTTCTTGCTCTGCCATGTGACATTTTCTCCTTATGGCTTATTGCAGGGACAAATAGGCTGGGAATAAAAAAAACCGTCCACTAAGATCTGGACGGTCGACGGTCGCACTATCAATCCTCTGCAGAACTTACAATAGCATCATAGCCGATAATGGCCTCGATGTCCAGCAGATGAGAGCGTTCCATCATTTTATTAATGTTTGGCCTCAGAGCAACTCTACAGACTGGATAGAGGCGCAGCTTCTGTCTGAGTCTCATTAGCAAGAGCCTACCTACTTTGACAATAGTTTGCATTCTCCTATATAATGTACTGTCCGAACATTCTCTCAGGTAGTAACTCCCCGACCGGTATTAGTTATCTATCAATTGAGGCTTGTGCTTGAGGGTCAAAGCGACAGTTCGGCGGCCCAACCGGCCGTACGGATTTGGCGTGATGGCGTCTGCCTGGAGAATGCAACACCAAACGTCAAGATGGTGTTACGTTAGCAATCGCTGGCTGCCATTTGTATAGAACGAAGGCAGGCTGGCGTGGTGCGAGTTGCTCTGCGCATAAAGTGATGCGAGCAGAGCATTGAGGCTCGGACCATAAGCGGGATAGTTAGAGCGCAACGGGAGCCAACTCTGCCTATCTGTTGGGAGAAGCAACCCTCCTTTCCGTGTTCTTCGGAATCTATTGACGAGCAGTAAGAGCATTACCATGCTTTGTGTGCTGGTATTTCTCTGCGGCTGAATCTTTATTTGTTTATATCAATTGTTATGTGAGCGCCCAGTTGGCGCTCAAGCGTACGAGAGGAAAAAGTTAGTAATAGTTATGGCTAAGAATTTAAAAATAATCCCCCTGGGTGGCCTGGGGGCAATCGGCAAGAATATGACCGTCTTTGAGTACGGCCGCAATATCATGGTCGTCGACGTCGGTGTCATGTTCCCCGAAAACGATATGTACGGCATCGACCTGGTGTTGCCGGACTTCGACTATGTTGTTGAAAACCAGGACAAATTGCGTGGCATTGTGCTGACGCACGGGCACATGGACCATATTCTGGCCCTGCCTTACCTGCTGCGTGACGTATCTGCGCCTGTCTATGGCACCCGGCTGACGCTGGGCATGGTCGAGCGCATTCTTGATGAGAAAAACCTGCTACACCAGGCCGATCTGCGCCTTATAGAGAAGGGCGATACGATTCACCTGGGTCCCTTCCGGGTCAGCCCCTTCCATGTTGCCCACTCCATTCCAGATGCCGTGGGCCTGGTCATTGGCACTCCGGTGGGCAACATCGTCCACACCGGCGACTATAAGCTGGACGAAACACCGGCCGGTGGTTACACCACAGACCTGGAAGCGCTGCGTTCCCTGACGAAAGACGGCGTGCTGGCCATGTTGGGCGACAGCACCAATGCCGACCGCCCCGGGCGCACGCCGACCGAGCAGTTGGTTCGCGACACCCTGGATGAGCTTTTCACACAGGCCCGCGGACAGCGCATTATCATCGCCACCTTCTCCTCGCTTCTGGCGCGGTTGCAGGAAATCATCTATCTCGCCGCAGAGCATAAACGCAAGGTAGCGCTAACCGGTCGCAGCCTGCTGCAAAGCGTAGAACTGGCGCGCGAGCTGGGTTATCTGCACGTGCCGGAAGGGCTGCTGGTTGACGTCAACGCCAACCACGTTCCTCGCGAGAAGATGGTCATTCTATGCACCGGTTCTCAAGGCGAGCCACGCTCTGCTCTGAATCGCATGGCCAACGGCCAGCACCGCCAGATCCGCGTTCAGGGCGGCGACACCATCATCATCTCCGGCGGCACCATCCCCGGCAATGAAGAAGATGTTGGTCGCATGTTGAACAGGCTCTTCCAACGTGGCGCAAACGTCATTTATGGTCGCCTGGCCACGGTCCACGTATCTGGCCACGGCAGCCGTGACGAGATGCGCACCATGTTGGAAACGGTTAAGCCCAAATTCCTGATTCCGGCACACGGCGAACCGCGCCACCTGTACCTGCACGCCCAGTTGGCCCGCGAGGTGGGTATGAAGAGTGAAAACATTTTCATTCTGAATGATGGTTCGCAGTGGGTAACTGATGGCAATAAGGCCTGGCTCGAGGAGTCACTGGACCTGGACGAGGTATTTGTTGATGGCCGTCTGGTCGGCGAAATTGGCGAGGTCGTCATGCGTGACCGCCAGCGCCTATCTCAAGATGGCTTCATCGTGGCCCTGATTCCGGTCAACGAACATCACGAGCTTGCCGGCGAGCCGCAACTGGTCAGCCGTGGCTTCGTCTATCTCAACGAGGCGGGCGATCTGCTCGACGCCGGACGTGAAGAAATCAAACGTCAGGTGCGCAATGGCGCCAAGAACCTGCGCCGCGACCTCGAGGATTTCTTCTATCGCGAGACCCAGCTACGACCGGTTATTCTCCCCCGCTACATCCAGGTATAAGCCCTGCCGAGGCAAAGAAGTCGGCGGGCGTAATGGCGGACAAAGGACCTGAATTACGTCCTGAACCCGCTTTTGTAGATTAAAAAACCCTTGACATGCAGTCGATTACAAGTACACTGTAATTAGCTCCCCGCCCGAGGTGGCACGGTTCGCGCCCGCGATACCGGCCACCTCATTTTTTTATATACCAGGGGATCCCAGCGCTCTGCCCTTGAAATACGAAAATCCCGCAAGAGGGGTTCTTCTTGCGGGATTATCGCAAACTCACTGTCGCGTTCGGCTCCCCGTACCCAAGGGAAGAGGTTATGGGGTACTGTCAATATTACCGGATGTGCAATATGTGGCATGGGTCGAAAGTACCGCATTGCTTCGTCTTTTCATACTAAATGTATCGTATTTTAGGAATCCTTACCCCATTAAGCGCTAGAATCCTCCTTCTAGTACCTATCCATGCCCACATTTAACAGGGCTTTTGCCTCAAATCTACAGGAGGCGCTGCAAATATTAATCCAGGCGGGCTTGAATCTCGATCTCTTCTCATATAAACTGTAATTCAGACGTGGAAGCCAACCGCGGTGGTCACGAACC
>CAZRTM010000028.1:16910-38624 GCA_964602995.1 uncultured Ardenticatenaceae bacterium
GGCGAAACGCTTCGTTACTCTCAGCATGACATTTAGCACTTAACTAATTAACCAAACAATGATCACGCTGACCGGCTATCGCTCCAAGTAGCTAAAGGGGGAGGCCATGTCTGCGCCAAGGGTGGAATTGAGGAGGTCAAAGTGAAACGCAAGATACAAGGTAGCCTGTTCATATTATCTGTACTCGTCTTAACATTGTTCGCGGTGCTGACAAATCAGCAGCCTGCTATGGCCCAAAATGTCGACGTCTGTTATGTCGTTGCTGATCATACTGGGGGTACATCATCCGATGCCTTGCTCACATTAAATCGTACCACAGGGGAAATCGTCGTGGTTGGTCAGACTGGTACCACCTCCATTGAAGCCATCGCCATGGAGCCAGGCACAGGACCACTTTATGGAGCTGACTCTGATCAGTTAGGCACGCTTAGCCTGACAGATGGCACCTTCACACCAACCAGCAGCCCCTTCGGTACAGGCAGTGGCAGTTTAGGTAATATCGAATTTGATGACGTAGACGGGCTGACGGTCGATCCCATCAGTGGCACTCTTTATGGCGTCCAGCGCGTGCACAGGCCCGACCCTGATGTCCTGTTCCAGATCAATAAGACGACTGGTGCGTTCGTTCCAGGGGCCTTTGGCGGCGACGACTACGTCGTAATCACTGGCAATATCCTCGACGACATTGACGACATTGCAGTCGATCCGATTACGGGCCAGATGTATGGCGCTTCCAACACGGGTGGCGAAGGTGGATTCCTTGTTCGCATTGATAAGGCCACAGGCGTTGCTGAGACGATTGGCCCCTTCAACATCGACGATATTGAAGGCCTGGCGTTTTTTAACGACGGCCAGCTCTATGGCAGTACAGGCAACTTCGCCGGAGACCCCGCGACACGGAACGAGCTATTCACTGTCAATACGACAACGGGGCAGGCAACACTGGTCGCTCCTTTCGGCGATACACAATACACAGACTTTGAAGCACTGGCCTGCCTGATGGGTGGCCCGACCGCCGTTTCTTTCTCCACTGCTGCTGATACCGTCACTGGCGCTTCCCTACCAGTCGTCGTTATCGTGGCCGTCCTATCAACCCTGGTGGCAGTGACCATGTTCGTCATCTGGCGCCGCCGCCTGCCACTATTCTAGCAAAGCGTGTCTGCCGGCAATTCAGCCGGTCTCAGCAGCTAAAGTACATATCTAGACGTCGCAGTTCTTTTCGACTTGCGACGTCTTTTTTTGAACTTTGGGCCTGTTCCCCAGCTTAGACCTGGGAAGCAATCTGGAGTTGCAAGCAGCTAAAGAAGTTTTTGACAAAGCGCACGGCGAAATTGTGCACCAGTTGCGCCAGGAAGCGGTTCTCCCCTAATGCCGGCGGCGCCTCCACAGTCGCCGACCAGGATAGCTGCGTCACTCCCCCGCCCATTTCCTCCAATTCGAAAATGCCCGTGCCAACAATCTCCTGACCAGATAGCCACGCTGCTGCACGCAATTTGCCCCAGTAGGGCTCCTGCTGCTCAACCCACTCTACCTGCGCCGGAAGCTGAAACCCGGAAGCACCAAAGGGCAGGCTCACCGTCCCGCGAAACCCCTTGTTAGAGTCCAACACTTCAAACTGATCCAGGCCTGGGACACAGGAAACCAGGTTCTGCGCATCTTCCAGAAGAAGCCAGATCGTCGTGGGAGGCGCATTCAAAGTGACAACATCGGAAAAGTGCATGGTATTTGACTTAGCCCGGCTATGAGTGCCAGCCGCGGGGGCGTAAGATAATCAGAACGGGAACCAGCAGCGCGATCCCCAGAAACGGAGTTGCACAGATCAGGTTGGCAGCGCCCGGCTCATCCTGCGCCTCACCAGCCGGCGCTGCCGTCGCAGCACTCATCGTGGGGCTGGCGCCGGCTGCGGCCACTGCGGTCGCTTCCGCAGTGCTCGTTGGCGCTGGTTCCTGAGCCAGTGTGGTTGTCGTGGCCAGGACCGGCGCCGTGACCACAATCACCTCCGTTGACGGCAGCGGTTCATCTGTAACGACTGCTTCTGCTTCCTCCGGCGCCAGCATATCTGTTGGCAAGGGCGATGGTAGGGGGGCGGCAGGCTCCTCCGCCGTCTCCGGCGTATTTGTTGGCGGCTGCACCGTCGGTTGAACCGGCGGCTCTTCCGTGGCCACCACCTCTTCCGTTGTTGGCGGCGTGTCTACTGCCGTCGCCGTGTCCACCGGCTGTAGGGTGGCCGCTTGCACAGTCACCGTTGGCGAAGCGGTAATGATAACCTCAGGCCGCTCGAGCGGCGTGTCCGTGCTGCTCTCCACCGGCGCTGCCTCGCTCGCAGTGGCCGTGGCTGTGCTTTCTGGCGGCAGTACGCTCTCCAGACTGGCATCATCCAGATAGATATTATTGTGCTTGTTGGCAAAATCGGGCCGCGTGCGCACGAAAACAGTTACCGTAGACTCTCTGGCGCTCGCTTCTACCGCCAGCTGGCTCCAATCGTCGACAACCTGGTCCATCGACGCTTCGTGGGACCAGATGATGTCCACAGAAAATGGGTCGATATTTCCGGTAGGATCGATCCCGATTTGCAGATGAGGATTGGCCGGTGCAGTCGAGACGTCGGAAGGGTTGTCTTCGATCGAAGACCAGATCTGAGCAAACAGCGAAAATCGATAGGGCTGTCCTGGAACAACGCCAGATACCTGCTGGTAGATTCCAGCATAGAAAGAAGAGTGCAGCTTGAACCATTGTTGCGCGCTGTTACCACTGCGCACCCGCTGGGGGAACTCTACTGCTCTCGCCTGCTTATATTCTGGCCTGAAATAGGTCGGCGTATGCTCTGGGTTCTCAATCCACCACGGAACCCACCCTTCGGCCAGATGAAGCTCGCTTATGCCGTTCCAGTAATAGAAGCCGTCTTCGAAGCCCGGATTGGTCAGCAAATTGCCCTCCTGGCTCTGCACCTCCATCCGTTCCGTTTGCTGTTGGCCCACATTGGCGTCAACTGGTAGGGGCGAATAGAGCAAGAGCAGCAACATGCCGGCCCTTAGCAACGTTAATCCAGGCTTGCAGCGGGAAAGAGTGGGGCGAATTCGATTTTTCGCCCTCACTCTCAATCCTATTCCAGAAAACACGTTCTTATTCGTTTCCGTCTAACTCTTCTGTGGAGTCCTCGGCGACAGGCTCCTCGTCGCCGTTTTCTTTAGCGGAGAGTTGTGGTGGGGATGGTGGACCGTGTTCAATCGCACCAACGCCCAATGGCTGCCATTTCTGAGCCAGTTCCCCGCTGCGCAAACGATGTTCAGCGCCACCCCTTGCATGAATCTGCTCGAACCCTTCAGGCTCAATGAACATACGCTGGCCCTGCAACAATCCCAGAATACCTTCCTGCCCTGGTTCTGGGCGCCGCTCAACCTGCGCTTCCAGATGTTCAATTTCTCGCGGATCGTAATCGTCCGGTTCAGCGTAGGTCGTGATGAACCCTTCGAAATTGCGCAAGACGACCTTATCCGGTGATTGAGCCATCAGATAGTTAGGCGCCACCGGAATCTTGCCGCCGCCGCCAGGCGCATCCACCACGTACGTAGGCACGGCGTAACCAGAAGTATGGCCGCGCAACCCTTCCATAATCTCTATACCCTTGCTCACCGTCGTGCGGAAATGGCCCGAACCAGCGACCAGATCGCACTGGTAGAGATAGTAAGGACGTACCCGGATCTTCACCAGATCGTGCACCAGCTTGCGTTGAATATGCACGGAGTCGTTGACCCCTGCCAGCAATACACTCTGGTTGCCCAGCGGCACACCGGCTCGTGTCAGCCGGTCGCAGGCCGCCGCCAGTTCGGGTGTAATCTCTTTGGGATGGTTGACGTGAATATTGAGCCACAGCGGGTGGTACTTGCTGACCATATCGCAGAACTCTTGATTCACGCGCATGGGCAGGAAAACCGGAACGCGCGAGCCAATACGAATAATCTCCAGATGTGGAATGGCCCGCAGGCGGCTCAGAATCATGTCCAGCAGCCGTGGCGCCAGCACCATGGGGTCACCACCCGAGAGTAATACGTCGCGAATCTGCGGTGTGTTCTCGATGTACTCGATCTGGGCGTCAAACTCCTTACGGCTAAACTGTTGGGTCGCATCGCCCACAATACGGCTGCGCGTGCAATAGCGGCAATAACTGGCGCACTGCGTGGTCACCAGCATCAGCACACGGTCTGGGTAACGATGAACCAGACCCGGCACAGGGGAGTGTTTATCCTCTGCCAGCGAATCTTCCATCATCGACTGAAACGGCACCATCTCCCGCGCCGTTGGCAAGACCTGCTTGCGCACGGGACAATGCGGATCGTCTGGATCAATCAGGCTGGCAAAATAAGGGGTTATGTCAACCCTGAAAAGGCCCGAGCTACTCAGCGCCTTCTTTTCAGTTTCCGTCAGGTTAATGACCCGGCTCAACTCTTCCAGGCTGTTCAGGCGGTTGGCCATTTGCCAACGCCAATCCATCCACTTTTCGTCGGGAACATCTTCCCAGTATGGGGCACGCGTGTGTACTGGCTCAGTCATCAACTGTGCCGCTTCTTGATCGCTCATCGATCACCTTCTCCTAATTAGAACAAGTCACTATAAAAGCAGTAGAACGGCCCCTGCTAATGGTCGATTTTACGGGCTTCCCCTCATTTAGACAACGGAACCGCTCAATTTGCTGAGTAAATGATGAAAAAATGTAAAGCAGTGCAAGCCTGGACGATGACGTGTGCGTGTACTGCTAGCTGCCCGGCACGACGCTGAATGTTACTTCCATCTGTGCCTCTGGCTCAACTTCATCGCCCACAAATACTCTCAATATCGCCTCCTGCTCTTCCGCAACCGGCGGCAACGCCACCTCCGCACTCCAGTAGCCATAGTTGTCAGCATCATCCTCCGCTTCGCCAATGACCTGTCCATTGGCAAACTGAAGGCTGAGCGTCACTATCTGCCCCGGTACGTTATAGGCAATGCCGTTCACCAATAATGTCTCTCCACCGCGCACTCGCCGCCCCGGCGCAGGGTTGGCCACCACAATCCCCTCTGCGGCGGCGTCATCCTGGTGCAGAATCGTCACCGGCAACTGAGCCGCACGCCAACTATCTTCACCCTGTTGCCCTACCCAGGCCACAACACAGGCCGGGCCAGAGATGTCGCGAGGCATCACCAAAAAGCCCTGCCAGGTGCTGCTGGTTGACAATTGGAACGAGAGATGGGCCACACTTTCAGTACAGTTGTCGACCAATGCAGCCACCTGCAGGTTGCCACCGCCGGCCCGCCACAACTGGCCATCGACAAACAGGTTATGGCCTGCAACGGCAACAGCGTCGCCCTCAGGCCGGAAAATAGAAACGAAACTCTCGCTGTTCTGGCGGTCGGCGACCAGCTTCACAGGTACCCCGGCGCGGGCTTGCTCATTGCCGCCAGCGTCAAGAATCACCGCCTGTATCGTGGCCACCCCGGTCACCAGATCCGGAATCGGCAGCTCGGCGCGCCAGACGTTGCCTTCAACCTCCGCTGTGGTGGCCGCAAGTGAAAGACCGCTGGCGCTGGTCAGCCCTACATGGATGCTCATACCTCCCCCTACCTGGGCAAAACCAGAAACAACGGCGCTTTCGCCAAGTGTGAACTGCTGCCCTTCCAACGGCTCATCCAGGCTGATGATAGGGCCGATGACCGGTGTTGGCGTGTCGATAGGCTCCCGCGTGGGCAAGACGGGGGTCGGCTGCATCGTCGCTGTCGCCAGATCTCGCGTTGGCGGCAGGCCGGCCACCGTTGCGGTTTCCTCTGGCACAGGCGGAACTGTCGCCGGCAAAGCGGCCGTGGGTATTGTCGTCGGTAACGCTACTGGCTCCTGGCGGCAAGACGTCAGAACGAAGTTCGTCACCAGGATTGCCATCAACAACCAGGGGGTGAAACGTCGAACCTTATACATAAACCTTACCTTGAACTGGCGCGAGCTTAGCGCATAACTTTACTATGACGCTGGCAAAAGGCAACTTTACGCTCGTCTTTCTTCCTGGACTCCAAGCCCCGAACCGCCAAATTTGCATTTTTGCTCCGTTCCGTTTTAATCGTGAACGCTCGAATGTACGTCTGTTACTGAGAGTGATCTCAAGCTCATGCTGTCACCATTCGAGCATGGCAACTCTATGTTAAGTTTGACCACGATCATTGCCCTACTCTTCGCCGGAAATGCCGCTGTCATCGTTTTCGGCTACCGCAGGCCACAGCAGACGCGCAGCGCGGCGCTCGTCGTCACCCTGTTGCTGCTCATTCTTTGGCCCTTCCTGCTGGGGCAAATTCCAATCAGCTACGACTTTATCTCCCAACTTGAAAGCGGCCTGCGCCTGGAGACGGTATTCCAATGGCGAGTGGACGAAACCAACTGGCTACTTAGCCTCTCCCTCCTCCTGCTCCAATTCACCGCTCTGCTTTCGGTTGCAACGGCAGCGCGGCGGCAATCGACCCGCTCGCTGCTAATTTTATTGCTGGCGTCAGCCCTCCATCTCGCCTTTTGGGCCAGCTCTCTGCCTGCAATTGTCCTTAGTTGGACAATCCTGCTCGCGCTCTGGCTGGGCGCCACCTGGCTAGTCCGCGACGAGCAGAGCGACGTGGCCTCTTTATTGCCACAAACATCATTGGCACTCATGGCGCTTCTGGCTCTCTGGTGGGCTGCCTCCGGTCTGGACCTTGCTGCTGTCACAGATAGCGTACAATTTTCAAGCCTGTCCACGGCCGTCCAGGCCCTGACTCTCCTTGCCGTTCTCGTCCAAATCGTCCTCATCCCTTTCTATTTGTGGCGCACGGCGCGGCGTACGTTGCAGCGCGTGTTGTCGTCACAGCAGGCGTTGGCCGGATTATTGCTCACCGCCCCCAGTGCCGCAGGCGCCATGCTGTTGGCGCGGCTGGAAGGGGCCACCGACATAGGTCTGGCCTTTGCCTTGCCGCTTTCGCTCATTGGCCTGCTGGGGCTGCTGCTGGCCTGCTGGCACATCTGGAGCGGCGCAAGACGACAGTGGCGCATGGCTTCCGCACTGATCATCGCCCAGGCCAGCCTCATCTTGCTCGGCGGCATCTGGTCCGGTCCTGAGGCAGTGCTGGCCGAGACGCGCGTGCTGCTGTTGGGCGCCGGTCTCTTGATCCTCGCGCCATCTCAGGAGCGCGACGAAGGCGCTCTGACGCAAATTGGCTCCTTGCTGGCCCTACTTGCCCTGGTTGGCCTGCCCCTCACCGCCGGATTCAGCGGCCGCTCCGCGCTCTATGAAGCGTGGCTGGGGCAGGAACGGTGGATCCTGTTGCTGGTTTCCGCCCTCCTGCACATCTTGATAGCAATGGCCGCGGCGCGGGCCTTCCTGAATCGCCGCGCCCGTCAGAACGAGATTCCGCAAATGAGGCCTGAGAACCTCTTGCCGCTGGCGATCTCCCTATTTCCGGCACTGGGGCTGCTCTCCATTGGCCGGCTGGCGAGTACGCCCGTTCTGGCCTGGATTGCCATCCTGCTACCCATCGTCGCCGGCTCGCTTCTGGCCTACTTTGTTGGAGACCTCGCCCAACTGCGCCCCGCACTACGCGAAGCGTTTTCCTTCAAGGTGCCGGGCCTGCAAGATGTTCAGGTTCGTCGTTTCGCCCCGCGAGTGGGCCAGGCTGTGCGTGAAGCAGCTTCTATCCTGGAAGGCGAAGGCGGCTTCTTATGGTTGCTCCTGTTTCTGGTTATCCTGTGGCTCGCCCGCTGACGCCGGTACGAAGCGTACGCATCGTATCGCACGGCGTGAAGGAATGTGGATAAATGTTTCAATTCCCAACAATCTTTGACTGGATCGAGCGACTTTCCTTTCTACAGGGCATGCCCGCTGCCTATCTCACCTTGCTGACGGCATTTATTATCGTCGTCGTCTGGGATTGGCGGGTGAATATATTTGCCCTGGCGCTCCAATATTTCCTCACCGCCATTTTATTCGTAGATGTCCTTGACCCGCGGCTGGCAGTTGTCAAGCTACTTGTAGGCTGGTTCATCTGCCTGATGCTCTATTTCACGGCCCGCCAGGCACAATGGGGTCGCATTCCCGACGACGTGACAGAAGAAGAAGCCGAACAGCTACAAAGTGGCGCGCGCATCAGGCTGGGGCGCTGGCACATTTCGTATGCAGCGCCATTCCGTATCCTTCTGGGGCTGATGATGGCCCTGGTTGTCTTCACCGTCGCCCAACGTCCCGCTTTTCAATTGCCGGCAGTCTCCGGCCCCATTAACCTGGCCATTTATGCCCTGGCCGGTATGGGCCTCCTCGGGCTTAGCCTGACGAGCGATCCGCTGAAGGCCGGCATTGGTTTGCTTACCTTCATCACCGGCTTTGAGCTTTTCTACAATACGCTGGAGCAATCGGTGGCTATGCTCGCCTTTTTGGCCGGCGGCAATCTGGCCCTTACCTTAGCCATTTCTTATCTGACCCAGGTGCGCCACTCCTTACCGGTGCGCTTGCGCGAAAAAGTGCAGCACTGACATGCCTGGCCCCCTGCTGACGGTCTTTGGACCGCTCCTCCCCGCCCTGCTCATCCTGCTTGGCCAGCGAATATGGCCTCAGCGCCGTTGGCCCCTGCCCCGCTGGCCCGCCGCCATCGGCGGCTTTCTCAGCGCCATTGTGCTACGCTTCATGCTCGGCGCAATTCCACTGGAGCCAACCGCCGCGGCGGAGGCCGGGGCGTTCTTTTCAGGTGGGGAGTTTTTCTTGCTGGGTCGAGCACTGATCCTCACGGAAACCACGCGGGCGGTATTGATGACAATGTACACCGGCGCTGCCCTCCTCTTCTTGCTCTCTGCCATCTGGCCCCAGGGATCTGACTTCGTGGTGGCCGGACTGGCAGTCCTGGCTCCTCTGGCCGTCGTTCTGCAGGCAGAACCGTTCAGCTTTGGCGCCGTTGCCATGCTGATAGCGGCCGCCTTCCTGGTGCCCCTGGCGCACACCGGTCGTTCCGGTGAGACAGTGGCGCCCATGCGCTATCTTTTCCTGACCGCTCTTGCCCTGCCGCCGCTGCTGGTGGCCGGTTGGATGCTGGAATCGGAGCAGCTTGTGCTGGCAGGGGCCATCTGGCGCCTGATTCTGCTGGGCATCCTCTTGCTCGTGGGCGGCTTCCCTTTCCATGTATGGCTCCGCCCCCTCTTTGAGGAAGCACCGCCGCTGGCAACCGTCTTTGTGCTGACCATCGTGCAACTGGCGGCAGTAACCTTTGCCTGGCAACTTTTGCAGCGTTTCCCCGGTGTTCAAGCTAACGTGCGTTTTGTGACACTGTTGGCCTGGGGCGGCGCGGTCACAGCCCTGGTCGCTGCCCTGCTCACTTTCAATGAAGGCAAACCTCGTCACCTGCTGTCCTACACCGCACTCGGCGACATCGGCGCGGCGCTGGTAGCCCTGAGCCTCGAACCGGGCAGCGGCGAAGTGGCCAGGACCATCATTATCGCCCGTTTTGTAAGCCTGACCATCGCTGCAGCCGGTTTGTTGATTTGGGAAAAAGCACCGATTAATCTACCGGCCCGTCTGCTTCGCGGCGGCGCGACAACGGACCGTCTGTCCACCCTCTTATTTGCCTTCGGCGTTCTCTCCCTGGCCGGGTTGCCCCTGACAGCCGGTTTCAGCGGTCGCTGGGCTGCGATCTCCCTCGCCGGTAGCAGCTCTCTCTGGCTGGCCCTACCTTTGCTTCTGGCCACAACAGCTCCGGTTCTGGGACTTATGCGCGTTTTTCTGCCGGGGCCGGCGCAGTCCGCAGAAGGCAGTCCGGTAGTCGAAGAAGCAGCTCAAACCCAACCCTGAATGCAGCGCTCTGCGCCTTAATACTCACCGTACCGCTTTCCTAAATTGCGCAATACGCCACTTTCCGTTATTCTACACGTGCGGGGCGCAATTCTCTGTTGTGCTCCAAACATTGTCGTTTCATCACGGGCAGGAGGCTTTACAAGCCATGAGCATCCATTGGTACGTACTCAGGACCAAGCGGCACAAGGAGAGAATCGTGCACTGTCAGTTACAGGCACAAGAGATCAGGGTCTATTACCCTAGCATTGAGGTAGAGCCGGTGAATCCGCGGGCGTCATCCATTCGCCCCTATTTCCCGGGCTACATGTTCGTGCACCTGGACCTTGAAGCTGAAGGCGATAACTTCTTGCGCTGGACGCCGGGGACGCATGGGTTGGTCCGCTTCGGCGGAGAACCGGCCATAGTGCCTGACAATTTGATCCACGAGTTGAAGAAACAGTTAGCCCAACTGCAGTCCCTTAAGGCAGAGAAGAGAAATTTGAAAAAGGGAGATCGGGTGCGCATTGTCAGCGGCCCCTTCCAGGGATACGAAGCGATATTTGACATGCACCTCTCCGGTAAGGACCGGGTTCAGGTCTTGCTCGCTTATCTCAACGGCCAACCGCAACGAATCAGGCTCAACGCCCGGCTGTTGGAGAAAACAAGCTAGCGCTGATCCGCTGGAAAGATGAGATAATGGACGAAAACCCAAATAGTAAAGAACAGTTACTCAAGAAAATTGAGCGTCGCGAGGCGCGGATCGGTATCGTCGGGTTGGGCTACGTTGGCCTACCCCTTGCCATCGCCTTTGCCGAGGCCGGCTTCGAAACCATTGGCGTCGATGTCGACCAGCGTAAAATCTCCCTCCTCAACGAGGGGCACAGCTACGTGGAAGATGTACCGGCCGGTGTCCTGGAGCCGCTCGTGCGCGAGGGGCGATTCAAAGCCTACAGCGATTATGCGGCTCTGAGAGAAGTCGATGCCATCTCCATCTGCGTCCCGACACCGTTGCGCAAGTCGAAAGATCCTGACATCTCTTACATCATCAGCGCCGCAGAGTGCATCTCGCAGATTGGCGGAACGGGTAAACTGATCGTGCTGGAAAGCACCACCTATCCCGGCACCACCGAAGAGGTATTCCTGCCCCGTCTCATCAGCAACGGCGACGTCGTGGGCGAAAACTTCTTCCTCGCCTTCTCGCCCGAACGCATCGACCCCGGGCGAACCGACTATACCGTCTATACCACACCCAAAGTGATTGGCGGCATGACGCCCAACTGCCAGGAGGTTGCCCTGGCGCTTTACAGCACCATTGTGGAGCAACCGGTACCCGTCTCCAGTCCTGCTGCCGCCGAGATGGTCAAGTTACTGGAAAACACCTTCCGCGCCGTCAACATCGGCCTGGTGAACGAAGTGGCCCTGATGTGCGACAAGCTGGGCCTGAATGTCTGGGAAGTGGTGGAAGCGGCCGCTACCAAACCATACGGCTTCATGCCCTTCTACCCCGGTCCAGGCCTGGGCGGGCATTGCATCCCCATCGATCCCCATTACCTGAGCTGGAAATTGCGCACGCTAAACTACACAGCGCGGTTCATTGAGCTGGCCGACGATGTGAACCGCCACATGCCCGATTACGTCGTGAGCAAAGTGGCGGATGGGCTGAACCATGATCGCAAGTCGATCAACGGCAGCGATATCCTCATTCTGGGCGTCGCCTACAAACCGAACGTCGGCGATGTCCGTGAAAGCCCGGCCCTCGACATCATTCAACTCCTCCAGGAGCGCGGCGGCAACGTCTCCTATCATGATCCCCTGGTCCCTGACCTCAGCTACGAAGGCATTCCTTTGCAATCCATTGCTCTGACGGAGGAACGCCTGGCGCAGGCTGACTGTGTGGTTGTCATCACCAACCACAATAATTACGACTGGCAGTGGCTGGTGGACCACGCCGGGCTGGTGGTTGACACTCGCAATGCGCTGAAGGAAACGCAGCCATCGCGGGCGCGGGCCGTTCTCCTCTAACCAAACCCCCTCCACAAAATACAAAGCGGAACTTTCTACGGGACGGCGTCGTCTAATCACACAGACGGCGCCGTTACCGTCCACTCGTTAAAAGGAGAGTTCCACCATGAAGAAGAAGAGAGTTACCCTTCTCCTGTTCTTATGCGCCCTCATGCTGCTCGCAACCCTTCCCGCGGCAGCGCAGGATGACGTCCCACCTGAGCTGCCACCCCCGCTCCCTCCTCCCATTTGGGACACGGACCAGCTACGCATTGAATACCAGCGCGTTCAAGTGACCATCGACGACCAGGTCGCGACTACACACATCGAGCAACTGTTTGTCAACGATGGCCAGCGTATGGTCGAAGGCAGCTACTTCTTTCCTCTGCCACCCGGCGCTGCGCCCACCCAGTTGACGATGTGGGTCGATGGCCAGCCTATCGAGGCCAAAATTCTGGACGCCGCGGAGGCCCGCGCCATTTACGACCAGATCGTACGCCAGTGGCGCGATCCGGCCCTTCTGGAGTATGTGGGCCACGACGCCATCCAGGCCAATCTCTTTCCCATTCCGGCCGGGGACGAGCGGCGAGTTGAGATCGAATATTCCCACCTGCTCACGTCAGAAAACGGTATTGTGCGCTACACCTACCCGCAGGCCACCACCCTCTACACCAACCTGCCTCTCGAGAGCCAGAGCATCCGCGTTGAAGTCTCATCGGACGTGGGCATTCGGGCCATCTACTCCCCGAGCCATCCTGTCTCCATCAACCGCGATGGCGAATTTCGCGCCACTGTTGGCTACGAAGCGAATGACGTCCTCCCCGAGCAAGATTTTGAGCTTTACTACACCGTCTCCCCTGCCGACGTTGGCCTAAACTTATTGAGTTATAAGGAGGGAGACGAGGATGGCTACTTCCTGCTCCTGGTAGCCCCCACCGTGGAAGCAGCTCCCGAGCAGGTGGTTGCCAAAGATGTCATTCTCGTCGTGGACACCTCGGGCAGTATGCAGGGCCAGAAGATGGCGCAGGCCAAAGAAGCGGCGCACTTCGTCGTCGACCATCTCAATGCCGAAGATCGCTTCAACATCATCTCCTTCAGCACCGGCGTCAGCCAATACGCTCCTGAACTGGTACCTGCGGCCAATGCAACTGAGGCACATACTTACATCGACCGCATGGAAGCATTAGGAGGCACCAACATCAGCCTGGCCTTGTTGGAAGCGCTGGCCCAGGCCGACTCTGAGCGCCCACTGACCCTCCTCTTCCTGACAGATGGCCTGGCAACCGAGGGCATTGTGGAAACACCGCTGCTCCTTAATGCCGTTGCCGAGGCCGCGCCACGCAGCGCTCGCCTTTTTGCCTTTGGCGTCGGCGATGACGTCGACACGCTGCTCCTGGACAGCCTGACCGCAAACCACCGCGGCGCCACGACCTACGTGCGGCCCGGCCAGGCCATTGACGAGGCGGTCGGCAGCTTCTACACCAAAGTCAGCACGCCGGTGTTGACAGATGTTACAGTAGATTATGGTGACATCATCGTTGAGCAGACCTACCCTACAGAAATGCCCGACCTCTTTGCCGGTTCGCAGTTGGTGATCGCCGGGCGCTACCGGGAAGGCGGTCCCACCACCATCACGCTCCGCGGGCAGCTCAACGGGCAAGAGCAAACCTTCGTCTATGAGGACAACAGCTTTCGCCCCTCCGGTGGCCCGGCATTCATCCCTCGCCTGTGGGCCACCCGCGCCATCGGCCATCTGCTGACAGAAATTCGACTGCATGGCGAAAATCCGGAGCTGGTACAAAGCGTCGTGGACCTCAGCATCCGCCACGGCATCATCACACCATATACCAGTTTCCTGATTGAAGAGGACGACATCCTCACTCAGAGCGGCCGCGCGCAGGTGGCAGAAGAGGCGTTACGTATGGCCGAAGCGCCGGCGCCGGTTTCCGGCGCTGACGCCGTCGAGGCAGCAGTGGCCGAAAGTGCGCTGGCAGACGCTGAATCGCTGCAGCCGCTGCCGGCGCCAACAGCCGGCGGCCAGAACGACAGCCGCCCGGCCATTCGCACAACCGGCAGCAAAACGTTCCTGCTGCAAGACGGTGTCTGGATCGATACAACCTTTGACCCTTCACGACAGCAAGCAGAAGCGGTCGAGTTTCTCTCTGACACCTACTTCGAATTACTGGAGGCCGCGCCCCGGCTAGGCAGTTATCTGGCGCTTGGTCCCCGTGTCATTGTCGTCTATGAGGGAATCGCCTACGAAATTGTCGAAGAGGGCGGCAGCAGCTCGATTACTCTGCCCCTGGTCAACGCTGAAGATAGCCAGACGGAGCTGGCGACCCCAGCAGCCTCTGATGTTGTAAGGGAACCAACACCGGTTAACCGCGCCTCCCAATCTGAAGCAGAAAGCCCAGCAGCGCTCCCCTGTGCTCCAGCCTTCCTCCTGCCCCTGTTTGCTGCCGGCCTTGTCCTGCTCGGCGACCAACGCCAACGCCGGCGCAGAGATTAAGGCAACTCACCGTGGGCGCTCTGTTGCCAAAGGCCGCAGGGCGCCCGCGAAAATTCCTACCACCAGGTCTGGAAGGCAAGTGATGAAGAGCCGGTCACCGCGCCATCAGCGCCATGAGTCGTGATTTCCAGGCTGATTCGACTACCCGGTTCGTAGTCGGGTAGCTCCTCCAGAACCCCGGACACGTGCCCCTCAGCGTCGGTTTGCCCCAGGTCCAGCGTCAGGCTGGAGTCCGGGCTGGCATCCGGGCCGCGCACAGTGACCTGCACAGGCACGCGACTGACCGGCACGCCAGCCGGGGTCGTGACCGTGGCGTAGACCACTTGCTGCTCCCCTTCGTACAGAATCGGACGGCTGACGGAGGCATGAATTTGCACCTCGCTCGCTACGCCAACTTCAACCGGACGGGCCCGAATCTCGCACGACACGTCCTGCGCTGCCTGAGCATAATGGGCGCGCCCCAGCATGCCTATCTGAACACGTTGCTCTCGGGGCGCATTGGGATGCCACTCTAGCCGCCCATTGCGAAAATATTGCACCAGCAGCTCACCCTCTTCGAATGGCGCGGAGACCGGCGGGCCAAGGATCGTTTCACCGTCATTCGCCTCGTAGAAGGTCAGGAATTCATCCTGCACGAAGTGACCCGTTTGTGGAAAGTGGCGTTGCCGGTTCGTGAAGTTGTCGGGGGTCGCTTCCACCCGGGAAAGGCCGGCATGAGCCCACTCTCCAAGGGGATAAAGCTCGACTTCCTGGCTGTCTTTATCTAGCTGCAGGCGCATGCGCTGGAAATATTGCGCCACGCCGCCGCCTGCCAGCTCACAGGCGCCACTGATCGGCTCTCCCAACACGGTTTTCCCATAACGCTCGTAATAGGGTGCGAACTCCTCCAGAACCACAAATCCAGTGGATGGCAACTGGCTGCCCACATCTTGTTCATTCTGTCTGCAGGCGCAGACCACAATGAACAGGATGCTTAAAAGTACCAGAACGCGCGCTACTCGCGCGACGCCCGTATGCAGCCGGTAAGCGGCTATGTGGTTTCTCCTGAAACCTGTCCCAGGTGTCTTGAACCGGCTTTCCATGTGCGCCCCTCACTCATATAATGATTCGTCCAGCGCTTCATGCTCCTCACGCAACCGGAGATAGCTTTCGTAACGCTGCGGCGAAATGCGACCTTCTTCGACGGCTGCGCGCACGGCGCAGTTGGGTTCGTGTTGGTGAGTACAATCGCTAAACTGGCACTCAGAAACGAGCGGCGCGATCTCTCGGAAATAGGCGTCTAATTCTTGAGGCTCAACATCGAAAACCGCCAGGCCCCGAATGCCAGGCGTATCCGCCACATAACCACCGCCATCCAATGGAAAAAGCTCGGCATGGCGTGTTGTATGCATCCCCTTCTCCGTTGCGCTACTAACCTCGCGCACGGCAAGACCCAGACCGGGCTGCATCGCATTGAGAAGGCTGGACTTTCCCACGCCCGATGAGCCGGCAAGTACTGAAATCTTCCCTGTCAGCGCCTCGCGTAGCTGATCAATCCCATCTCCACGAACGGCGCTGACATAGAGAACAGGATATCCAATCTCTTCGTAGAGGCGAAACATCTCTTGTGCTTCGCCTGGTTCGGCCAGGTCGATTTTATTGACGCAAATTAGCGCCGGCAGCTCATTCATCTCAGCCACCACCAGAAAGCGGTCCAGCTTACGCAGGCTAGGCTCAGGCTGGCGGATGGAGAAGACGAAAACGACCTGGTCCGGATTGGCGACCACTACCTGCTCCTGGTCTTTGAGCATGTGGCGGCTGGAAGGCGAAGGGCGGGCGCGCGATAAGACCCTCTCCCGCTCTGCGACCGATTCAATCAAACCTGTACCGTCGGGATTGACAGAAATGGTCACCCAGTCGCCCACGGCAACCAGAGCTGTCCCCTTGCGTTCTTGCTTGAGCCGGCCGCGGATCTGGCAGACGTAGTCCCCTTGATCCGTTCTCACGGTAAAGAAACCACTCTGCGCTTTGATTACCAGCCCTTCCAACTGTTCCAGACTCTCGCTCCTTACATAATCGGAAACCTACCTGACGTACATTATAGCGAAAGGGCCAGGCGCTGGGTAATAGATTATGGTACCGGAGCGATGCTTACGTCCCGAGTCGTTTGCGGAACTCCTCTGTCAGGGCCGGAATCACTTCAAACAGATCGCCAACGATGCCATAATGAGCCAGTTTGAAGATCGGCGCATCCGCATCGGTGTTGATGGCAACGATGACCTTTGAGGTGCGCATACCGGCCTGGTGCTGAATGGCGCCGCTGATGCCGCTGGCAATGTAGAGGTCAGGGCTTACCGTCTTGCCCGTCTGCCCCACCTGATGCTCATAGGGAATCCAACCGGCGTCTACCGTGGCGCGAGACGCGCCCAGCGCGCCCCCTAACACCTCGGCCAGCTCGCGGACAGGCTCAAACCCTTCTGGGCCGCCAACCCCGCGCCCACCACTGACGATGATACGCGCATCGGTCAAACTGACCTGGCCCGCACTGCTCTCAAAGCTCAACACTTTGGTCGGAATGTCATCTTCAGCGACAACGGGGTCAACCCACTCCGCCTCGCCACTGCCCCCAGTTTCCGCAGCGGCCGGGAAGGCGCGGTTGCGCAGGGAAACAACTTGCAGCCCATCCGTCACGCGTACATCCGCCAACAACTTGCCAGCGTAAACGGGCCGCGTGACGACGATGGCGCCATCTTCCACGCGCACGTTAATGCCATCGGAAACCAGACCAACTTCCAGCTCCGCCGCCACCCAACCGGTCAGATCCCGCCCGCGGTTAGAAGCGCCGGCCACAATCACCGCCGGCTCCCGTTCGCGAGCCAGCGAAGCCACCAGTGGACCGTGGGCCTCAATGCGGAAATCGGCGAGCGAGGGGTCATCGGCGCCCAGGACAGCATCTGCCCCATAGCTGAAAGCTTCATCAGCCACTGCACCGACGTCGTGTCCGGTGACCAGCGCCGTCACCTGCTGGCCCAACTCACCGGCCAGCTCCCGGCCAACGCCAAGCGCTTCCAGGCTGACAGTCGCAATCTTGCCCCCGGCGTGGTCAATCCATACCCATACACCACTCATATCACTTTCTCCTCAAACAGCCGGTCAACCAGTTTCTTTGCCTTTTCCTGCGGCGTATCCCCTTCTATGATTTCCACGTTGGTATCGCGCGGCGGCGGCTCGTAAATATTGGACCAGTCAACGCGGCTTGCGCCAGCGCCAGCAGCGTCTGCCTCCACACCCAGGTCGCCGGCTGACCACACAGGAATTTCGGCCCGGTTAGCCTTTCGGATGCCCATGAAGGAAGGGTAGCGCGGCTCGTTGATCTCTTTCACAACGCTCACGACGACCGGCAGGCGCGTGCTGACCGTTTCCTTGCCGCCTTCCAGCAATCGCTCGACCGTAATCGTGCCCGCCTCTTCGTCCAGCTCCTTAATCTCCGAAACGAACGTCAGCGGCGTCCAGCCCAGCTTCACAGCAACCTGCATCGCCGTCTGCCCTGTATCGCCATCAATGGCCTGCTTGCCAAAGACAGCAACCTGCACATCCCCAATCTGCTCAATGGCCGATGCCAGCACTCGCGCTGTGCCCAACGTATCAGAACCATCGAAAGCTTCATCTGCAACCAGAATGGCTTCGCCACAGCCCATCGCCAGGCACGTCTTCAGCGCGTCCTTGCTTGCTTCACTGCCCATGCTGAGCGCAATTGCATCCCCGCCATACTTTTCTTGTAGGCGAATGGCCTCTTCAATCGCGTATTCATCCCAGGGATTGACGACGTGCGCCTTATCGCCAGGATCGCTCCAGCTAACCTCCCCGTTCTCAACCGAAAAAACGGCGGTGGTGCTCGGTGTCTGTTTCACACACACAACAACTTTCATGCAGTTACCTCCGTCAGCTTTGTCTCGTTTAGTGCCCTAAAACGTTCCGCAAAAGAATCATCATTAAACTCAAAGGTCGTGAAGCGCCAGGAAAAATCGCAGAGGCGCCCCGCTTCCAGAATGGCCTTTTTCTCGGGGCGCGCATAGCGCACGCTGACCTTGCGACAGTAAAAGAAGACGGCTGCTGCCGCTGCCAGTGCCAATAGGAGCCCCAGGAACAGGCGCAGCCCGAAGCCAAGCCAGCCGGGCAGCAGGAACAACAGCACAACCCAGGTGACAAACAGGGTCACACCGCCGAAAAGCCAGCCAAAGCGACGCCAGCGCTCCTCTTCGAACGACAGGCGCTCCAGCTCCTGCCTACAGTCGGTACAAAGCGGCACGGCAATCTCGCGCGTCACGCGGCCGCGCCGCTTGCGCAACACCATCTCGCTCGCCGCCGGCCGGCTGCAGTTTACGCAGATTTGGGGGAAGCGAAGCGTCTCTCCCGCTGTTACCTGCAATCTGATCTTCTGCGCCATTTTCTCTATGCCGCTACGCCCGCTCTCCAGCATCACGACGTTACGCTTCGCTCTGCCAGTACTCTGGGTCGTAAGCCGGCAGCTCGCAGCGCAGCGGACTATCGTGGCGCAGTCCTAAAGCATATCCTGCCTGAATTAGCTGGTGAATCTCGCTGGTTCCTTCGTAAATAATGGCGCCACGGCTGTTGCGCAGGTAACGTTCCACGTCATACTCATCAGAGTAGCCATAAGCGCCGTGAACCTGCAACGCTTCGTTGGCCGCCTGGAAAGACATATCCGTGGCATACCACTTGGCCATCGACGTCTCACGCGTGTTGCGCTGTCCCTGATTCTTCATCCACCCTGCCCGCAGGTAAAGCAGTCGCGCACAGTCATACCACTGCTGCATATAAGCCAGCTTCTGTTGCACCAACTGGTGCCTGGAAATCGGCTTCCCGAACGCCTCACGTTCCTCGGCATAGCGCAGCGACGCTTCCAGAGAAGCGCGAATCAGACCCGTCGCCCCGGAGGCCACCGTGTAACGCCCGTTGTCCAGGCAGGACATGGCAATCTTGAAGCCCTCGCCTTCTTCGCCGATGCGGTTAGCAGCCGGCACACGCACGTTCTCGCAATTCACCCAACCGGTGGAGCCAGCGCGCACACCCAGCTTGCCATGCAAATCGCCGGTGGTTACGCCGGGCATGTCGGTCTCAATCATGAACGCCGTAATGCCCTCGTGCGGCGGATTGGCGTTGGGATCGGTTTTGGCAAACCAGAGCACGTGGTGCGCTTTGGTCGCCAGGCTAATCCACATCTTCTCGCCGTTGATAATGTAGTCGTCCCCATCGCGCTGGGCTGTGGAACGCATGGAGGCCACGTCAGAACCGGCGCCCGGCTCTGTCAGGCCAAAGGCGGCATACTTCTCGCCCCGCGCCTGGGGCACCAGAAAGCGCTGCTTCTGCTCCTCAGTCCCCCATTGCAGCAGGCCCATGCTGTTTAAGCCCATGTGCACCGACATCACCACGCGTAAGGTAGAGTCAATGCGCTCCAGCTCTTCGCACACCAGGCCAAGCGTAACGTAGTCAAAACCCTGTCCCCCATAGCGTACAGGGATGTTGATACCCAGAATGCCCAGCTCTGCCATGCGTGGCAGAACGTCCGGGTTCATTTGCTGCTTACGATCATACTCTTTAATGGTGGGGTAAACTTCTCGTTCACCAAACTCCTTCACCATCTCTGCAGCGCTCAATTGTTCATCAGTGAGGGAAAAATCTAGCATGCGGAATGTATCCTTAGAATGTACTTTAAACAGACGAATCAAGGCCGCCGAGTCACTGTACCCTGGGGGTATCATACCTCGGAGCCATCGCGCTGCGATTATAACTGATAGGGTTACTGGAGCAAGATTGCCGGCCCTGGGCCATGCTTTCCCCTACTGCAGGGCAAACACGAAAACACCACCCTCCTCATAGAGCATCTGCAGTTCTGGGTTTCGCGCCAGCTCGGCCGGATCCAGGAAGCCCCCCCGCGCGCCAACGAAAAGATGCGTCACGCCTTGCTCGCGCAGCCACTGCGTTGCCTGCGGCGCGGACCAATCCTCCACGGCCATCGCCGCCTCATTAAAAGCCATCACCTCTTGAAATAACTGGCGACTGTTGATGTAATCAGGCGGCGGTGTCGTTGTTTCACGCCTGGTTAATGGCAGTAACCAGGCCCCACCGTCGCTGCCCGCCCATGTCTGCCCCAACCACTGCCAGCTATTGACCGCCACCCTGGCATCCGGCGGTAGATGTCCCTCGACCCAGGCCAGGCCGGCAACGTCGGCCGGATAGGCCAGTATAGTGCTCGGATTGAGTATGGTGACTTGCTGCCGCACGCCAAACAACAGGCCTGCCGCCAGAGCAGCGCCCAGAAGCGGCGCAGCCAGCAGGCGCAGGGGCGCCCACCGCAAAATAAAGCGCCAGAGCCGGCCGAAGACAACAGCCAGCGACAGCGACAGCGGCACAAAGAACAGGATGTAGGCGCTGTTGAGATTGATGAGCCACAAATTGGGCACAAATGGCACGCTCCCAGAAAGCAACAGGGTCACCAGCCCCACCCAGCCGCCAAGCACAACCGGCAATAGCGCCCAGCGTCGCCCGCGCCAGGCAGCCACAACGCTGACCACAAAAGCCACACCGCCCAAAATCAGAAAAAGCTGCTCCCAGCCGACGGTCACATAGCCCACCGGAAATGCGGTATAGCCACTCTCTGCCTCATGAAGCAGACCGCTACTCTGCGCCATGCCTGCCAGTTGCGCCAGCCGTGGCCCAGCCAGCAACAAGCCCCACGCGCCCGCTATCGTCAATTTGTAGCGGCCGCGTACGATTCCCAGTAGTCCGGCCAGCGCCGCAAAGGGCAGATAGACCAGGAAGACGCGGAAGTGGATGAGCGACAAGCCCGCAGCCAACACGCCAACCAGCCACCAGCTCTGCTGCCAGCGCCTGCCGCCTCGCACCATCAGCCACGTCAGGGCCAACAGCGGTGGCAACACGAGCACACCGGCCAGTTGCGTAAAGCGCCCCCAGGTGGCGTAGTAGGCGGGAAAGAAGAAGGGCAACGCCACCAGAAATGCGCCAACCAGCGCCGCTCCCCGGCGTCGTGTCAGCAACCAGACGCTGCCATAAACGGTCAGAACTACGAGCGCATTCAGAAGCTGGCCCAAAAGCAACAGGATTGTGGGCAAGGACGCGCCGGTCAGCATGACCATCGTTGCGGAGAGGGTATGGAAGCCGAAGTGGTAAGGGAAACGCTCCACCGGCAGATAAGGCAGATAACTGGTTGGCGTCTGCCCATTGCTGGCCATGACCACGGTAATCAGCGCATGCCGGCTACTGTCTACCCAGGGCGGGAAGGCCAGATCTCGCACGGCCAGCAGACGCACCAGCAGGGCCAGCAAAATCAGAGCGAGCAACAGCCCATGCGCCATCGCTGCCTGCCCAAATTGAAAGCGTCTTCCT
>CAZRTM010000029.1:0-37436 GCA_964602995.1 uncultured Ardenticatenaceae bacterium
GCGTTGCGCGCCCGGCGCATCGGTCTGGGCATCATGGGTCTGGGCGACGTGATGTACGGCCTTGGCGTGCGCTACGGCAGCGAAGAAGGGCAGGCGCTGGCAGGCGCGTTGATGGAATTCGTCCGCTATCACTGCATGAGAACAAGCATCAAACTGGCGGAAGAGCGCGGGCCATTCACCGCCATTAAGGGCAGCATCTACGATCCTGATGACCTGAAGTGGGAAGTCCCCCGGCCACTGGTGGAATCGGACCATAGCTGGGGTCGCCCTGAGCTGGATTGGGATGGTCTGGTAGCAGAGCTGAAGCAACACGGTATCCGCAACGCGGCGCAGACCACTGTTGCGCCAACGGGCACCATTGCCACTGTTTCGGGCTGTGAGGGATATGGCTGCGAGCCGGTCTTCGCCCTGGCTTACATTCGCCACGTAGATGATAAGGGGAAGGATCTGGAGCTGTCTTACACCAGCCCGCTGTTTGAGCGTGCTTTGATGGAAGCGGGTGTGGACGAGGAAACACGGCAGGAGATTGTGGAAGAGGTGCTGCGCCTGGGAACGTGCCAGCACATTGACGCAGTGCCTGAGGAGATCCGTCATGCGTTTGTGGTGGCAGCAGATATTACGCCTGATGAACATATCCGCATGCAGGCAGCCATCCAGGCCTTTGTGGACAACAGCATCTCCAAGACCTGCAACTTCCCTGAGACGGCGACACCTGAGGATGTGGCCCGCGCTTACGAACTGGCCTGGACTTTGGGCTGCAAGGGTCTGACCGTATACGTCACCGGCTCGCGCGAGAAGGTGGTGTTGGAAACGAAGGCGACGAAAGAAGCGAAGGAGCAGAAGGCGGAACAGCCGATGCTGTGGCACGAATCGAAGAAGCCCCGCGCCGCCATTTTGCAGGGACAGACGCATCGCATTAAGACGCCGCTGGGCACGACTTACGTGACCATCAACACCAACGGCAATGACCAACCCTTTGAGGTCTTCATTCAGACGTCGAAAGCGGGCACAGACACGCTGGCCGTGGCCGAAGCGATTGGCCGCCTGATCAGCTATAACCTGCGCATGGCCTCGCCGGTGGAGCCGCGCGACCGCCTCAAGGAGATCGTGCGCCAACTGGAAGGAATTGGCAGCGGGCGCCCGCTGGGCTTCGGCGCCAATCGCGTGCTCTCTCTGCCGGATGGTGTGGCGCAGGTGTTGCAGGATTTTCTCAGCAACAGCGGGGATGGGACCGAGATTCATGTCAACGGCTATACCACGGCTCAGAACACCCCCTTGCTCATCGGCGACCTCTGCCCGGATTGTGGCGAAGCGGCGCTGGTGAATGAGGAGGGGTGCCGCAAATGTTATGCGTGTGGGTATAGTGAATGTTAGTTGGTTTGTTGGTTGGTTAGTTTGTTAGTTGGAGCGGGCCGTAAAAGGCCCGCTCTTTTTTTGGGTCTGGTGTGTTGACCGGCTGGGGGAATGTCGGTACCCTTTGCCAATGAGTGCGGCCATCGTCACGGAGAAGTTGAGCAAGCAGTTTGAGCGCCCTGCCGGGTGGCGGCGGCTGGCACGGCAGGCGGGTACGGCAGCGGTGCGGGACGTTTCTCTGCAGGTGGCGGAAGGGGAGCTATTCGGGTTGCTGGGGCCAAATGGCGCAGGAAAGACGACGCTGGTCAAAATGTTGTGTACGTTGATCCGGCCTTCCGCCGGCGAGGCGACGGTGGCCGGTTATCCGTTGTCGCAGGCGGGGGCTATCCGGTCGGCGGTGGGACTGGTGGTGACCGATGAGCGCAGCTTCTACTGGCGGCTGAGCGGGTGGCAGAACCTGGAATTTTTTGCTGCCATGCACCGCCTTCATGGAGCGGAGGCCAGGCGGCGGGTGGCGGAGGTGCTGGAGCAGGTAGGTTTGGAACGCTGGAGCGCCGAGCGGGTGAGTAACTATTCCAGCGGCATGCGGCAACGGCTGGCGATTGCGCGCAGCCTGCTGCACGGGCCTCGGATTTTGTTTCTGGATGAACCGACGCGCAGCCTGGACCCGACGGGAACGGCGAAGTTGCATGAGTTGCTGCACGATTTGAAGCAGACACAGGGTGTGACTATTTTTCTGATTACCCATGACCTGGCGGAGGCGGAGAAGCTGTGCAGCCGGGTAGCGCTGATGCACCAGGGGCGGCTGCGAGTCACGGGCACACTGGTCGAACTGCGCCAGGAATTGGCACCACAGCAACGATATCTCATTCGCGTGGCAAAGGCGCAACCTGAGACTCTGACTGCTCTGGGCCAGACAGTTCCGGGACTGAGCGTTGAAACCGACGGCGAGTGGCAACAGTTGCGTTTCGCGGCGGCAGAGAAGGACGGTATATTGGATACGGTCCTGGATTGCCTGCGCTCGAATGGGGCGACGATCCGCAGTATCGAGGGGAGTGCGCCAACGATGGAAGAGATCTTTGCCCACTACACCGGTACGGAACGAGATGGTTGAGCAGGCGAGGGATTTGATGCGCCTCATAGGCGCTTTCCTGAAGCGTGATTTCCAGACGGAGACCAGTTACCGCCTCTCCTTCTTGATGAGCCTGGGCGGCATCTTCATCACGGCCTTCACCTACTATTTCCTGGCGCAATTATTGGGAGAGAGTGTGGCGCCGCTGTTGGAGCCATACGGTGGTGATTATTTTGCCTTTGCGCTGATCGGGGTGGCTTTTGCCAGCTACTTCACGCTGGGTCTGGGCGCCTTTGCGCGCGCCATTCGCCAGGCGCAGATGACGGGCACGCTGGAGGCGATGATGATGACGCCCACGCCTGTCTCGGCCATCGTACTCGGTTCAGCGGCGTGGAGTTACGTCTTCACTACCTTCCGCGTGCTGGTTTATCTGGCGCTGGGTGTGCTGCTGGGTATGGAGCTGGGTGAGGCGAATTACCTGGGCGGACTGGCGGCGCTGCTGATTGCGATTGTGGCCTTTGCCAGTATTGGCGTCATCGCGGCCAGTGTGATCATGGTGATAAAACGCGGCGACCCCGTGACAGCGCTGCTGAGCAGTGCCGCAGTGCTGGTCGGCGGCGTCTTTTACCCGATAGAGGTGCTGCCAGACTGGCTGCAGGTTATTGCCCGGCTGATTCCCATTACCTATGCTTTGCGCGCCATGCGGCTATCGCTGCTCAGTGGCGCGTCGTGGGTGGAGCTGGCGCCGGATTTGCTGGTGTTGGCGGCTTTTGCCGTGGTGCTATTCCCGTTGTCGTTGTTTGTGTTCCGCCGTGCGGTGGAGTGGGCGCGGGGGGAGGGGAGTTTGGCGCATTATTAGGGAGATTGGAGATTAGAGATTGGAGATTGGGGGTGGTTGTAGACATCCGATTTCTTGGAGAAATCGGATGTCTTTTTTTGAGAGGTAGATAGAGGCGCTGGCCCATCAAGCCAGCGCCTCTTTGGTTGGGCTTATTAGCTTGTTTTGGTGGCTTCTAGCTCTGCCGTGGCTGTTGCTCCCTGGCCGTTGGGGTGCTTGCTGTCACTGCTTTTTGGGGGGCGGTTTAGGGCGCCGCCGACGGAGATGTATTCGTACCCTTTGGCCACCAACTGGTCGTAGTCGGGGATCATGCGCCGGCCGTCGATGACGAGGTAGGGCGGTTTGACCGCCTGCTCAATGGTGGAAGCCAGGCCGCGGAACTCTTCCCAGTCAGTGGAAATGTAGACGGCGTCACTGCCGGTGATGGCATCTTTGGCCGTCTCGTGATAGGTGATGCGTTCGAAGAGGTGGTTCTTCTCGGGATTGAACCAGCTACGTTGCGCTTCGTCCATCGCCAGCGGATCGTAAGCGCGGATTTCGCTCACACCGCGGGCCAACAGGGACTCGACGGCCTTGAGGGCAGAGGAGTCGCGCATGTCGTTGGTGCGCTTCTTGAAGGCCAGACCCAACAGCGCAACTTTCTTGTTGTTGAAGTTGAAGTTAGCCTCGTAGACAGCGCGGTCAATCATGTACGTCTTCTGGTACTCGTTGATGTTATAGACCGCCTGCAGCAGGTCGGTAGAACGCCCGGCGCGGTTTAGCTGATAAATCAGGGACTGGATATCCTTGCCGAAGCAACTGCCACCGGCGCCGTTGCTGACGTAGGAGCCCCAGGTGCTGATCCGTTCGTCGGCGGTGACGCCGATCTTCAGATCTTCCATGCGCAGGTTGGGATAGGATTCGCCGAGCCGCGCGCCAATGCCGTTCCAAAAGGAGATGTAGGTCAGCAGCAGCGTGTTGGCCACGTACTTGATAGCCTCGGCTGTCTCAGGCGTGGTCTCCAGGTAGCGAATGCGCACGTGGTTCACAAATTGGGAATATACGCGACGCAGAAGGGTGAAGTCCTCCTGTGTATCGGCGCCAACCACCACACGATCGGGACGGCGAGAACCTTCGACGGCGTTGCCTTGCGCCAGGAACTCGGGGTTAGATGCGATGCCAAAGTTTTCGACGTTGTGCTCGGTGAGGATTTGCTGTAGCTGGCGCGCGGTGCCAATGGGCACTGTGCTCTTGTTTACAATTACGACCCGTTTCTTATTCTCGCGCTTGGCCAGCAGCTCGCCCAGATAGTTGGCGGCGTTGACGTAATAACTGAGGTCGGTCGAGCCGTCCCGTTTGGGTGGCGTAGGCAGGCACATAAAGATGATATCTGTGCCGTCGATGATATCAGCCGGGTCGGTGGTGAAGAAGAGATAACGACCGATTGTCTCTTCAACTGCTTCTACCAGACCTGGCTCGTTTACGTAGCGCTCGATTTGCTCGCGCTCTCCTGATTCATAGGCTGCAATTCGCTCCTCGTCAATGTCATATGCATATACTTGATGACCATATTCAGCAAGGACGGCGGCATGTGGCAACCCAACAAAACCGGTACCGACAACGATGATTTTCATTTTCGATCTCCTTAATTCTTCATGAGGTCCGGCAACACCCCAAAAGACCAATTTGACTGTGTGTGTTGGAGGCCCCTATCTGCTGTTACGATTATCATTAAGCCTGTAGGATCAACTTGGCCGCTTCCCGACCAATTTGAACAGCAAAGTTGGTTCCCCGATCCCAGGGATAAACTTGGCTCATACTTGCAAAGTATAAATGAGGAATCGGTGTCTGCAAAGACGGAATATTGTGAGAATGTCCGACTTCAGGAACCGGCTGCGCATAGCGAGCACGGAACAGGTAGCTGCGGCGCACCCAGTCGGGCCGGAACGACGGGTTAATCTTATGCAGATGGCTGGTGAAGAGCTGCTCCAGCTCCTCCTGGCTCATTGAGAGGTAGGGATGGTCGGGCAGCACGTAGTCACCGCAGTAGACGATGTGTTCGCCGCCGTAGTGGGCCTTGTCGATATAATTGGTGTGCTCCACCAGGGCCAGGAAGGGGATGTCGTTCTGGCTCTTGTCGGGGGAGGAGGCGGGGATGTTGAGCCAGTAGGTATCTTTCATCAGTTGGTGGCGCAGGGCCAGGGTCAGCACGACGGCGCCCATGCTTTTCAGCTTCGCCAGCCGCCCCAGATAATCCTCTGGCAAGGAGGGGGCCATGCGGCTGAGAAGGGCGGGAGAAACGGTGACCAATACGTCGTCAAAGAGCTGTTCTTCGCCGCCCACGCGCAGCCTGAGCCGGCCATCTTCCAGCGGTGTGATTGATTGCACGGGGCAGTTGAGGTGTATGCGGCCACCGCGTTCCTCAACAGCCGCCGTCAGGGTGTCAATAAACATCTGGAAGCCGCCCTGGAAGTAGCCCAGGCGCGGGCTGCGCACCTTCAGGCGTGCCCACATCCAGGCCATGTTGGCGATTTTGTAGTAAGGGCCGAATTTGCCGATGAGCAGCGGGCGCCACGTTGTTTCGTAAATCTTCTCCCCATACCAGCGGCGCATCCATTCGTCGGCGGTGAACTGCTCCAGATAGCGCCAGGGGCTGGTGAAACGCAGGAAGGCGCTGACCAGGCCAAAGCGGGCCACGTCGAGAAGGTTGAAGCCGGGGAATTTAATCCAGGCGATGGGCGAATCGAAGGGCACAATGTCATCATCATAGATGACGGAGGTGACGGGGCGGGGAAAGAACAGTTTGTGGCTGATATTCAGCTCTTCTGTCAGGCCAATGAGCGACTTATCAGAGGTGAAAAGGTGGTGGTAGAACTTCTCCAAAGGCCAATCCCACGCTTCGTCGCGGAATCCGGCGGCCAGACCACCGGTCTGCGAGTCGGCTTCGAAGAGAGTGACGCGATGGCCGGCGTTGAGCAGGTCGAAAGCGGCGGAAAGGCCTGTGATGCCGGCGCCGACGATGCCAATATGTGAGCTACGAGGGGATGTCATGCGGCGGCTTCCTGTTCCTGTATTTCAGTGGCCTTTTCAAAGTCTGACCAGCCCAGCCCTTCGCGCAGCATATAGAAGGCGCCGAGCAAGGTGATAGGCAGCCAGAGGGCGGCGTGGAGCACCAGGGTGTAAGCGCCTGCCAGGTCCTGGGCTACGCCATAGAGGGTGAGCACGGCGATACCGGGCGTGTCGAACGTCCCTACGTAGCCAGGCGCTGAAGGGAGGGTGGTCGCCAGATTGACCACGCCATTCATCAACATGAGGGCGAAGAATGAGACTTCAAAGGGGAAGGCGTGCATGACGAACCAGTACTTAACGGTCTCCAGGAGCCAGATGATGATTGAGGTAAAAAAGATCATAAGCACATTGCGAAAATTGCGCAGAGATTCCAGCCCCGCCAGAAAGCGCTCGGTGAATTCCAGTAATGGCGCTCGCGCGCGGTCGGGTAAGAAAATGTTGCTCAACTTTTCCGCGAGGCGGTAGGCTTGCTGCGGCATGGCGGCCAGGGCAAAGAAGACGACCATTGCGCCAAAGAATCCTACGCTGGCCAGGATGACGACCGATTGTAGGGTGCCGCTGGGAATGGGTGTCAGCGGCAGGGCCACAAAGACGAAGACCAGCATCACCAGACCATCGAAGACGCGTTCCACGACCACGGTCGCCAGACTGGCGCTGATGGGTACGTTCTCTCGCCGCCGCAGCACGTAGGAGCGCAACAGCTCCCCGGCGCGGAAGGGATAGACATTGTTGCCCATGTAACCGATGACGACCACGGGGAACAGATCGCGCACTGAGATATGTTTCACGGGGCGCAGCATATAGTCCCAACGCCACGTTCTGGCCCAGACCGCCACAAAGTAGGTGAGCACGGCCGGAATGAGCCACCAGTAGTTGGCTTTGGTGATGTTCTGCCAAACCTGTTCTAGCTCTAACCCCCGCAGCGCCAGCCACACAAACAGGGCACTGATTAGAATGCCTAGCCAAAGTTGCCACCGTTTCAATCGATTATTCCGTCCACTTGATATAACAGATACACGCCAATTTATTTAGAGGCGCAGTTGAAAACATGCAATTGTACCATGCGTGGGGGGTGGGGCTAATGGTGGAGATTGGAGATTAGAGATTGGAGATTGGGGGTTGGAGATTGGGAGTGGGTGGGACTATTGGGGTGTGGGTTGAGTGGGCAAGAGGGGATAGACTTGGGGGTGTGTCCGTTGAGATGGGGTAGTGTGGAAGAGATGGTTGAAGCAAAGATGACGAGTGGAGATGGGCTGGGGGGAGGCCGCCAGCGTTGGCTTTTGGTGGCGCTGGCTGGGGTGGGGTTGTTTGTGTTGGTGGCCTGGTTGCACTATCTGTTGATGACACAGCCAAACAATTATGCCAATAGGGATTTCATGAGCCTGTGGACCGGAGCGCGGGCTGTGCTGCGTGGGTTGAACCCTTACGACCCTGCGGTGTGGACGCCGTTGCGTGCGGAGTATGGCAGCGAGTGGATGCCGGACGACACGGCGCCCTTTCCTCTCTGGGCTTTTCTGCTGATGATTCCGTTCGCGCTGTTGCCGTTGCCCCAGGCTGCAGCCGCCTGGCTGACGTTCCAGGAGCTGTTGTTGCTGCTGAATATCGTTCTACTGGCCCGCTATGCTGGTTTTCGGCGGCCTGGGTTCAATGAGCTGGTTATTTATGTGCCCACTGCGTTCATCTCCCTGGCCACCGTGTTGGTGGTTCACACCGGGCAGATAACCTATCTGCTGCTTGCCATTCCGGTCACTTACCTGGTGCTGCGACGGCGCGGCAATGATTTCGCTGCCGGCTTCCTATTGCCGTTGCTGGCTCTGAAACCAAATCCGTTCATTCTCTTTGTGCCGCTGGTGGGGCTGTGGCTCCTCTGGCAGCGCCGGTGGCGCACGGTCGCAGGGGCAGCGGCCGGCGGTTTGCTGCTGCTGGCTGTTGGCGAGCTGGTTCTTCCCGGCTGGTTGCCGCAATGGATGGCTGTGCGTTCTAAGACGGAAGTGGTGAGCATTACGCCCACCGTCTGGGGACTGGCGGCAGAGCTGCTCCCGGGGTGGTGGCTGCCGCTGGGAATGGTGTTTGTCATTGCCGTAACAGCTTTAACCGGCTGGTATATCTTTTCGCATAGAGACTTGGATGACGCTACTGTGATGTCGCTGGCTATGGCCGCGTCGCTGCTGATTACGCCTTACACCTGGGCCTATGAACAGGCATTGCTATTCTTGCCCTGGATGTGGCTGGTAGTACGTGCACAGAACTGGCGGCGGGCGTTCGCTCTCTGGCTCGGGGTTGTCTGGATTTTCCCGTGGCTCGTCTATGGCATCGCCATGCTGCGGGTGAAGGATACGATGGGGTTTCTGGTGCCGTTGTCGATTTTGGTGGGGGTGGTGGTTACACAGCTGATAGCTGACAGCCGTCAGCTATCAGTTAATTCGTACAATTCGTGAAATTCGTGGCAAAAATCCCCAAGCTTACTCCTCAGACAACTCGAAGAGCCGAACCTCGATGCCCGCGAAGTCGTGGCTTTCGAGTTGTTTGAAGCGGCTGGCGAAGTAGGCTATCTGCTCATTTTGCCACTCCAGGCTGTGTTCGCGGGCCACGATGAGCCACAGCCGTTGGCCCATGTGGTCAACCTGATCACGTTGCCACAGCTCGCCGCCGAGGGTCTGAAACACCCGGTGTGACTTGCGGGGGTCGGGGTTGCCGTCGAGGAGGGCGTGCTGGGGGAAGTCAACGTAGCGCAGGGCAGGCAGATAGGAGCCGTCGCTCGTATGGAGGACGGCGTCGCCAGGCTGGCGGTTTTCGGCGATGAAGGTGATGGTCTCGCGGTAAGGGGGTTTCATCGGCTCGGATTGAAGATAGAACAGCGTGCCGGCGAGCATGACGATGGCTGAGGCGACAACCATGTAGCGCAGCAATCCCTGTTTTTGGGCGCTGCCCCAGCCCAGCAAGAGGAGGAGGAAGGGCGAGGCAGCAGCCATGGTGCGCTCGGGCAGGAAGAAGGGCCGGATGAAGTTGACGGTGACGGGGATGCCGATGGTCAGCACGACGATGAGAGCGGGCAGGAGTAGGGTGGTGAGGTCCTGCGTACGCCGCAAGCGTCGTAGCTCTACCAGGAAAATGAGCGGAGTGGCCAGGGTGAAGAAAAGGGCCAGGGCGGAGTACCAGCTGGTGGTGGAGAAGCCAAAGAGCAAGAAGGTAGGCGTGGTTAACAGTGGCGCCAGCGAGCCGCTCTTGCCGCTTGCCTGCGCCAGCGGGCGCAAACTGCCCAACTCGTATTGCGACTCTCCGGCAAGGATGGCGATCCAGGGTAGGAAGAGGATGAAGAGCACGACGCCGATGAGGATAACACGGCGCAGGCTGGCCGTGTCACGGCGTTTGATGAGGGTATGGAGGCCGATGGCGAAGAGAACTGGAAAGGCGAAAAAGTGAGTGTAGATGGCGGCCAGGTCGCTTATGGCGAACGCCACCCACCAGAGCCAATGATCTTTTTGGCGAGCCTGCAGGTAACAGAAAACCACAACTGCGGTGATGAACATCAGGAAGGTGTACATGCGCAGCTCGTGGCTGTAGAGGATCTGGAAGGGAGAGATGGCGACCAGAAGGCCGGTAACAAGCGATGCTCGGTTGTTGTCAAAGAGGAGCCTGCCGAGGGCGACGATGACGGGAATGAGAAGGAGGTTCCAGATGACACTGGAGAGGCGCAGGGCAGCGTCGGTAACAGGCGTAACCTGCAGCCAGAAATGTAGAAGCAGGTAGTAGAGCGGAGGGTGGGGATCGTTTACCTGGTTGGCGAGAATGTCCGAGGCGGAGAGCCGGGCAGTCAGAAAGCTGATCGCTTCATCCAGCCACAGGCTGTCGCGGCCCAGGGCGGGGAGGCGCAGGAGGGTGGCGAGCAGGATGAGCGCGAGAACTGTGAGGAGCAGCCGGTTGTTGGTGGAGTGCCTGGTGTGCATAGTGCCGTTGGCTGCAGGCTACAGAATTCAATTCTGCAGCTATAGGAAGGAAACATGTTGAAACATGTTTACATAAGGTACATCATTCGTAGTAGGCGCTCAGGCTGTTGTCGCTCTGGGCGTTGGTCAGGGCGGCGCCGATGATGCGCACGCGGGCGCGTTCGAGTAGTTCTTTGGCGCGCTCGGCGTGTTCGCGGCGGGTCTTGCCGGCATTGATGATGAGCAGGACACCGTCGGCCTTGGCGCCGAGTACGGCGGCGTCGGTGACGCCGACGACGGGTGGTGCGTCGAGCAGGACGATGTCGGCCTGTTCTTTTAGCTGCGTGAGGACGCGGTCAATCTGGCGCGAGCCGAGCAGATCGGCGGGGTTGGGTGGTTTGGGGCCGCTGGGCAGCAGCCAGAGATTTTCGACTTCGGTTTTGCGCAGCGGGGGAGGCGCGTTTTCATTGAGAACCATTGAGGTGATGCCGGTGTTGTTATCGACCTCAAATAGCTCGTGTAAGGTCGGGCGGCGCAGGTCGCAGTCAACCAGAATGGTGCGCCGGCCGCTCTGGGCCATGGTCACGGCCAGATTGGCAATGGTTGTGCTCTTGCCTTCATCGGGCGCGGGCGAGGTGACGACGAGGGTGCGAATGGGGTTGTCCACGCTGTAGAAGGACAGATTGGTGCGCAGCGTGCGGTATGCTTCGCTGATGGGGGAACGGGGGTCGGTCAGGGTAATCAGATTCATAGTTTTTTAACTCGACTGTTGTGGGATGTTGCCGATAACGGGAATTTCCAGGTAACGCTCCACATCTTCTGCACGGCGGACGATGCCTGACTCCATCCATTCCAAGGCAAAGACGACGATGATGCCCAGCAAGGCGCCGAGGACGGCCCCGGCCGCGGTGTTAATCGTTGTCTGGGGACGAGCCAGCCGCGACGTTGGTTCGTCAAGTAGCTCGGCTTCGATGCGGTCTTCCTGGCGCAACTTGGCATTTTCGCTCTCGCGCCAGAGCCGCAGTTGGTCGGCCCACGTTCTTGCTACCTGCTCGGCCGTGTGCTGGTCCGTGTGCTCAAAATTGACCTGAATGACTGACTCGGAGGTGCTGGGGGCAATGGTGACATTGCTCATCAGTTGGCCGGGCGTCATATCGAGCTGTAATTGGTTGATGACGTCCTGCGCCCGGTAGGTGCTGAGCAGGTAGGCGGCGAAGTTACGCTGTAGCTCGCGCACGGCCTGCGTCTGGCCAAAGTCAGGCCTGGAGGTAATCAGCAGGCGGGCCGACGCCTCGTAAACCGGTGCTTGCATTTTGCTGAAGCCGAAAGCGGCGGCGGCTGTCAGTATGGACAGCAGGATGATGAGCCAGCCGCGACGGCGAAGAATGCGAATATAATCTTTAAACTCCACGTGTTACTCCTGTTGAGCAGGCGCCGGAGATGTTCCAATAAATGCCTGACGCCTTTTTCAATCTATCCTCACTTACTTCTTCGGAATTTCGCCAAGAATGGCTATGCCAATCGATTCTACTTCCCGGCGGCTACGCACGGTGGGGTCGAGATAGTCGACCAGAAAAGCGAGACCGGCGCCGGCGGCCAGGGCCAGGCCAATGCGTAGCGGCAGGTCAAGCTGGCTGCGAATGCCGGGGGGCAGGGCGTTGACCACAGGGTCGTCAAGCGGCACCAGAATGGCCGGTTCGCCGCCCAGTTGGGGCAAAGCGCTCGTGTTCTGCTCTTGTAGAACGGTCACGGCCGCATCCATCATTTCTGGCAGCACCGCGGGGTCACCATAGACTAGAGAGAGCGTGAAGACACTGCGGGCGTTGTCAGCCACCAGACCGGCCTGAACCGCGCCGGGCGGCACCTCGATGCCGCGACCGGCCAGCTCCTGACGCACCAATTCGCCAAACTGATTGCCCTGCACCCAATCGGTGAGAGCATTGACCACGTACTCCGAAGCCAGCCAATTATAATAGCGCTCTTCGTCTGATTCGGCAGCCAATTCAGCCGGGGTCTGCCCGACGAGGAAGCGAATGCCGGCGTTGTAGGTGGTGGGCGGCGTGCGGTAGGTGGCCAGGCCCACAATAAGGACGACGATGGCCGGAATGACGATCAGCGGCCAGCGCCGCCGTACAACGGTCCAGTAAGCTCTCAGTTCCATAGCCGGTCAGGAATGATGTTCATTAGCATTTGCTCTGGTGCAAAACATGCAAAACAAAAAGCTGGGCACAAACCTCAGGGGCGTGCCTATCTGGCTGTCTGCTTCTCTTTTAGCTTGCTGGCAATAAATTCAGTCATCTGCTGCTTAAACACAGTGGTGTCAAATTTCTGAGCGTGGGCGCGAATAAAGGATGAGTCAATGGCGCTGGTATCGAATGATTCGACTGTGTCGATGATAGCAGCAACCGATTGCTCGGCAAAGAGAGCGCCAGTACCAGGGATGACGGTATCCAGCGAACCGCCGCCGGCATAGGCGATGACGGGACGCCCCGCGGCCATAGCCTGGATGGGTGCAATGCCGAAATCTTCTTCGCCGGGAAAGAGGAATGCACGGCAGCGGGCTATCAGGTCTGGTAGCTCGTCATCAGGCACATAGCCCAGAAAGGTGACGTTGGGGCCGGCCATCGCTTCCAGGCGTTCGCGGTCACGGCCCCGGCCGGCGATGAGCAGCGGGCGACCCAGTTTGTTAAAGGCCTCAATCAACAGATCCAGCCGCCGGTAAGGTACCAGCCGGCCGACGATAAGATAGTAGTCGTCAACGCGTGATGCTGGCTGAAAGCGCTGGGTATCGACTGGTGGGTAGATAATAACCGAGTCGCGGCCGTATATCTTGGCGATTCTGCGACGGACTTCCTGCGAGATGGCTATGAAATGGTCGACGCGCCGCGCTGCCAGTTGGTCCCACAGGCGCAGGTAGGTGAGGAAGGGAGCCAGCCCACGCTGCGTCCAGCGGCCCAGGTTCTCTTGCTGGGCATACTGGTGGTAGCGCCAGAGAAAGCGGGTGGGCGTCAGGCAATAGCAGATGTGAACGGTATCCGGTCCGGTGATGATGCCGTGACAGAAGCCGCTCTTATTGGTCAGGACGAGGTCGTACTCGCTGAAATCGAATTGCTCAAAGGCAGTTGGATAGAGCGGCAGGTAGAACTGCGGGCGCTTGCGCCCCAGGGGTAGGCGGTCAATGAACGAGGTGCGGATATCCCACGTCTGCCAGCGCTCGGGCATCTTATCACGCCAGTAGATGGAGGTGTAGATAGGGGCATTGGGGAAGACGCCGTTGAGCACCTCGAGGACGTCTTCAGCGCCGCCAATCTGGTTCAGCCAATCATGCACCAGGGCAACCTGCAACGGCTGCTCCAGCAAGTGGCTCACAGGGGGTGTCTCAGAAATTACAGCGGTCATAAATGGGTTCGTAAAGCCAGGCGCAAGCGAGCAGCCGGTGGCCTTGTTATCTTATTCGATGCCCAGCCGCTCCATGCGCGCCGCCAGTTCGGCTTCAACCTCCAGGCTGTGCATGGCATCGTTTAGCTGGTGGTCGAGACTGCTGGACTGGACTTCCCAGGCGGCGTCGGCGTGGTCCAGCCGTTTGCGAATGTTCTCGGCAGCGCGGGCCACGTCACTATCACCCTGCCCCATCAGCGAATCGAGTGACCGCATGGCCTGTGTGGAAAGCTCTCTTGCCCGGGCCATGTTTAGCAGATATTCCAGCTCTTCACGCTCCTGGCGCGCAATGGCCAGCCGCCCTTCCAGCTTCACCTCCACGTCGCGCAGCTTTTCGGCCGCAGCGACCTGACGTTCCAGCGAGGCGTCGTACGTCTTAATCAGCTCCAGCGTTGAGCTGAGCTGCTTCTGGGTGACCATCGCTTCGGTGCGCCGGTTCTTTAGCAAAAAATGGTCCACCAGCGCGTCCAGCTCGGCCGCTTTGTTGGCCAGCGCCTCACGTCGCCGGCTGGTCGTCTTGACCTGAGCGATCATCGGCGCAATCGTCCTTTTGAATTCGGCTACTTCGCGCTCGGCCTGGCGAATGTACTCGTCGTAAACGGCAAGGTCGCTCTTTTGCAGAGCGCGGTCGAAGAGATCGTGAAGGTTAGCCTGAATTAGTGTTCGTATCTTTTGAAATAGGGAAGCCATCGTCACGATTATACCCACTTCTTGGGTATCATAAAAAAAGCGACCGTGTACGCGTTGCACGGTCGCTTTTCTACCAAATCTGGCCTAACGGCTTAGCTGCCGATTATTCAGGAGTAGGGCCAGAACTGGGTAGAGGTTGGATGGTACGGAATTGAATGTCCGGATGTGGGATTAGGTTTTAATGACGATTTCTTCCTCGTCAAAAGGATTGGCCTTGGCGGTGCCGACCTCTTCTGGCATCAGGATGGCCAACAAGAGATAAACCAGGAGGGCATGGCCGAACGAAGCCAGGCCAACAATGACGAAGAAAATCCGCACTAACACGGGGTCCAGATCCAGGTAGTTGGCAACGCCGGCCGCGACACCCATAAACATGCGATCACTTTTTGAACGTACTAACCGTCTCTCATTCATTTCAACGTACTCCTTGTCATTTCAAAGTAAGTTCTGCTTCCTACCGTCTGTCACTACTCTCTACGCAATGTTGTGGCAAAGGTTGCGCACTTATTTCTGCGCTCTGACAGGGGCAATAAGTTATGCTAAACTTCCATCATCCACGTTGCCTCCGTGTGCCAGCAGGTTCATACCTCCTGCATTTTTTATGCAAATCTTAGTGGGCAGCAGTAGCATCATAATTTAACTATCGCCAAAAAGAGGTTTGTCATGACCGAGGTTCTTGTCACAGCACCCTTCCCTGAAGAGCTAATCGAGAAAATTCGCGCGGTTTCGCCAGATATTGAATTGGAACAAATACGCCTGGAGAATGGTGAGTGGCCGGCTGACAAGGTCACAAATGCCGAAATTTATTATGCCATTTCCGCTTTGCCCCATCCTGAGCAGGCGCCGAATTTGCGCTGGGTGCAATCCCATACAGCGGGTATTGACCACATGCGCGACCATCCGTTCTGGGATAGCGACGTCATTATTACGACGGCGAGCGGTATTCACGCCACCAATATGGCACAGTACGTGATGGCGCAGATTCTGGCCTGGGCCAACCGCGTGCCACGGTGGCTGCACTATCAGGCAAAGGGTGAGTGGCCGGATAAACGCTGGGAGAAATTTGTGCCCGACGAGCTGCGCGGTAAGACGCTGGGTATTGCCGGGTATGGCAGCATTGGGCGGCAGATTGCGCGGCTGGCCAGGTGCTTTGACATGACCGTGCTGGCAACGAAGCGTAATGTGAAGGTGCTGGAAGACCAGGATTACATGCTGGCCGACACTGGCGACCCGGGCGGCAACCTGGCCGCGCGCATCTATCCCGGCGAGGCGACGCGCTCCATGGTCTCGGAGTGTGATTACGTTGTCATTGCCCTGCCACTGACCGATCGTACTTACCATCTATTTGACCGCGAGATGTTCCGCGCCATGAAGCCCAATGCCTTCCTTATTAATGTCGGGCGCGGCGGGATTATCAACGAAGAAGACCTGATTCGAGCGTTGAAGAAGGGCCGTATTGCCGGGGCCGGTCTGGATGTTTTTGAAACGGAGCCATTGCCCGCAGACAGCCCGCTATGGGAGATGGAGAATGTGATTATTAGCCCGCACATCAGCGCCTTCACACCTTCTTATGATGAACGGGCAGTTGATTTATTCACCGAAAATTTGCGGCGCTATCTGGCCGGCGATCCATTGCTCAACGTTGTTGACCGTGAAGAAGGGTATTGAGCGTGGCAGCCCGGCAATGAAAATTGCAGTATTTTCCGATATTCATGGCAACTATGCCGCTCTGGAAGCGGTCATCGAGGATATAGACCGCTGGCAGCCGGATGTGACGGTGGTCAACGGCGACGTGGTCAACCGCGGGCCATGCTCGGTGGCCTGTTGGGACCTGGTACGCGGGCGGCAGGAGCAAGACGGCTGGTACATTGTAGGTGGCAATCACGAAGCCTACGTCGCCACCTGGCAGGATAGGACGCCGGAACGCGATTCACGGCGTTTTGAACTGGTCCGTAGCTCATATTGGACCTATTGCCAGCTCAATGGGCGCACACCGGAACTGGCCGCCCTACCGTCACTGGTTGAGATAGAAGGGCCAGATGGCAGCGTCGTGCGTATGACCCACGGCTCGATGCGCGGCGCGAGAGATGGAATCTATCCGGATACGCCGCCTGCGCAGATGCGGGAGCAGATTGCGCCCGCGCCGGACGTGTTCTGCACGGCTCACACGCACAGACCGTTGCTCAGAGAGCTGGATGGCACACTGGTCATTAACTCTGGCTCAGCAGGCACTTCCTTTGATGGTGATACGCGTCTGAGTTACGCACGGTTGAGCTGGGCAGATGGCGAATGGCAGGCGCGTATTGTGCGCCTGCCGTATGACCGGGAGCGGACCGTGCGTGATTTTGAAAGCTCAGGCTTCAGGGAAGGTGGCGGGCCGCTGGTTGATATCTTTTATGAGGAGTGGTGGACGGCGCGCCCACTGATTAACCGCTGGATGGAGCAGTATGAAAAGCCGTTCTTGCAGGGAGAAATTGAGCTGGAGGACGCTGTGCGCCACTTTCTAGAGCAGGTGGCCTGATACAGGTGGCCTGATACAGGCGGTCGGGGGAGGGTGCAATGAATGTGCAGGATGACAAAGAGTTCCTCAAAGAAGAAGCGTATGGTAGCGAAGCCGGTCTGAACACCCGTACCACTATTCAGGACCGCTTTGGCACCAGGGAGGAGGCGTGGTTCCATTGGGTGTTTACGCATGTGCAGCTACCTGCGGGGGCGCGTGTGCTGGATATCGGTTGTGGCTCGGGGCAGATGTGGTGGCAGAACTGGCAGCAGCTGCCACAAGATGCCTGGCTACTTCTATCAGACCTTTCTCCAGCGATGGTGGTTGCCGCTCGCGAGAGCGCTCCACGCTATCCTGAGGGACCACAAGTGGTGTACCAGATTGGGGAAGGAGAAGCTTTGCCGCTGTTGGCCGGGCAATTCGACGCTGTGATGGCGCTCGGCGTTCTGGATCATATGGCGGAACCGGAGAAGTGCCTGGCAGAAGTACAGCGCGTGTTGCGCCCGGGCGGTCGCTTTTACACGTCGGCGGGCGGCAGGCGCCATTTGCAGGAGCTGAGCGCCCTGGTGCAGCCGTTCTTGCCTGACGAAAGCTATGGCGGCGACCCGCAGCGATTTGGGCTACAGAACGGTGCGGAGATTCTGAGACCGTGGATGGCTTCGGTTTCGCGCTTCCTTTATGAAGATGACCTTGTTTTTGAGGAAGTAGGTCCCATTGTGGATTATGTTCGTTCAGAAGGGAGAGTCGCCGAAAAGCTGGGCCGTCTGAAACTGGCTGGCTTTGTGGAACATCTGAAGGCGCGGCTGGCCGAGGAGGGGCAGATCCGCATTACGCGAGAGAAGGGTCTGTTCGTAGGTGAACTGTAAAAACGGGGTAAGTTTTTTTGGCAAATCACCAGGATTGGCTTATAATGCTTACCTGTCAATACGGGGCATGGCGCAGGTTGGTAGCGCGCACCGTTCGGGTCGGTGAGGTCGTCGGTTCGAATCCGGCTGCCCCGACAGGAAGCCTTACTCTGAGAGTTAGAGTGAGGCTTTTTCTTTACCTTACGTGGGCTTTTTGGTGGGCCGGCACTGCTGCAAGGCGCGCGCCAGGCGCTGCACCCCTTCTTCGATTTCCGCCTCGGAAAGGCCACTGAAGCCAAGCAAAATCGAAGGCGGGGCCGGGCGCTGGATATGGTAGGCGGCTCCGGGGTAGACGCCGACGCCATGCTCCGCCGCACACTGGATGACTGCCTGTTCATCATATGCTGAGTCGAGATAGAGCATGACGTGTAGGCCCGCCGGCTCCTGCGCGAAGGTGACGAGCGCCCCGAGATGGTCGTGTATAGCCTTTACCAGTAACGCGTGCCGTTTACCATAAGCTTTGCGCAGGCGGCGCAGGTGTCGCTCGAAATGGCCTTCCCTGATGAAATCGGCGACTGCTGCCTGAGTGAGCGTGGGCGCGCCGCGGTCGACAATCGATTTAGCCTGTAGAAATGGCTGGAGCAAAGTTTTGGGCAGCACCACGTAGCCCAGACGGAGGGCCGGAAAGAGGACTTTGGAGAAGGTTCCGAGATAGAGTACACGGCCGTCTTCGTCTAATCCCTGTAACGCCGCCAGCGGCTGCCCCTCGTAGCGTAGCGCGCCATCGTAGTCATCTTCGATAATCGTTGCCCCGTTGGCCGCCGCCCACTGCAAAAGGGCCAGACGCCGTTCGGCAGGCATGGCGCCCCCTCGCGGGAACTGGTTAGCAGGGGTAACGAATGCCAGCCGCGCTCTGGAGCGAGCTGGAATCGCTTCTACGGGAAAGCCGTGGTCGTCCACCGGCAAGGCTGTGAGGCGAGCGCCATAGACGCGGAACAGGTCGAATGCTGCCGTGTATCCCGGCGTTTCGACCAGGACCTCATCTCCGGCGTCCAGTAACAGCCGCGCCAGGATATCCAGCGCCTGTTGAGCGCCATTGACAACCACCACTTCTTCGGGGCGGCAGTGGACACCGCGCAGCCGCGCCAGATAGTCGGCAATCGCTTCCCGTAAGGGGTAAAAGCCGGCGACTGACCCGTAGCGGGAGAGCATGACGTCATCGGTGCTCAGATAGCGGGCCAGAAGCTGGCGCCAGATATCATAGGGAAAGATGTGCGGAAAGGAACGGCCGAAGCGGAAGTCGATTTCGGGACGGACTGATTCTGTTGTGCGTTCTTCGCGCCCGTCGATATGCAGAACGCGCTGGCCCCATGACGAAAGCGCCGGTCGCGTGCCGTCCTCACCGTTGCCGGGTGCGCTGTTGGTCTCCAGCGGCAAAGTACGGGTCACAAATGTTCCTGCACCGCGCCTGCTGGTTACAAATCCTTCAGCCTGCAGTTGGTCGTAGGCCTGAGTGACGGTTACGCGGGCGATACCTTTCTGCTGCGCCAGCGTTCGTGTCGGCGGCAACTTGCTCCCTGGGACAAGCCGCCCCTCAATAATCTGTTGTCTGATTTGATCGTATATTTGCCGGTATAGCGGCGTTTCACTGGCTTCGATAAGCTCAAGTTCTAATTTCATACAGCAGTGATTCTAGCATATTGTGGCGATAAGAAATTACGCAGCTTTTACTGTCCTCTGCTAGAATAGGCATTGACAAAATAGACATAAGCTGCGCCGGAGCTAAGTTGGCGGCCGAAATTCTGGCGGGTCCGCCCGGAATCATTTTTAGAACGTTTTGAGATGGTATCTCAAAGCGTAGTAAATAGACGACGATTATGGCTTATACACCACCCACACGCGTTCAGGAAATTCTGAAGAATCTTCCAGCCCGTCCTGGCGTCTACATGCATAAGGATGAGAACGGAAAAATCATCTATATCGGGAAGGCCGTGAACCTGCGCTCCCGTGTCCGTTCCTACTTTGCGCAGAACGTAGATTCCTACAAGACGTTACACCTGCGCCAGCGCATTGCCGACGTGGAGATTATCACCACCGATTCAGAGCTAGAAGCGTTGTTGCTGGAAATGACGCTGATTAAGAAACATCAGCCCCGCTACAACGTGCGTCTGAAGGATGATAAACGGTATCCCTATATCAAGGTCCACTGGGCCGACCCCTATCCCAAAGTCACCGTGACACGGCGCATGATTCGGGATGGTTCGCGCTACTTTGGCCCCTATACTTCCGTGTGGGCGGTGCACCAGACGTTGGACCTGCTGCGCCGGGTATTCCCTTACCTGACCTGCGACCGTACCATCACGGGCAAAGATGAACGTGCCTGCCTCTATTACGACATCAAGTTGTGTACCGCACCCTGCATTGGAGCTGTGAGCCAGGAAGAGTACCGGGAGATGATCAGGCAGTTGATGGAGTTCCTGGAAGGGAAGACCGATGACATTGTGCGCGACATTGAAGCGGCGATGGAAGAAGCGGCGATGAACCTGGAGTTCGAAGAGGCAGCCCAATACCGCGACCAACTGCAGGCGATTGAAAAAGTGGTCGCCAAGCAGAAGGTAATTGCGGCCGCCAACACAGACCAGGACGTCATTGCCTTTGCCCGCGAACAGGGTGATGCCTGTGTGCAGGTCTTCTTCATCCGTCATGGTAAGCTGATTGGGCGAGAGTACTTCCTGTTGGAAGGGACCGAAGATGAAGCGGACGAAGCGGTGCTGCAGGAGTTCATCACCCAGTTCTATGATGATGCCGCTCACATTCCTAAAGAAGTGCTGCTGCCCAACGAAGTGGAAGAGGCGCGCATCATTGAGACGTGGCTGCGGCAGAAGCGGGGTCAGAAGGTGACCATCCAGGTGCCACGCCGGGGTAAAAAGAAAGAGCTGGTACAGATGGCGGCAAACAATGCCCAGGATACGCTGATGACATTGCGCCAGCAGTGGGCCAGCGACCGCGGCAAGCACGTAGAGGCGATGAGCGAGCTACAAAAAGCGCTCGATTTACCCGCGCCGCCATCTCGTATTGAGTGTTATGACATCAGCCACACACAGGGGCGCCAGACCGTTGGCTCGATGGTTGTCTTTGTGCAGGGCGTGCCGCACAAGAGCGATTATCGCCGCTTTAATGTGCGCACCGTTGGCAATGACGACTACGGCGCGATGAAAGAGGTTCTACAGCGGCGCTTCCAGCGTTACCAGGATTCGATGGCCGGTGAGCTGACCGACCCCAGCCAGATCGGGCGCATGAGGAAAGAGACGGCGTGGACGTTGCTTCCCGATTTGCTGATTGTTGATGGGGGCAAGGGCCAGTTGTCCGTGGCGCGGGAAGTGCTGGCCGAATTTGGGCTGCAAGACGAGGTGCCACTGGCGGCGCTGGCCAAACAGGAAGAAGAGCTGTTCGTGCCAGGGCAAGAGCGTCCGGTGCTCCTACCCCGTCGCTCTGAAGCGCTTTATCTGGTGCAGCGGGTGCGTGATGAAGCTCACCGTTTTGCCAACACCGGCCACCGCCAGCGGCGCTCCAAAGTGGGAACCGCCTCGATTTTGGACAGCATTCCCGGCGTTGGGCCTAAACGGCGCAAGCTATTACTCGACCATTTCGGCTCGCTAGAAGAAATTCGGAAGGCGACGGTGGAAGAGATAGCGTCCGTGCCGGGCATCCCTTACGATGTGGGCCAGGCGGTTAAATCACACCTTTCCTGACAGGAAAATCTCATTTTTCTAAAACTCTAAATCTTGCCTCTGCAAACTTGACTTGAAGTCCAGGGGGATTTAGACTGCAGATCAGTCCTCATGCAGTTGGTGCTCCAGAGAGTTGTCCTGGCTGAGCGCCTGCACCATTGTGGGACGGCCCATGTGTCAGTAACAGTCTGCTGCCGGCGGGAAGAGACGCCTTCCGCTATGTGAGTCGTGTAGGAGAAAGATGATGGCAACAGCCCCCCAAAAAATGGAAGAAATGGTCGGTGGTCAGACTGAAAGAGCATACATTCTCTGGCACTCCTATCTCACCGGCGATCACTCGCAACTGGACACACAAGTCAAAGTGGTGCGGCGGATCTTCAAGCATCTGCCGTCGGACCCACGCTGCCGGGTGTGCAACGCACCGTTTCACGGTCTGGGTGGCCTGGCCGTTAGCTTGTTTGGGTTTGGCGCCGGGCGTTCGAGCTTCAACCCCACTCTATGCGATCGCTGTGAGAAGATTGTCAAAGCACACGAGATCGGATTGGAGCTTCAACTGACGATGCTCTTCGCCGATGTACGTGGTTCAACCAGCCTGGCGGAGGAAATCGGTGCGATTCCGTTTCATGATCTGATCAACCGCTTTTATAAAGTCAGCACCGAAGTATTGGTCAAAACTGACGCGCTTATTGACAAGCTTATCGGCGACCAGGTGATAGGCTTATACGTCCCAGGGATTGCCGGTCCTGAATACACGCGGAAAGCGTTGGAGGCGGCCCGGATGTTGCTGGAGCTGACGGGTCATGCTGATGCCGATGGCCCCTGGATCTCCGTGGGGGTTGGGGTTCACACTGGAACTGCTTATGTGGGGGCCGTTGGGTCCAGCGAAAGCGTGAGCGATATCACGGTGTTAGGAGATGCTGCAAATATCACAGCCCGCTTGTCTTCACAAGCTGGTCCTGGCGAAATCCTGGTGAGCGAAGAAACATGTCGTTTCGCTAAGTTGGGCTTTGAGGATTGCGAACCTCGCACACTCACGTTGAAGGGCCGGATGGAACCTGTGGGGGTACGCGTGTTCCAGGTAACCGTATGAGCAGGTGAGGGCACAAATCGCCTCACTCCGCCGGAACCTCTACGTCATAGAAGAAGATACAGCTTCGGAGGTGCGCATGCCTACGCTACCAGAGGGAACAGTAGCTCGCGCGCCTATTCAAGTCTCATTTTTCCCCTCTTGACATCATAGAACAGTTGTGCTAATCTAAGGATACAGAACAAGTGTTCTATACCCTCCCATCTGCGGAGCCGGAGAGTAGCGACCCTTTCCGGCTCCGCCCCCTCTTAATAGGCGCGTCGCACCGTGTGTGCCAGCCTACCGGGAGGCCAAAAGTGTCACAGTTCCCAATTAATGAGGCCCTGGGTCTAATGCCGGGCCAAAGTCAGGCTCTGGAGGAGGCGACTTATGATCAGAAATGCGACGTTTAACCCGGCCCCCGTTGGTGGGATTCTCGATAAGCTCGCGTCATACAGTGTACGTTTCCCACGCCACACCGTTATTGCACTGATCTTGACGGTGGCCCTTTTAGCGTTTGAAGTATTTAACTTTGATACGACGCGCTATGCACTGACGAACCTGCTCGGCGGAGCGAGCTTTGGCGGCATTGCCTGGGCCTCGATTCTGGCGCTGGCCTTCTGCGCCATCGATTTTGCAGGTCTGGTTCGCCTCTTCACACCCGATGAAGATGGCGAACAGCCGCGTGAGGTCTGGTATTTGATGGGCGCGTGGCTCCTGGGCGCGACGATGAACGCCATGATGACGTGGTGGGCCGTCTCCCTGACCTTGCTCAATCATGATTTTGGCAACGAAGTGCTCAGCCGCAGCGAGCTGCTGCAGTATGTTCCCATTTTTGTGGCCGTGCTTGTCTGGCTGACACGCATTCTGTTCATCGGCGCTGTTACCGTGGCCGGAAGCCACCTGTTAGAGTTCGGCTTCTCCAATGATGAGGAAAAGGCAGCGCCCGGTAAACCGCGCACGCTTTCGCTGCCAACCGGCAAGCCACTGCGCGAGCGACAGGCGCCTGGCAATGATATGTATGAGCCGACGATCATTTCGCAGAACCTCTACCCTTCGGTAAGTGAAGATGTGCCCGACTTCCTCGCTCGCAAGCGACAACAGCGGAGTAATGTCGTCGAAGTAGAGAGCTTCTACGAAGAGGGGATTGTGACCCCGGCCGCACCAGAGCCGTCGCTGCGCCTGCGCAGGGTGGAAGAAGAGCCTATCGAGCGCACAGAGCGCAGACAGCGGCCCAATGGCTTTGCAAATGGTATTTCGGGACGCAACGGTAACGGCACCTCGGCACGTAAGCCAAATGGTCGCGTGCGCCAGCGCCCACCGCGGCCAGGCATGGGGAATAACTGATAGCTCAAAAGGCTCGCCGAACGTCTTCTCAATGCAACGAAAGCCTAAAGCCTGATTCTCAACACAATTCGTACAGGGACTGATAGATGGCATACTACGATCAATATTACACGCAATATCCTCAGGTACAGACCCCTCTCCTCCAAGGCCCACCAACTCCGACTTATGCTCCTGGGGCTGACCGTGTAGTGCGACAACGTATGGCCTTCATCCTGGCCGCCGTCTTGCTGCTCATTGTGCCTCTGTTGGTTTCGCTGCGCCCTGATTATGCTGGCAGTGAACTTTCTCTGGAGCAGGCTGCAGGGGTGGAGGCAGCAACGGATGGGGCGGTGGCCCAGGAAGCCAGCGGTAGCGCAGCGGAAAGTGCCAGCGACGTAACGACCAATGTGGTCGCCGGCGCTCTGGCCCCCGTGTTCACACCCGAGGTGATGCACTGGCAGCCTAAAATTCTGGAGTGGGCTGCTGCCTATGGGCTGGACCCCAACCTCGTGGCAATCATCATGCAGATTGAATCTTGTGGCGACCCCAATGCAGTCTCCCGCTCCGGCGCGCAGGGGCTGTTTCAGGTGATGCCCTTCCACTTTGCTGCTGGCGAGAACATGCAGGACCCGGATACGAACGCTGCGCGCGGTATGGCTTACTTTGTTGAGCGGCTGAACCAGACAAATGGAGACATCGGTCGTGCCTTTGCCGGCTACAATGGCGGCCATGTGGCAGCAGGGAGTAGCTGGGACAACTGGGCACATGAGACACAGCGCTATTTCGTATGGAGTACCGGGATTTACGAGGATATTCAATCGGGTTCGGCGACAAGCGCCACTGTGCAGGAGTGGCTGAACGCAGGCGGCGCCAGCTTATGCCGTCAGGCTGCCTCGCGACTGGGGCTATAAGAATATGGCAGTTCCCGATGAGCGGGAATGCAAATTCTGTGAGGGACGCGGCCGGAAAGCCGCGTCCTTTTTTTATGGGTAGTTTGACGCCGTTCCGGGGGAGGTTATACTGTAAAATAGCCGGGTCAGGGCACGGTTCGCGCACTTCATTTTACTCCCGGCGCCACGAGGAGTCTGTCATCTTGCAGGAGGTATAAATGACAATTTCAATTACCTGGCATGGGCACGGAACGTTTTCGATGGATGTCAATGGAAAGAAAGTGGTCCTCGATCCTTTCTTTGCCGGCAACAATCCGGTGGCCAAAACGAGTGTGGATCAGGTTGAAGCCGATTTCATCCTGCAGACACACGGTCACAGCGACCATATCGCGGATACGATTCCGTTGGCCAGGCGCACTGGGGCTATGGTCATCAGTAATTTTGAGATCTGTAACTGGGTTAATGGGCAGGGGCACGACAACTGCCACGCTCTGAACATCGGCGGTGGTTATCAGTTCGATTTCGGTTATGTGAAGATGACGCGCGCCCTGCACAGTTGTGGGTTGCCGGATGGGAGCTACGGTGGTGATCCGGGTGGTTTTGTGATCAGCACTGATGCCAAAAAGATCTACTTCGCCGGAGATACCGCTCTCTTTACAGATATGAGCCTGATTGGCCGTCAGGAGACTCTAGATCTGGCTATCCTTCCTATTGGCGACAACTATACGATGGGGCCTGACGATGCCTTGTTGGCGCTGGACTTTTTGCGCCCGAAGCGAGTCATCCCCTGTCACTATAATACCTGGCCGCTGATTGAGCAGGATGTTGAGGCCTGGGCCGAACGCGTTCGTGCTGAAACAGATTGCGAGCCGATTGTGCTCGGTATTGACGAAACATATACGCTATAACAAGAGTGCGAACGCTTCGCTTCGCAACTGCTGCATAGCTGATATATGAGTATGAGGCGTGAGGTGGCCAGCAGCCGCCTCACGCTTTTTTGTCAGGGAGGTTTTGCTCGCTAGAGCGCCAGCATATCAGGAGGGAGTGTCTTGTCGACACGAGTGCGCAGCCTGCTCTTATCGCTGCTGCTACCGCTGTGCATCCTGGTCGTGTTCCTCACATTCTCGTCGCGGAATGTGCGGGGAGATAGTCCAGATAAGGTAATCATCAGCGAAATTGCATGGGCCGGCACAGCGGCCAGCAGCAGCGACGAGTGGATCGAGCTTTACAACGCCGGTGAGCAGCCGGTTTCTCTGGTGGGGTGGCGCTTGCTCGATAGCAGTGGCGATGTGCAGGTTGTTTTAACCGGCACGCTTGCCAGCGGCGCCTTTTACCTTCTGGAACGGACGGCAGACGACACGTTGAGCAATATACCGGCCGACCAGATCTATAGCGGGGGATTGCACAATGGCGGCGAGCGACTGAGCCTTCTGGACGATGAGGGCCGGGTGGTCGATCGGGCGAACGCTGGGGGCGGCGCCTGGCCTGCAGGCTCCGGCTCGCCTGATTACCGCAGCATGGAGCGGGTGGAGCCGGTGCAGAATAATTTTGCCGACGAATGGCGTAGCTATGAAGGGCCGCCGTCGGCAGTGGTGGATGCTGATGGCAACCCGGTCAACGGCTCGCCGGGCCAACCGAACGTGGCATGGACTATGGAACCGCAACCGCCCGCCGGCCCTGATAGCGGCCTGCTTATCGATGCCTTGCTTTATGATGGGTACGAGGCCAATGATGCTGATGAAGCGGTGCGCCTTTACAATGTAAGTGAAGAGGTGATCAACCTGTCCGGCTGGAGCATAAGCGATGGAACGGTTACCGCCGCTATCACCACCAGCTACGAAGTTGCGCCAGGAGAAGTAGCGTGGCTGACAGGAAACGCCGGCGCCTTCCAGCGGCAGTTCGGGTTTGAGGCGCAACTTCTCGTGAAGCCCTGGCCTGGATTTGCCAACAGTGGTGATGAACTGTTACTTCTGAACCCGGCCAGCGAGGTTGTTGATGTGCTGGTCTATGGAGAAGGCGATACCTCAGTGACGGGCTGGTCCGGTCCTGCCCTGTACCGTTATCGCAGCGGCTCGTTGTTTGGGGAGGAAGGGCAGATATTGTATCGCAAGCGTGACCAGCGCAGTGGGAAACCGGTGCCAGACACGAACCGGGCTGTGGATTGGGCGCAGTCAAGGGACGATGTGATTAATGGCCGCAAGGTCCTCTATCCGGGTTGGTCGCTGGAGAAATTTTTCTTCCCTGAGCTGGGAACAAGCCAGGCAACCATTACGATTTCGATTGCTCCAGATAATGCCTATGAGACGCTAGTCAGGCAGATTGGTGCGGCGCAGGAGCGCATTCACCTGGTTTCGCACACTTTTGAGAACGTGGCGATTGCCCAGGCGCTGGCTGGCGCTGCACGGCGAGGTGTGGAAGTCGTGGTGTTGCTGGAGGGAGCGCCGGCCGGCGGTATGAGTGACCAGCAACGATATATCTGCGGCCTGCTGGCGGCAGAAGGCGGAGCGTGCTGGTTCATGATCCGTGATGATAGTGCAGGAAGCTATATTCAGGACCGCTACCGTTATTTGCACGCCAAGTTTGCCGTCATTGATGGGCGCCTGGCCGTGGTCAGCAGTGAGAATCTGAGCGCAAATAGCATGCCGTTCGACGACAAAGAGGATGGCACCTGGGGCCGGCGCGGCGTTCTGCTCTTGACCGATGCAGCGCCAGTCGTAGCTCGCCTGGAAGCGATCTTTGCCGATGATTTTGCGCCGGACGAGCACCAGGATCTGTTGCAGTGGACGCCGGAACATCCCATCTATGGCAATCCAGGACCAGGTTATGTGCCGGTGATGGAGAGCGGCGGGATCACCTATACAGTGCGTTACGCTGCGCCGGTTTCCTTTCAGGGGCTGTTCGCTTTCAGTGTGGTGCAGTCGCCCGAAAGTAGCCTGCGTACTGAGGATGGTCTTCTGGGATTGCTGGCGCAAGCAGGAGAGGGAGATACGGTGCTGGTGCAGCAGCTCACTGAACGGCCTTACTGGGGGATATCCACAACATCAAATCCGCAGGAGGACCCCAATCCACGCCTGGAAGCTTTCATCGACGCGGCCAGGCGCGGCGCGCGGGTGCGCCTCTTACTGGATAGCTTTTTCGATGAAGAGAGCAGCGCCATCAGTAATACGGCGACGTGTGCATATGTCAACGAAGTGGCCATGATGGAACATCTTGCCCTGCAATGCGCTTTGGCCAACCCGGCCGGATTGGGCATTCATAACAAGATGGTGCTTGCCGAGATAGGGGGCAGGGGATGGGTTCATGTTGGGAGCCTGAACGGCACCGAATTATCGAGCAAGGGCAATCGCGAGGTGGCCCTTCAGGTACAGTCGGACGGAGCCTATGCTTATCTGGCGGCGATGTTTGATGGAGATTGGCCTAACCAGTTGTGGTTGCCATTGTTGTTGCGTGCGAAGCGTGAGCGAGCTGGCTATCCGTTGATTAGCGAGTTTTTGTATGATCCTCCCGGGCCGGATGATGCGGAGTTCATCGAAATTGCCAACCCGACCTTTAGCGCCATCGACCTGAGCCACTGGACGATAGGGGACGCGGTCCATCCTGAGGATTTTGAGGACGTGCGCCGTTTTCCGGCTGGTACGGTGCTCTTGCCAGGCAGGGCACTGGTCGTTGCCGCGAGCGCCACCGGATTCCAGGAGCTGTTTGGGTTCCGGCCCGATTTTGAGATAGTGGACAGCGATCCGCTCGTCCCTGATCTGGAGGATGTGCCGGAGTGGGGGGATCCTGCCGCGCTCTTGCAACTGGGGAATGAAGGAGATGAGCTGCTATTGCGCAGCCCAGACGGGCAGGTCGTGGATGTGGTGACTTATGGCAGCGGTGCGTATGGCAATCTGACGCCGTGTGGCCTACTTCCCAGATCCGGATATAGCCTGGAGCGCTTCCCTTATTGGTTGGACAGCGACGACTGTGAGGCTGACTTCCGGCCCTGGCCTTTTCCCAGCCCCGGACAACTACCCTGAGCCAGTACTGGCGATACAAAAAAAGCGACAATGGAGAAGACCATCATCGCTAGTAATTAATCTCTTGTCTGTAGAGAACGAACCAGATGAAGCAGCCAGTGACACAATGGGGTAGTCAGGCTAAGCGCTTCTATATGCGGCTTAATAATTCCTGCGAATAGAAGAGATGATTGATGCCTGAATCTACCTAGTCACGGCCGAACAGTTCTGCCGGATCGACGCCAGGGAGTGATTCGCCGTCTTTACCTGGTCCCATGAAAGAGCCGGCACGGGTAGTAATTTCACCCTTGAAGACGATCGCGGGGGGTTCGTATGGCGCACGTTCAGGACTGGGCTGTGACGTTGGATTTGGATTCATGTTATGCTCCTTAACTGTTCCATATGGGTATGGCCACTCATATGGATTTCGCGCACAGAAAGTTTTAATTCCCAAGCAGACAAGGGATCAACCCTATTATCAACGAACAAGCAAACGTTGTCAACAGAAATTGACATGATTTAGGACCTTTCGTATAGGTCCGCGGTAATGGTAACTATTCGCCTGAGGGCAGGGCCTCCCGGAGGGGGCTGGGATTTCCTCTTTCCCGGGCCACGAGATATAATCAGCGGATGATTGCATCCAACAAAGCGGAGTAATTCATGACTTTGCCTGTACGAAAAACGACACTGAATAACGGTCTGACAGTTGTCCTGAAAGAAATGCACCATGCCCCGGTAACAAGCTTCTGGATCTGGTACCGGGTTGGTAGTCGCAATGAAATACCGGGTCTGACCGGTGCATCGCACTGGGTGGAACACATGATGTTCAAAGGCTCGCCACAATTCCCACCCGGCACGCTGGATCGAGCGGTATCCCGACTGGGCGGGCGCTTTAACGCGTTCACGTGGATCGACTTCACGGCATACTTTGAGACGATGCCCTCGGACCACATTGAGCTGCCTTTGAAGCTGGAATCGGATCGTATGGTGAACGCCTTTATGGATGAGGAAGCGGTCGATTCAGAAAGAACCGTGATCCTCTCTGAGCGGCACATGTACGAGAACCAGCCGATGTTTCTGCTGAATGAGGAGTTGACAGCCGCCGCCTTTCGGGTGCATCCCTATCACCACGAAATCATTGGCGACGAGGTAGACCTGCTGACCATGACACGGGATGATCTGGCCAATTATTACCGGCGGCACTACGCGCCAAATAACGCGGTGGTTGTCGTGGCTGGTGACTTCGAGCAAGATGAGATGTTGCGCCAGATCGAGGCCCATTTCGGCGACATTCCCGCTGGCGAACCGATCGCTGAGGTGAAGCGGCAGGAGCCGCCGCAGCGGGGCGAGCGGCGCGTGACAGTGACCGGCCCCGGCGATACCGCTTATCTGGTACATGCTTATCGAGCGCCAGACGCGACCGATCCTGACTTCTACCCGCTGGTACTGCTGAATGCGGCGTTTGCCGGCGGCAGCAGCCTGGGCTTCTTCGCGGGCGCCGGTTCCAACAAAAGCTCCCGCCTGTACAAGGCGCTGGTTGCTTCAAACCTGGCTGCTGGAGCCAGCGGTAGTATGACGCCCACCATTGACCCCTTCCTCTACCGCATTAGCGCCGTGGCACGACCTGGGCGTTCGCTGGAAGAGATTGAGAGTGCCCTTGATGTGACGATTGCGCGGCTGCAAGAGGAGCCGATTACCCAGGCTGAGCTGGACAAAGCGTTGAAGCGCGCCAGGGCACAATTCGTCATGGCCGGTGAAAGCGTGACCGGGCAGGCCCAGATGATCGGAATGTCAGAGATGGTTGCCGGTGACTTCAACTGGTTTGAGAATACGTTGGAACAGCTTGGCGCTGTGACGCTGGAAGATGTCGAACGAGTCCGCCGCGACTACTTGCGACCAGAAAACCGCACGGTGGGATGGTACGTTCCGGCGGGTAATGGCGCGCCTGTCGTCGTCTCAGAAGCGTAGCCAGGGGGCGCAACTTCGAACGGCAGCAGGTTTCAAAAGGCAGGTATGTCTACTGAAGCGCAACAGCTTGTTATCCATGAGCTGAAAGCATTAAATGAAATTACAACCACCCTGAACGAGGCGGTTGATGTGCACTCGGCCTTGAATCGCGCGCTGGAGCGGTTAGTGGATGTGATGCAGCTACAAACAGGCTGGATCTTCCTGTATGAACCTGGAGACGAGGAGCGGCAATGGGGGCCAGGCTTCCGCCTTGTGGCGCATCACAACCTGCCCCCGGCGATGTCGCTGGAGAACGAGCTGGCGTGGCACAAGGGGTGTGATTGCCAGACGCTGTGCCTCAAGGGTAAGTTGAACGCGGCATACAACGAGGTGCATTGCAGCCGTCTGGGCAGCGTGACCGGTGACCGGCGCGGGCTGGTGGTTCACGCCTCGACCCCGCTGCGCGCCGGTGAGCGCATTCTGGGCATCCTCAACGTGGCGGCGCCTAGCTGGAAATCGTTCAATGAGCGGAATCTGACGTTGCTGAATAGTGTTGGCGGTCAGATGGGCGTGGCCCTGGAACGTGCCCGTCTCTATGATCTGCTGCAAGACCGGCGACATCATGAGCAGACAACGTTGCTTGACTTTACCAACCAGCTTTTGAGCAGGCTCGACCTGGATGAGCTGATAGCTTACCTTGTGAATGAGGTTTGCTCCTTGCTACAGGTGGATGCCTGCGCTTTGCTCTTGCCAGATGAAGAAGATCCTTCTTACTTGCGCTTTGCCGCCGCCACCGGCTGGCGCTCTGAGCCGGTGCGTGAAGGGCGGCGCATTCCAGCCGATAAGCGCTCTGGCTCGGGCCAGGTCATGCACACGCAGAAGCCGATCGTGCTGGAAGAAGTGGAGCTAAAGGACCCAATGCCGTGGATGGCAGGCTGGCTGCCTGTCGAAGAGTTTCGCGCGGCGGCAATCATACCGCTTATTGCTGACGGCCGTTCCATTGGCGCGCTGGTGGTGGACAATCGAGAGCCACAGTCATTTTCGCAGAGCGAGATTAGCTTTCTGCAGTTAATGGCCAATCAGGCAGCGATTGCGCTGGAGAAGGCGCGCTTGCACCGCGAGGAGATTCAGCGCCACCGGTTGGAAGAGGAGCTGGCGGTGGCGCGGCAAATTCAGTTGAGTATGTTGCCGCCCGGTGAGCCGCACGTCCCTGGCTGGGAGTTCGCTATGCACTACGAAGCGGCGCGGCAGGTCGGCGGTGATTTTTATGACTTTTTCGAGCTGCCTGAGGAGAATTCAAACGGCCAACTGGCTCTGGTTGTGGCCGATGTAGCCGATAAGGGAGTTCCGGCGGCGCTGTTTATGGCCCTGAGCCGCACGACGATTCGCAACGTGGCTATTAGCGACCGCACACCGGCGGCGGCATTGCAGCAGGCCAACGAGCTTATTTTGAGCGATAGCCAGACCGATCTGTTCCTGACGCTCTTTTACGCTGCCCTGGATGTTGACTCTGGGCGAATGACTTATGCCAATGCCGGCCACAACCCGCCGCTCTGGTATGAGGCGCAACACGACCGGTTCCGTGAGCTGACAGGAGAGGGTCTGGCGCTGGGCGTGATTCCTGACATCACCATTCAAGATGTTGAGATTACACTCAATCCAGGAGATTTGTTAATCCTTTACACCGACGGCGTAACAGAAGCGATGGGCGCCGAAATGGAAGAGTTTGGAGAGGAACGGTTGAAGGCGGCGGTGCCCAGAAATCCGAACCTTCATCCGCGTGAGGTAGTCAACAGCATCATTGCCGCCATCGATGCTTACACAGGCGAGAATCCGCGGTGGGATGACCTTACGCTGTTTGTGATCAGGCGCTGTGCGTCGCCAGGATGCGCAGCGCCAGAAAGCGCAGAATAGTATGCTGATGGGACAAGAAGTTAGCATCCAATTTTACGGAGAAGATTATGCCAGATAGTACGTATCCCGGCCCAGAGAATATTTACCGCAAAGAGCTGGACAACGGTATTGTGGTGCTCGCCTATGAGAACTTTGCGGCTGCCTCTGTTGTCGTCGAGGGCTACTTATGGGCCGGCGCCCTCAGCGAAGGGCGAGAGAAAGCGGGGCTGGCCGACTTTGTGGCCGGTATGTTAATGCGCGGCACAGAGCGCCGCTCCTTTGACGAAATCTACGAGGCATTGGAAAGTGTGGGGGCCGGTCTGGACTTCAGCGCCGGACGGCATACGTCTGACTTCTCAGCGGGGGGATTGGCCGAGGACCTGGATTTGATTCTGGACCTGTTGGCCGAGTCCCTGCGCCTACCGACCTTCCCTGAAAATGAAATTGAGCAACTACGGGGTGAATCTCTGACCGGGCTGCAAATCCGGGCCAATGACACACGGCAGATGGCAGGCTTGCGCTTCCGCGAACTGCTCTACGACGGGCATCCCTACGGTTATAGCGTTCATGGCTACCCGGAGACAATTCAGGCGATTACCAGAGAGGATCTGGTCGATTTCCATGCCCGCCATTATGGACCACAGGGCCTGACCGTGACCATCGTCGGCGCTGTGAAAGCAGAAGAAGCGGTAGAGAAGGTGGCAGCAGCGTTAGGCGATTGGCAAAATCCGCAGTGGGTTGCCCCACCGCAGGTTGCTCCGGTTTCACGCCCCCTGGTCACGCTGCGCGACTATTACTCCATTCCGGAAAAGACCCAGTCTGATATTGTGCTGGGGCTGCCCGGCCCGCCCCGTTCGGCCGAGGATTACCTGGATATCAGCCTGGCTAACACCATTCTCGGCGTCTTTGGGATGATGGGTCGGCTGGGGGAGAACGTGCGCGAGCGGCAGGGGCTGGCTTACTACGTCTTTAGCCGCCTGCAAGGGGGGCTGGGACCCTCTCCCTGGTACGTGAGCACAGGTGTGGCTCCAGACAAGGTGGAGGTGGCGACGAACAGCATTCTGGAGGAGATTCAGCGCCTTCAAGAAGAACCGGTGACCGAGGAAGAGCTGGAAGATACGAAGCTATACCGTACCGGGTCGCTGCCCGTGAGCCTGGAGACGAATGATGGTCTGGCGAGTATTATCAGCGATATGGAGCTGCTGGATCTGGGACTTGATTACCTGCAGCGCTTCCCGGACCTGATCAATGAAATTACAGCGGAAAGGGTGCAGGCTGCAGCCCAAAAATATCTGAGCACCAGCCAGATTGTGATTGCCGTTGCCGGCCCGCCAGAGATGGCGCCAGAAGCCGGGACAATGGCGGCAACAGCCGTTGTGACCGGAACTGAGGAAAGTTAGGCGCTTATGCTTTCCGTAGGCGTCGATATGATCGAAGTGTCGCGCATTTCGCGGGCCATGGAGCGGCACGGCGAGCGCTTCAACAACCGCTTTTTCACGGCGCAAGAGCTGACCTACTGCGAAGGGCAGGCGGAGCGGCTGGCCGGACGATTTGCGGTGAAGGAAGCGGTAGCGAAAGCGTTGGGGACCGGCATTGGCGACGTGCGCTGGACTGAGATCGAAGTGGTCTGCGATGGTCGTGGCCGGCCGGAGCTGGTTTTGCACGACAGCGCGCGTGACCTGGCTGCCTCGTTGGGCCTGAACCAGTGGTCGATTAGCATTTCGCACACGAAGACGTATGCTATCGGTTTCGCGGTTGCCACCGGCGGTCAGGTTGAGTAGCGACTCTCCCATCTGGTTGTAATTCCCTAATACGCTGACCTGACGATCCTGTATGAGCAAAAGGAGCAAACGATGCCCACATGGCGCACTGATGACAACACTCTGATCAACTATGAGGTGCACGGAGCAAGCAGTTCAGGCGGGCCACAAAAGGAGGCGCTTTTGCTCTTGCCGGGTCTGCTGGGCAGCATCAGCGTCCAGTGGCAGCCATTCCTGGAGCCGCTGTCCAGGCGTTACCACGTGGTGCTGATGGATTTGAGAGGCCATGGGCGTTCCGAGAATGCGGAAATGAGCCTGAACCCACAAAGAATGGTCCAGGATATCAGTGGCCTGCTCGATGCGCTGGAGCTGGATCGGGTACACATTGCCGGGTATAGCATGGGCGGCTATCTGGGCCTGATGCTGGCGCTGAACGAGCCGCAGCGGGTATCGACGCTGTTGATGCACGCGACGAAGTTTTACTGGACAGAAAAGGCGGTGGAGAACACGCGCGAACAGTTTGATCCAGACAGGATGGCGGAGAAGGTGCCGGTGTATGCTGACCAGTTGGCGCGTGAGCATGGCAGCCGCTGGCGCTCTCTGGTGCGGCAGGCAGCGGATCTGGTGGCTTATCTCGGCAAGCAGGGCCTGACTGAAGAGATGGTCAAACGCTTACAGATACCAACGCTGGTTAGCGTTGGCGACCGGGATGAGCTTGTCGTTTTACCAGAGGCCGTTCGCTTCAGCATGCTTCTGCCCAACGGGTCACTGCTGGTGTTGCCCGGCGTGCGCCATCCATTTGCTTCTATTACGGTAAATTTGCTGTTGACGGCGATGTCGAACTTCCACATGGACAATGCTCGCCGCCGCTGATGTTGATAGAGAAGATTCTGAAAAACGATATATGACGAAACCTACGCTGTTGGTTGTTGTAGCCCATCCTGACGACGAATCATTTGGACCAGGGGGCACCATTGCCCGCTATGCTCAAAACGGGACGGATGTGCATGTGGTTATTGCCACGGACGGCGCGGCCGGCTCTGTGGTAGAAGGGTATGAAGATGCGCGTGAGCGGCTGGCGGAAGTGCGCAAGGAAGAGCTGGAGGCAGCGGTTGCCATCCTGGGCGCCGAGCTGCACAAGCTGGGCTATCGCGACTCCGGATATATTGGTGATCCGGCCAACGAGCATCCGGACGCCTTCATGAACATCGACGAAGCGGACGGCGCGCGCAAAATTGTGAAGCTGATTCGTGAAATCCGGCCGCAGGTTGTGGTCACGCACGATGAAACCGGCGGCTACTACCACCCTGACCACATTATGACCCACAAAATCACGAAAGCGGCTTTCCACGCGGCCGGTGACGCCGAGGCTTTTCCTGAGATTGGCCCCGCGCCGTACCAACCGCAGAAGCTGTATTACACGGCCATCCCCGGCCGCTGGCTGAAAATGATGTTGTGGATGATCCGGCTGCGCGGCGGCGACCCCACGAAGATGGGCCGCAACAATGATATCGACTTCACGAAGCTGGGTCGGCCTAACAATGACCTGCACGCGCATATTAATATTTATCCCTATTGGGAAACGAAACGAGCGGCCAGCGCCAAACACCAGAGCCAGGGCGGCGGCGGGCGTATGCTGAGCTGGATGCCGGTCTGGTTGGAGAAGCGGCTGTTCAGCAAGGAATATTTTATTCGCGCCTATCCGCCGCCGCGGAATGGAGTGCAGGAGGATGATTTGTTTGCGGGGGTGGGGGTGGACGGTTGACGGTTAACGGTGGACGGTGACGGTGGGTTGGCGTTCGAATAGGGCGATGTAGTGGTCGCCCCAGCCGCGGGTGAGGGAGGCGGTTTTGCTTTCCAGGCGGTTCAGGAAGGCGAAGAGGGTGGGGAAGCGGGTTACGAGATGTCCCAGATAGCTGGGTGGCAGCCATAGGCCCAGGCTTTGCGCGTGGCGTAGCTGGAACCAGGGCGCCAGGTCGTGGCGCAGGCGGCGGAGCGACGGGTACCAGATGGGAATGGTCGTCGGGCCAATGACAGCCTGCGCGGGCTGCCGGAAGCGGCGTAGGCCATCGCGTGGGCGGCCATGCAACGTCATCCAGGCCGTTTCCCAGGGGCACCACGGTCCCATAGGCACCAGGACGACGCGTGCGCCAGGCTGCAAGCGGGCAGCGAGCGCTTCGGCCAGCGTGCTCCACTCGGGAAGTGTGTTAAGCCCACCGAAGTTGGATAGAGCGCCGTCATATGGCACACCTGACGGCGTGCTGGCGCAGATTTCTTGCAACGTCTGGTGGCGCACTTGCACCCGGTCCAGGACTCCGCTTGCTTTTGCTTTCGCCCGCACCTGCTCCACCATTTGCGGCGAGCCGTCGGTCGCCGTCACACGCACGCCGCGCCGGGCCAGCCAGATGGCGTCTTCCCCTGTGCCGCAGGCCAGCTCCAGGACATGGCTTCCCGCCGGGAACGATTGGGCCAGAACGCGCCAGACTCGCTTGCGCAGCATCTGACCCAGGGGCGTCGCGCTGAAGTCGCGGTCATAATCCTGTGCGAAGGCGTCAAATGCGGCAGGCTCAGGAGCGTGCATGGCCTTATGTTTATACTTAATAAAAATAAAAAAGAGACGTCCAGGAACACTGGACGCCTCCGCGAATACTCGAAGTACTCCCCTTCTTACTGAATGCGGCGCACGTTGGCGGCGGCGGGACCCTTCTCGTTGTACTCTACCGTAAATTCAACGCGGTCTCCTTCCATCAGACTACGGAAACCACCGCCCTCAATGGCGGAGAAATGTACGAAGACATCGTCTCCACCCTCGCGAGCAATGAAACCGTATCCCTTCTGGTCGTTGAACCATTTCACGGTGCCGACTTCGCGTTCATCCATCTGTCGAAACTCTCCTACTACTAACAACGGATATAAAGGGATGATCGCCGCCTGTTGTGCTTAATGAAAAAAAACCGCCATTGCTGCTCAGCCTGGCGGTCCAATTTTCATTTTCCCAAACAGAAACTGCGCAATCTTCCTTTTTCCAGCATACATGAATTCTTGCCACTGGTCAAGTTTTGTTCTCGAGAGATTCTTGTTCGCGGCCGGCATATTACCAAATTACCGTTCCATAAGC
>CAZRTM010000030.1:0-12425 GCA_964602995.1 uncultured Ardenticatenaceae bacterium
AGTTTTTAATTTGATGGGGTGGGTTGCTGATTGGTTATTGCTTTGGGGGTGGGTGGTACTGTTTGGGCGGGAAGCTTTTTCGATCATACAATAACAGTCGATAATTATTGATTTACTAGTGTATTCACGTTGCACGCAACAAAGAGCGTCTACGACAAACCAATCTCCAATCTCCAATCTCTAATCTCCACCAACCACTAGGAGAAAACATGTACGACTTATCAAACCTTACACCTCATGAGATAACGGCGAATACTATTCGCGGGCTGGCTATGGATGCGGTGCAGGCGGCGGAGTCGGGGCATCCGGGTGCGCCGATGGGGCTGGCCGATGTAGCCGTGGTGCTGTGGAAAAAGTTCTTACGCCATAATCCGGGCGATCCGAACTGGCCTAATCGCGACCGTTTCATTCTGTCGGCCGGGCACGCTTCGATGCTGATTTACAGCTTGTTGCATCTGAGCGGCTATGACCTGTCGCTGGACGACATCAAGAATTTCCGGCAGTGGGAGAGCCGCACGCCGGGCCACCCGGAGAACTTTAAGACAATTGGCGTGGAGACGACCACGGGGCCGCTGGGCCAGGGCCTGGGCAACGCCGTGGGCATGGCCATTGCCGAACGGTGGCTGGCAGCGCAATATAACCGGCCTGGCTACGACGTCATTGACCACTATACCTACGTCATTGCCAGCGACGGCGATTTGATGGAAGGCATCTCGCACGAGTCTGCTTCCCTGGCAGGCCACCTGGGGCTGGGCAAGCTGATTGTCTTCTACGACAACAATAAGATCACGATTGACGGTTCGACTGACCTCTCCTGGAGTGACGACGTCATTAAGCGTTTTGAGGCTTACCAGTGGCACACGCAGAGTATTGATGGGCACGATCCGCAGGCCATTGAAGAGGCGATTCGTGCCGCGCAGGCAGAGACCCGGCGCCCCTCTCTGATTGCTGTGCGCACGCACATTGGGTATGGCAGCCCCAACAAGCAAGATACCGAAAGCGCGCATGGCGAACCGTTGGGCGAAGAGGAGATCCGGCTGACCAAAGAAAATCTGGGGTGGCCTGTAGACGAAAAATTCTTCGTGCCACAGGAGGCGCGGGACTATTTGCGCCCGCAGCAGGCAGAGGAGTGGCAGGCAGAGTGGAAGGCCTGTCTAGACTCCTACCACGAGGCACACCCCGAGCTGGCGCAGCAATTGGAAGCGGCGTGGCTTGATGAGCTGCCGGAAGGGTGGGAGCAGGATTTGCCGCAGTTTGAGACCGGCAAAAAGCTGGCCACGCGAGCAGCATCCGGCAAGGTGTTGGAGGCGCTGATACCGCGCATTCCCTGGCTGCTGGGTGGTTCTGCCGACCTGACAGGCTCGAACAAGACGATGGTAGATGGGATGGGCCATGTTTCGGCTGAGAGTTTCAAAGGTCGTTACATCCACTACGGCATCCGCGAGCATGGTATGGGCGCGGCGATGAACGGCATGGCGTTGCACGGTGGTGTGCGCCCTTATGGTGGTACGTTCCTCATTTTCTCCGACTATATGCGCCCGACAATACGGCTGGCAGCGATGATGCGCATTCCTGTCATCTACGTCTTTACGCATGACAGCATTGGCCTGGGTGAAGATGGCCCGACGCACCAGCCAATTGAGCAACTGGCAAGCCTGCGCGCCATTCCCAACCTGACCGTTTTCCGCCCGGCCGACGCTCGCGAGACGGCGGTGGGCTGGCAGGTGGCGCTGCAGCGGCGCAATAGCCCCACGGCTCTGGTGCTGACGCGGCAGGGCCTGCCGACGTTGGACCGCGAACAGTATGGAGCAGTGGAAGGCGCGGCCCGCGGCGCGTATGTGTTGAGTGACGTGGATGACCCACAGGTCATTCTGATTGGCAGCGGCTCCGAAGTGCAACAGGCGCTGGAGGCACAGGGGCTGCTGGCCGAGCAGGGTGTTGCCGCACGCGTGGTCTCCATGCCCTCCTGGGAGCTGTTTGAGGAGCAATCCAAGGAGTATCGCGACAGTGTGCTGCTGCCACAGGTAACAGCGCGTGTGGCAGTGGAGGCTGCAGCGACGTTGGGTTGGGAACGCCACGTGGGCGATCGCGGCATTGTGATCGGTCTGGACCGCTTCGGTGCTTCGGCGCCCTATCAGGAGATTTACGAGCATCTGGGCATCACCGGCGAGGCGGTGGCTGCGGCGGCGCTGCAGTTGGTGAATGAATGACGAAGCTTTCGGCGTCGATTCTGACAGCAGATTTTCGCAAACTGGGTGAGCAGGTGCGCGCTGGACTGGCGGCAGGTGTGGATTGGCTGCACATCGATGTGATGGACGGCCGGTTTGTGCCTAACATCAGTATCGGACCGCTGGTCGTGCGCGCCCTGCGCCCGGTAGTTGACGACTTTCCCGAGGCGGTGATGGACGTGCATCTGATGATTGAGGAGCCTGAGCGCTATGTGGAAGCGTTTGCTGAGGCCGGGGCCGACATCATCACGGTGCACGTGGAAACCAGCTCTCATCTGCACCGCACGGTGCAGCTAATTAAGGAGCAGGGCGTGCAGGCGGGCGTGACCCTGAACCCGGCGACGCCGTTGATTACCCTGGAAGAGATTTTGCCTGAGGTAGACCTGGTGCTGGTAATGTCCGTCAATCCGGGCTTTGGCGGACAATCGTATATTCCCAGCAGCACAGATAAGATCCGCCGGCTACGCGAGATGTTAGATGCTATTGGGTCTGATGCGTGGCTTTCGGTGGATGGCGGCATCAAGGCACACAACGCGAGAGAAGTGGTGGAGGCCGGAGCCACGGTGCTGGTTGCGGGGAGCGCGATCTACAGCGATGAGATGACGGTGGAGGAGGCGGTGGCGGCGTTTCGTCAGGTGCTATGAGCGGGCGGACGCCGGCTTGTACTGTACAGCGATTTGGTAAATCGCTGGTTTGTAGAACTGTTAGTGGCGCGGAAGCGATTTACCAAATCGCTGTACATAATTATGAATTACCCCGAAGTAACTCGCTTACTTGAAGAACTGTTAGTGGGTGTGCAGGCAATTTTGGCTGAGCAGTTCGTGAGCATGTACCTGTTCGGCTCTCTAACCAGCGGGGACTTCGATCAGGAGAGCGACGTTGACGTTCTCATCGTCACAAGCGATGAGATTTCCAGCGCTCACATCTCGGCATTGGAGGCCATGCACGCGCAACTCTATGCCGGGGAGTCGCGGTGGGCCACTCAGTTGGAAGTTGCTTATGTCCCGCAACAGGCCCTCCGTCGCTATGATCGAACGGATGCACGGCATCCACACGTGGATAGAGGCGGCGCGAGACTTTTTATGAAGCAGCACGATGAATCCTGGATCGTGCAACGTTATATTTTGCGCCAACGAGGAATAACTGTGGCCGGGCCAGCGCCACAAACGTTGATTGACCCAGTCTCTGTAGGCGATTTGCGAGAGGCAATGGTGGCTTTGCTGCAGGTTTGGGCGGCAGATATTTTTGCGGATCCCGGGCAGTTGAAGCAGTGGGGCAACCAGCCTTATGTCGTTCTCTCGCTATGTCGTATGCTCTACACGCTGCAGCATGGCGCAGTAGTTTCCAAAGCAGAAGCTGCGCGCTGGGCACAGAAGAGTCTGGATAAGCGCTGGGAGGGGTTAATCGGGCGAGCATGGACAGGACGGCTTAATCCAGGCGCGGGAGCGACGGCGGAGGATGTGCAGGGGACGCTGGAGTTCATGCAGTTTGCATTGGAGCAAATCCCCCGTCATCCTGAGCGCAGTCCTTTCCTTCCGTCATTCTGAGCGCAGTTCTTCCCTCCCGTCATCCTGAGCGGAGTCTGCGGAGCGAAGGATCTCTGCCTGGATGCGTCGAGATTCTTCGGCCTTCGCCTCAGAATGACAGTAGTAGTTGCTTCAGAATGACGATCTGCAATTGCTTCGTTTCAGCGTTCTATTGGTTGGAGGAGCTTGAGGCGATGCGGCGGTCGAGGAGGTCCCAGAGGGAGTTGTCGAGGCGGCTGGGGCGTTTGCGGCGGAGGTTGACCATATAGGTAGCCGGCTCCCCTTCACCAGAGCGTACCAGCCACGCCTGGTCCAGCAGGTGCTCCAGCGCGTTATCTAGCTCTGCCTGGGAAAGGGAAGGCTCATTGTCCGAGTTGACGGTAGCCTGATAGAGATCCGGATAGCTGATTTCGACGCGGCGCAAAACGGTGCGCACGATTTTGCGCAGCCGTGGGGGTAGCTGCGCCAGGTCCCAGGCGCTCATGCCTTGCTGTTCCGCCTGCAATTTGCGGTTGAGGTCGTCAAATAAGCTGCTCATCGTTCTAGTAAAGCTCGGGCATGGCGATCGGCTCCGGCTGCGGTTCGCAAACCGAACACCACACCGCATTGGCTACCACAATGGCCTTGGGCGTGTTTTCTTCGCCGACGTACATGGCCAGCACCGAGGGCATGGAGCCAGCGTGTGTTTTGCATACAAAGCGCCCGCAGAAGGAGCAGGCGGCGCGCGCTTCGTTCTCACAATGCCAGCATTTCACAGCTCTTCTCCTCCCAGGCAGTCGTTCATTACAGCTCCAGTAGCTTGTGGACAATGCCGTTGACGGCCATTGACCAGGGATGGTTGGGCTGTCGCAGAACAAGAATGTCGCTGCTCTGTAGCTCGACCATCTCGTTGTTCAGGGGCAGCACACCGGCCACCGGCGCTTCATAGGCGGCGGTCACCTGGCGGCTGACTTGCTCGAAGTCGTAGTGCGACAAGACCTTATTGACCACTAAGAGCAGGTTAGGAACGTCGAGGCTGCGCGCAATATCGACGGTGACAGCCGTGCCCTGGAAATCTTGTTGATCGAGGCGCAACAGGACGAGGAGGATATCGGAGAAGGCGATGGAAAGCAGCGTTTCGTCGTTGAGGCCAGGGTGCGTGTCGATCAAAAGGTAATCGAGATCTAGCTTCTTGCGCACGCTATGCATGCCGCTGTTCAGGCGATTGACGTCGTAGCCGTGGCGCAGGATGGCGCTGATTTCACCGGCTTCGATGCTGGAGGGGATGAGCCAGATGTTATGCTCGGCCAGTTTGCTGCGTCCGGGCGCGCCGTCGGTATGAACGCCAATCGGGAATGCCACCTCTTCGATATCACATTCGCCGCGCAAATATTCGTTGAGGGTGCGGCCCATCTTCCGCTCATCCAGACCAAAGAGCACGTGAATGCCGGGGCACTGGATGTCCGTGTCGACCACGGCCACGCGCTTGCCTTGCAGAGCGAGTAAGGCCGCAAGATTGGCGGTGAGATTTGATTTGCCGGTGCCGCCACGAAAGGAGTGGACAGAGATGATTTTACTCATAGGGTTCGGTGTTCGCTTCGTTATCAGTCATCGGTATCATCCTGTGGTCGTTGCCTCATCTGGCGCACAGCAGATCGTAAATCCTTGAAAAAGTCGCTTTGCGCCACCTGCTCGAACGAGCGGCGGCGGTTGGCTTCGTCAATTTCGATGGTCAGTTCTTGTAGCTGCTGTTTCAGCGTCTCTTCGCGGTCGCGCACCACTTTGGCCATGTGGAAGAATGCTGCCAGCAGCTCCGCTGCGCGCGTCTCGTCCGCCTTTTTGTGGTCCACCACGTCGCTTTCGCTCTGGATTTCCTCCAGCGTGAAATGATAATCTCCTTCGGCAATGCGATGGCTCCACTCGATGGCCTTTTCGATATAGGTGGTGGCAAAGCGCATACGGGCCGAGAAATTGCGCATGACGTCCAGAGCCAACAGCGGTTGTTGGGACAGAAGTTCCATGAACGTTTCCCGCTTCAGCTCCAGCACTTCGACGGGGCTGAGGGTGATGACACCGGCGGAGCGTGGCTCCTGGTCAATGAGCGACATTTCGCCGATCACTTCGCCAGGGCCACAATGATTGAGGACCAGCTCATCTCCCTCATGGTTCTCGGTGACGATTTTGACCCAGCCATTGCGAATGAGGTAAAGGGAGCTGCCCGGATCTCCTTTGCGGAACAGCACCTGCCCTTCGTCCAGGCGATAATATTGCACCTGCTGGGCCAGTTTAGCGATGGCCTGCTCAGGGAGGCCATGAATAAACGGTATTTTGCGGAGCTGTGCGACTGTGTTGTTCAACGCCCTATTGCCTGTTCGCTTGAGAAACGGTTTGCACCGATGGTGAATGCTATCGCCGCTTGCTCACAACTGTAACAGAAACGGAGTGAAAATCCTACCGGCGTTAGCTTCCGCTTCAGGGGTCTTGCTGCCGCGTCCGGCTTTCCAGCACACTGAACAGGCTGGGCGTGGCAGCGGGGTCTTCCTCTGTGGCCTGTTCCTGGAGCGCGGCCTGTAGGCGAGACCAGAGGATGTAGTCGCCGGGTGGGAAGAGGCTGCGCAGGAGGGCCATGGGGTAGGCGCCAACGGCGCGGCGGGTGTCGTCCATTTCGTCGCGCAGCAGTTCGATCTGCGCTTCGAGGGCGGCGCGCATTTTGCCGCGCTCCTGAACACGATCAAGTGCTTTGCGCAGAATGCCGAGGCGGGCCTGCAGAAGTAAAAACTTCTCGATCTGGTCCACCTTGGCCGGACCAAAGATTTCGGCCAGTGGCTCTAGCAAGTTGTCAAGCTGGTCCAGGCGGTGCACGGCGGCCGCTTCGGCGGCGGTGACGCGGTCGGCTGCGCCAAGCTTTTCTTCGATCCACTGTTTTTCCTGGGCCAGCCCCCGTTTAACGAGCAGGGCAATGAAGGCGGCAGCGTCCACGCCGACGATGATGGCGTAGATGAGCAGCATACGGCTGTTGGGGCGTAAGACGATGCTGTTGAACCCGGCATGGAGCAGAATGGCCATGAACAGGCCGGCGAGGAGGATCAGAGTGCGCCAGGAGAAGCGCCGAAAGCGGGCCAGACCAAAGGCAATGCCCACCATAGCGCTGGCGCTGCCGTGCATCAGATTGGTGGAGAGGACACGGCCGAGGGCAGTGGCCAATCCGTTCTCTATATCGGCCAGGATGTAGATGTAATTCTCGCATATAGCAAAACCGATACCAGCGGCAAAACCGTAGACTGCACCATCGACGAAGTGGGTAAATGTAGGGCGACGCCACAGGTAGAGGAGAATGGCCGCTTTGCTGATCTCTTCCACAAAGGGGGTGATGAGGATAGCCAAAGTGGCAAGTGTGATCCAATCTAGCTGCGCGATCAGGACGTGATGAATGGCAGCGCTAAGCAGGGAGGCCACTCCACCCCACAGGAAACAGAGGGCGACAGTGCGATAGGAACTGTCGCCGTAGAGAGCAAGTGTGTCTAGTAAATAGAGAAAAAAGAGCGGAATCGCCGTGGCAATCAGGAGGGAGAGGAGGACGGAGGCGATTTCCGGCACGTTGATCAGCGCAGAAGGCCGTATTTAAGGATAACGTAGATGGCGCGGACGCCATCTCTCCAGTTAATTTTCTTGCCTTCGTCGTAGGTTCGCCCGTGATAGGAGATGCCGACTTCGTAGATGACACAGCCAGTGCGGGCGATTTTGGCGGTGAACTCCGGCTCGAAACCGAAGCGATCTTCCTTCAACTCAATCTGGTCTAAAATCTCACGACGGAATACTTTGTAGCAGACTTCCATATCGGTCAGATTGAGGTTGGTGAAGATGTTGGAGAGGGTCGTGAGGAACTTATTACCCAGGGAGTGCCAGAAGTAGAGGACGCGGTGTGATTCGCTGCCCACGAAGCGGGAGCCATAGACGACGTCGGCCTGACCGTCAAGGATCGGCTTCAGCAGCTTGGGATACTCCTCAGGGTCATATTCCAGGTCGGCGTCCTGAATAATGATAATATCGCCGGTTGCATGTTCGAACCCTGTACGCAAGGCGGCCCCTTTGCCTCTGTTCTGTTCATGCAGAACGATCATAATCTTTTCACACGACTCCAGAGTTTTCAGATAATCTCGGGTGCCATCACTGGAACCGTCATCGACGATAATCAGCTCGCGGTCAATATCAAGATCGACACTCAACACTCTTTCGACGATAGTCTCGATGGTCCGTATTTCATTGTAGCAAGGCATGACGATAGATAGTTTCATGGCGGAACATATAGTACCACAAAGGTGGGGGAATGGACGAGGTAGCGCCTGGCCTGATGTGGCTACGTTCTCTCTCTGTGGTGTCATATGGGGTCAGGAAATTATGTTGTATGTTAAAATATGAACGAAGAAGGATTAGGATTGGTAGTGAACAAGGAATTAACATGGGTGCCATACATCCGATAGATAGTGTGATTTATGGGGAGCGGTACAGTGATCCGGCAATGCGCCGCTTATTTGAAGAACAGAATATTCAGGGGGAGCGCTTGCGCTTTGAGGCTGTGGTAGCTGAGGAACAGGCGCAGATGGGCATTATCCCAGTTGCCGCTGCGGCAGAGATTGCGCGCACCTGTAATGTAGACCGGGTGAGGTTGGAACGAATCGCGCAGCTGACGGCCGAAACGAGCAACGACATTGTGGCCCTGGTGCGGGCGGCTGGCGAGCAGATGAGCGCAGAGGCGGCCGAATATCTGCACTATGGCCTGACGTCGCAAGATGTACACATTACGGGCCAGGCGCTGGTGCTGAAGGAAGCAGCGGCGTTGCTTGAGGAGGGGATGGAGGGGTTGGAGGCCGTGTTGGTAGGGATGGCCGACCAATACCGGGATACGGTGATGATTGGTCGTACCTATGGACAGCACGCATTGCCGATTACGTTCGGCTTCAAGCTGGCCGGCTGGGCCTACGTTCTGAACCAGCAGCGGCGGGCGTTTGGGCAACTGAAAGAACGGCTGTTGGTCGGTTCGGTGCGCGGAGCGGTGGGTACGCACGCGGTGTGGGGTGAAGCGGGGCTGGAGCTGGAGCAGCGGGTGTTGGCGCGGCTGGGGTTGGGGTGCAGCCCCATCAGCCTGCAGCCGAGTGAAGAACGATATGGGGAGTTCCTCAACTGGTGTGCGCTGATGTCCACCTTTTTGGGCCGCCTCTGCGCCGATATGCGGCGTATGCAGCATACGGAAGTGGGCGAGGTGCACGAACAGTTTGAAACGGGCAAGCAGGTCAGCAGCAGCACGATGCCCCATAAGCGTAACCCCGTGTGGAGCGAGGCGATGCAGGGGGTGGCCTATAAGATCCGCTCCAATGCGCAGGCGATGCTGTCTGTATTCCAGGAATATGAGCGGGACGATACGCGCAATCCGGCGGAGCAGCTCTTGATTGCGGAGTCGACGATTTTGACGCACAAGATGATTGTGACGGTGCGCGACGGGTTGAAGAACCTGGAGGTGGATGAGGCGCGCATGCGGCGCAATATGGATTTGACGGGTGGACTGATCGCCGCCGAGCGACTGACGTTCGAGCTGGCGCAACGGTCCGACGCCAAACAGACAGCCCACGCGGCTGTGAATCGTAGCGCCATGCGCGCGGTGGAAGAAGGTATTCCATTTGCCACGGCGCTGGAAGAAGACGAGTTTGTAAGCCGCTTTATGGGTGGAGAGCAGATCCGGTCGCTGATTGCGGAGGCCAAGGAAGAAGTAGGTACGGCGCGGTTGCAAGTGGACCGGATTGTGAAGGCATTACGTGGCGGGCAAGAGGCCATGTGTTAGTGTTATGACCTCAGCCTGTTCGACAGAGTACTCAATCGGAAGGAGCGAGTAATGACAATGATGACAACGGAAACGTCAGCAATCGTGGACGAGCAGGTTAGAGCATTGCGGGCGGAAATTGTGGGTATCGACCGGCTGGTGCCGCTGCTGGATGGTTCGCACCATTCCTGCGTCTATCTGGACAACGCGGCCAGCACGCCGGCCTTGCGTGTGGTGCGCGATAAGGTGGATGAGTTACTGGAATGGTATTCCAGCGTGCACCGCGGCACCAGTTTCAAGTCGCTGCTCTCCAGCGCGGCATACGAACAGTCGCGTGACATCGTGGCTGACTTTGTGGGCGCGGATAAAGAGCATGATGTGGTTATTTTCGGCAAGAACACGTCGGAGGCGATTAACAAGCTGGCGCACAGGTTGCCGCTGGGGAAAGATGATGTGGTGCTGACCACGGTGATGGAGCACCATTCTAATGACCTGCCCTGGCGCGCCCAGGCACAGGTTGAGCATCTGGAGCTGAACGGCAACGGCGACCTGGAGCTGGAGCTATTGGAGAGCCGCCTGCGAGCGTTGCAGGGGCGGGTGAAGCTGGTAGCAGTGACCGGCGCTTCTAACGTCAGCGGTTATGCGCCGCCGGTGTATGAGATGGCAGCGCTGGCACACCAGTATGGGGCGATGATTCTGGTCGACTGCGCCCAGCTTGCGCCGCACCGCGCTGTGCACATGGGAAAGGTAGGCTCGCCCCGGCGTCTGGACTTTGTTGCCATTTCGGGCCACAAAATGTACGCGCCATATGGTTGCGGGGCGCTGGTGGGGCCGCGTGAGCTGTTTCGCCAGGGCGCGCCGGAGTATCAGGGTGGGGGCACCATTGAGCTGGTGACGTTGAGCGAGGTGCTGTGGACGGAACCGCCAGAACGAGATGAGGTTGGTAGTCCGAACCTGTTGGGCGCGGTGGCGTTGGCTGCCAGCATCCGGCGCCTGTCTGAAGTGGGCATGGATGTGATTGCGGAACACGAGAAGGAGCTTACGAGCTATGCCTTGCGCCGGATGAACGAGCTGCCGGGCATTGAGATTTATGGCTCGCGCGACCCCGAACGGCTGGAAGACCGGCTGGGTGTGATCACGTTCAACGTGGAGGGCATGTACCACGGTAAGGTGGCGTCGATTCTAGGTTTTGAAGGAGGCATTGCCGTGCGGCACGGCTGTTTCTGCGCTCATCCTTATGTGCTGCGCTTGCTGGATATGGAAGATGCCGAGTATGAGCGGTACCGGCAGCAGGTGTTGCGCGGCGAACGGTCGCAACTGCCGGGCATGGTGCGCGTCAGCTTCGGTTGCTATAACACGACAGAGGAGATCGATTATCTGATTGAGATGTTGCAGCAGGTTGTGTCGGGCGCCTATGCCGGCGAGTATGTCTATCACGCCGACATTAATATGTATGTGCCGCAAGGGTTTGACCTGGGGCTGGTTGGGGAGATGTTTACGCTTTAAGAGCCTCTGAGAAATCGGATGTCTTTGCAGACGCTCTCGCTACTTGAGTTACAGAAGGAGACATCCGATTTCTTGATGTGTGAGAGCTTCTGAGAAATCGGATGTCTTTGTAGACGTTCTCGTTACTTGAGTCACAGAAAGAGACATCCGATTTCTTTTTCTTGATGTGATTACTAAAGGTGAGTTGGGATGAATGGGTATGAGGTGATCGTGGTGGGCGGGGGTATCTTTGGTGTGACGGCGGCGCTGGAGTTGAGGCGGCGCGGGTACGAGGTTGTGGTTCTGGACCCAGGCCCATTGCCACACCCGCTGGCCGCTTCGACCGACATCAGTAAAGTCGTGCGCATGGAATATGGGGCGGACGAGCAGTACATGGAGATGGTGGAGGAGTCGTTGCCTGGCTGGCGGCAGTGGAACGAGGAGCTGGGCGCGCCCCTCTATCATGAAGTAGGGGTGCTGATGATGGCGCGGGAGCCGATGGCCGCCGGTGATTATGGCTATGAAAGCTACCAGTTGTTACGTCGTCGCGGGCACGAGCCAGAGCGGCTGGACGCAGCCGCAATCGCACAACGTTTTCCGGCGTGGCGAGCCGGCGCTTTTGTCGATGGCTTTTACCATGCAAAAGGTGGCTATGCCGAGAGCGGGCGCGTGGTTGCAGCACTCATCAAGCAGGGAGAGCGCGAGGGAGTACGGTTCCAGCCCGGGCAAAAGGTGGTAGAGCTGGTTACGGAAGGTGAGCGTGTGACCGGAGTGCGAACGGCAGAGGGTGAGCAGTTCGAAGGCGATCTGGTGCTGATTGCCGCAGGGACGTGGACGCACGAACTGGTGCCGGAGTTGAAGCCCTACATGCGTTCAGTGGGGCAGCCGGTGTTTCATCTGAAAGCGGCGGATGACTCGCTTTTTACGCCGCCTGCTTTCCCGGTCTTCATGGCCGATGTGGCGCGTACAGGCTGGTATGGCTTTCCGCTACATCCACATGAGCGCGTGGTGAAGGTGGCCAATCATGGTGTGGGGCAGCTTTTGGACCCCGAGCGGGACGAGCGCCGGGTGACGGAGGCAGATGAGGGACGGTTGCGCGCTTTCCTGGCCGATTGTTTGCCCGCTCTGGCAGAGGCTCCAGTGGTGTATCGACGCTGTTGTCTTTATTGTGATACGCTGGATGAACACCTGTGGATCGACCATCACCCGCAGCGGGAAGGGTTGGTTGTGGCGGCAGGAGGCAGCGGGCATGGCTTCAAGTTCGCGCCGGTATTGGGTCCACTGATTGCCGACGCTGTGGAGGGCAAAGAGAACCCCTGGCTGGAGCGCTTCCGCTGGCGGGCACTGGCGCCGGAAACGCAGGGGGAGGAGGCGGCGCGGTATCATGGGTGA
>CAZRTM010000030.1:12525-36962 GCA_964602995.1 uncultured Ardenticatenaceae bacterium
CACGAATTTTACGAATTTTTTTTATAAGCTCTACCGTCGATTCTGGTGCGCTGTTAAGTTGCATTGTGCAAACGTCATCCTGAATGGAGTCCCAATCCTCCGTCATCCTGAACGGAGTCTTCGGAGTAAAGGATCTCTGCGTCGAACCAGATGCTTCATTTCACTCAGCATGACGCAAGAACCAACTTAACTAAGCAACAGTAAACCAACCTACCCAAACCACAATTCGTGGAAATTCGTGCAATTCGTGGCTACTTTCTTCTTACACGGTGACGCCGGCGCGTTGGAGTAGGTTTTGGGCGGCGTGGCGGCATTGGTCCAGGAGTTCGTCTTCGTCGAGCATGGTCAGGCGGCCGCCGTCGAGGAGGATCTGGCCGTCGACGATGACCGTGTCTACGTCCAGGCCGTTGCTGTTGAAGACGAGGGCGCTTTCGGGGCGGTGGACGGGCATGGCGCGCAGGGTGTTGAGGTTGATCAGGGTGAGGTCCGCAGTGAAGCCGGGCGCAATCTGGCCCAGGCTGTCTTCACGGCCCAGGAAGCGCGCGCCGGCGCTGGTTGCCATGCGCAAAGTCTGGAGCGGGCGTAGAGCGCTGGCATCTTTGCTGCTAACACGGGCCAGGAGCGTGGCGGTCTTGATCGTCTCCACTATATCCTGAGAGTTGTGCGAAGCGGAGCCGTCGGTCGCCAGAGCCACAGTGATACCTTGAGCCAACATTTCGGGCACGCGGGCGATGCCGGAGCCGAGGTACATGTTGCTGGTGGGGCAGTGCACAACGACGGCGTCACGATTGGCGACTCGTTCGATATCTTGATCGTTGAGGTAAACGCAGTGGACGAGCTGCAGGTCGGGACCCAATACGCCCAGCTCGTCGAGCCACTCCACGGAGCGCATGCCGGTGCGTTCCTCCATGCGCCGGTTTTCCTCATCTACTTCGGCCACGTGCATGTGCGTTTTGATGCCCCAGCGGCGAGCCTGGGCCACCGTGCGCTGCATCGTTTCATCCGAGCAGCGCCAGGCAGCCATGGGGCCGAAAGCGATGGTAATGCGCCCGCCGGCCTGTCCATGCCACTGCTCATAGAGGCTCTGCATTTGGAGCAGAATCTGGTCGGGCGGCTCGGCGCCATCGCCCAGGTCAACCCAACCTCGTGCTAACTGCATGCGTATGCCGGTGCGCTCGGCGGCGCGGGCAGCAGCTTCCACGTGAGCCGGGCTGCTGACAATCTTGTGGTGTTGGCCCACGGCGGTCACGCCACAACGGATATTCTCCGCCAGGCCCAGGAGGCTGGCCAGATATACGTCGTCCGGCGTCATCTGCGCTTCGATGGGCCACACGATGTTTTGCAGCCAGTCCAGGAGCGACCTGTCATCACCCAGGCCGCGCAAGTAGGTCTGGGAAAGGTGGGTGTGGGCATTGATGAGTCCGGGGAGAAGGGCCTTGCCACTGCCGTCGATGACTCGAGCGGCGCGGGTGAGGAGCGCATCCGGTGGGGCGCCGGCTCCGCTGTCTTCAATTTGGGCGCCATCAATGGCCACCCAGCCGGATTGGTGAATGGTGTCCTGGCTATCCATCGTGAGGATAGCGGCGTTATGAATAAGCAAGGAAGTCATAAGTGTAATCCAGTTGATGTTAACAAGGTGTGTATTATTATTTCAAAATATACGCATTTTGTAAAGCTTTGGTTGACACTTTCTCGTTGGCACGTTATTATCAACGCTACCAAGAGTGCCAGTATTCACCTATGGTTTACAGTGATTAGGTTTGTTCGCAAGAACGACTGAATTTTGAGAAGGAGAAAATCTGAGCATGACAGAAATCCACGACTTGCGCTCATTTATTGCCGCATTGGAGGAAGCCGGGGAGTTGGTACGTATCAAGGGGGCGGTGGGACTTGAGCATGAGCTGGCCGATGTAGCGGCTACGCTGGTGCGTCAGGGAAGTGGCGCGCCCCTCTTTGAGAATGTGGAAGGCAGCTCCTGGCCGATTTTTAGCAGCGGCGTTGCCAACCAGAAGCGGGCGGCGATTGCCCTTGGTTGCGGTGAGGACGAGATTATCGACTATATGGAGCACGTACTGGAGCCGAGCAACGGCATTGAGCCAGTGTGTGTTGAGGAAGTGGGCTGGAAAGCAAATGTGCAGCAAGGCGACGATATCGATATTCGCAAGCTGCCGATTCCAACTCACTCGCGTGGCGATGGCGGCCCCTTTATTACCGGCGGCGTCATTGTCAGCAAAGATCCGGTGAGTGGCCGTGGTAATCTCTCCTACAACCGTATGCTGGTGCTGGGACCGCACACCTTTGGCTTCAACCTCAACGAGTGGCGACACGTGCGCATGTTCATGAACAGCCGCGATAAACCGCTGGAGCCGTTCCCGGCAGCGGTGGCTATTGGGCTGGATCCGGCGATTATGATCGGAGCCGGCGTGCGCACCGAAGAGGATGAGCTGACCGTGGCCGGCGCGATTCGCGGCAAGGGCATTCCCGTGACACGCGGTGTGACGGTGGATGTTAATATCCCCGCTGCGGCAGAGATTGTGATCGAAGGGCACGTACACCCTGGCACGACGAGGCCTGAAGGGCCGCTGGCCGAGTTCCACGGCTATTATGGTGAGCTGTGGGAAAGCCCCACATTTGAGGTAAGCGCCGTTTGCTGGCGTGACAATCCCATTTTCCAGACGATTATCCCCGGTTGGTACGAGCATATCTACATTGGCAATGTGTTGCCGCGCGAGCCGCTGCTGCGTCGCTTCGTGCGCCACATCAATAAGAGCGCCACGGTACATATTCCGCCCTATGCCAACGGCTTTACAGCGCTGATTCGCTACAAGCGCGACAACCCCGGCGAGCCGAAGAACCTGGCCATGGCGGCGCTGACGGCGCACGTCAATATCCGCACTGTGATTGTGGTGGATGAGGACGTCGATATCTACGATCCGGCCGACGTGATGTGGGCGCTCAGCAATCGCGTGGACTGGCGGTTGGATGTGTTCACAGCGCCGTTTGCTATGGGGCATGAGATGGATCCCACCGGCGACATCCGCGGCGTGAGTACCAAGCTTGGTATTGACGCGACATACAAGCGCGAGCGGCGCGAGTATGGCGAGCGGGTGACCTATGACCAGGTGGATTTGCGGAAATTTTTGTAGTAGCTGCGGAATTCAATTCTGCAGCTAACGGATAGGGAAGCCTGTTGGAAACAGGCTGAAGGTTCAGGGTGTTTGGTTGGGTCTTCAGCCTGTTTCTGGTTATGGTGGGAGGCGTGTTGCGATGAGCCAGAATGAAGAGAATGACGGAATAGAGGCAGCCCGCGCCTATTGGGATGGGGAAGCGGCGCGGTTTGATGATGAGGCGGATCATGGGTTGCGTGACCCTGTAGTGCGCGAGGCATGGCGGGCGCTGTTAGGGCGCTGGTTGCCACGGGCACCGGCTGCGGCTCTGGATGTGGGGTGCGGTACAGGTTCATTGTCGGTTCTGATGGCGGAGATGGGCTATGAAGTAGTGGGCATTGACTTCTCGCAGCAAATGGTGGCGCAAGCCGAGGAGAAGGCGCGGGCGGCGGGTATCACGATTTCATTCAAGGTTGCCGACGCTTCGGATCCATCGCCATCGTTGTCTCGGAAATTTGATGTTGTCTTATGCCGCCATGTGCTGTGGGCACTGGACGAGCCGCACATGGTGCTGCGCCGTTGGGCCGATTTGCTGGTGACAGATGGTCGCCTGGTGCTCGTCGAAGGGTTCTGGAATACGGGCGGTGGATTGCGGTTGGAGCAGGTCCTGACTGCATTGCCCGCTTCGTTTAAGCAGGTGGCGCACGAGGATCTGTCGTCGCAGGCGGCGCTGTGGGGCCAGGAGGTTGATGACGAGCGCTACCTTGTGGTTGCCAGACGATAGGGAAGCAGTGTAGGCATTGCGCGCTATAGCCAGTTGCCGGGAAACTGGTTCAGCCGGGCCGCGCTTCACCGGCCCGTTCATGTAAATCACAGCAGGATTACGGATGCAGAGTTTATCCGTCTGCAGCGTTGAGGACGGCAGCGACTTCGGCCATTAATTGGGGAGCTGTCTCCAGCTCGTAGATAGGCACGGAGAACTCGTCAATCTGGTAGCGGCTCATGAGGTCGATTAGTTCGGCGGCGCACTCTTCGACGGTACCCATGATGACAAAGGGGCGAATCCATTCGTCGCGCACCAGGTGACCCGCTTCATGCAGGCCATCGTGAATCATGGCGCTGCGGATTTCTTCGACTTCGCTATCCGTGATGCCAAGGCGGGCCTTGACTTTCGGCGGCGCATCCACCAGGCGGTAGGTCATGTGCGGGCGTAGGGCGTCCAGCGATGCCTGCGTGGTGGCGATGCTGGTAGAATAACAGACTCGGGGGCTGTTGCCAGAGCAATCTGCGCCTTTGCGAATATGCTCGATGTAATCCTGGAAGAACTCCTTGTGCATGAAAGAGAGGAGCACCCCATCTGCCAGCTCGCCGCCCATGTTCAGCATTTTAGGCCCGCGCCCGGCCAGCCAGACTTCGATGCCGGGCTGGGTGTACTCGATGCGAGCATCGACCAGGTTCAGAAAGTCGCCTGCAAAGGTGACCGTTTCCCCGGCGAAGAGGCGGCGCATAGCCTGGATCGATTCGCGAGTGGCAGTCAGCCCCTTTTTGCGCTCAATGCCCAGCGAGCCAAGAGTAATGCTGCCACCGGCCCCGATGCCCACGAAAGCGCGACCGCCAGATAGTTCGTGCAAGCTGGCAGTGGCTGCGGCGGTCATAGCCGGATGGCGGGTGTAGGGATTGGTGATGCCGGTGCCCAGACGGATGGTGCTGGTGCCGGCGGCGATGGCCGACATCGTGACATATGGATCGCGCACCGGCAGGCCTTCGTCATAGATCCAGCAGCGCTGGAAGCCAAGCCGTTCAGCTTCCTGGGCCAGCTCGACAATGTGCGAAATGGGGGCTTCTGGGGCCAGGTTGATGCCGCCAGGAATCATTTTCTTTCCTCCTCAGGCGCGGTTCATGGCCGCGGACTGTTTTAGGACACGGTAGGTAAGCAGCCGTTTCTGAGTACGGCGTATGAAGTTATCAGCTGTTGTGGATGATGCTATTCACGCAGGATGCCTTGCTCGGAGAAGATGGCGCGAATGTGGTCGACGTATTCCAGGAAGGCAGGTTGCGTCTGGATGGAGAGCCTGCGTGGTCGCGGCAGGTCAACGTCAATAAGCTCCAAGATGCGGCCGGGACGCGGCGAGAAAACGGCGACGCGATCGGCGAGGAAGACGGCCTCGTCAATGCTATGTGTGATGAAGATGGTGGTCTGCGTACCGCGTTCCACCAGGCGACTGAGGTCGAGGCACATCTGGTCGCGCGTGAGGGCATCAAGCGCACCGAAAGGCTCGTCCAGCAGCAAGAGTGGTGGTTCCTGCACCAGGGCGCGGGCCAGCGAAACGCGCTGACGCATGCCGCCAGACAGCTCATGTGGGTAGCGCTCTTCGAACCCCTTTAACCCTACCTGATCCAGGAGGGCCAGACCGGCCTGCTCCTGCTGTTTCTGGTCCAAACCCTTAATCTGGGCCGGAAGCAGGACATTTTTGCGCACGGTGCGCCATTCCATGAGTACGTCGCGCTGGAAGACGATGCCCGCCTGGGTGAATGGGCCGTTGATGACAGAGCCGTCGATGTTGACTGAACCGCTGGTGGGCGAGATGAGGCCAGCGATGAGCAGGAGCAGGGTACTCTTGCCACAGCCACTGGGGCCTACGATAGAGAGGAATTCGCCAGGCTTGATGTTCAGATTGGTGTTTTCCAGGGCGACAACGGCTTCGCGGCCGGTGGAGTAGACTTTTCGCAGATCTTGGATGTTGATGGTTACTGGGTTACTCACGGAGGTGTTTCCTTTTTAGTAGATGGCTGTCAGCCGTTAACCGTCAACTGATGGCTGACCGCTGATAGCTGACTGCTAATAGTCACATCATGCCGAAGCATCGGACGGTTGCCAGCGGACAATTAGTTGTTCCAGAATGCTGACGATCGCAAAGAGAACAACGCCAACCAGGGAGAGCAAGGCGACGGTGGCAAAATTAAGGACCGTATCCAGGTTGCCGTTGGCCAGGAGTTGGACATAGCCCAGGCCTTTGTTGGCGGCGATGAACTCGCCGACGACGGCGCCGATGACGGACAGGGTCGTGGCCACTTTGAGACCACCGAAAATGGTGGGCAACGCTTTGGGCAGCCGGAAGTTAAGGAAAATTTGCAGTTGGGAAGCGCCCAGGGAGCGGGCCAGGTAGAGCATCTCCCGTTCCAGCGACTTCATGCCTACGACAGTGTTGACGACGATGGGGAAGAAGGCGATGAGGAAAGCCACCACGACCTTGGAGGCCAGTCCATAGCCGAACCAGATGACGATGATGGGCGCCAGCGCTACCTTGGGGATGGTTTGTGAGGCGACGATGATGGTATAAGCCACACGCTCGAAGAGGCGGGAGTAGACGATGCCGACGGCCAGCGGAATGCCGATGCCGATACTGGCGGCAAGACCCAGCAGCACCTCATAGGTGGTAACCCAGATGTGGGGCAACAGCATTTCCCGGTCTTTGATGATGCGGCTGGTGATGGCCAGGGGGCCAGGCAGCAAGTATTGGGGAATGTCTAGAATGCGCACAGCCAGCTCCCAGAGCAGGAAAAGGCCGATGATAACCCCTGTGGTGATCATTTCTTGCGAGCGCGACCGTAGCAGACCGGCATCGAAAAAGGAAGCGCGAGGTTCAGTTTGCTGGCCGCTTGTCGCGGCGGATTCTTGTTGGGAAATAGCCATGATAATTCTCTCTGACCCCGGGGACCCGGAAGGTGCGCGACCGGGTCCCCGGGCCATTGTTAATTATTCTTAGGGTAGATAGTCGTTGGTGTAGTAGGAATCTGCGGAGCGAATCTCGTCGATTTGACCACTGTCAAGCATCAACTGCAGCGTCTGGTCCCAGGCATCGGTGGTGTTCACGCCCAGGTCGGCTTCGTCGCCCATGAAGGCGGTCAACTCGTCGATTTGCTGTAGCACAACCCCACGGTCGAGGGCTTCGGGGAACTGTTCAACGAGGATGTCGGCGGCGCGTTCAGGGTCTTCCATCGTCTTTAGCACACCACAGTTCATGCCGCGAATAACGGCCTCAACGGTCTCTGGATTGTTCTCCAGATAGCTGCGACTGACAACTAGCCCGTGCCCCAACATATCGAGACCGTACTCCCAAAGATCGAGCGTGTCAAATTCTCGGCCCTCGGGCGCGACGTTGAGCAGTGTGTAATAGTCGTTGGTCTTAAAGGCGGGCATGACGTCGATCTGTCCGCTGAGCAACGCCTGCTGCCAGATGCTGGTTTCCAGGTTGACCTGCTCAATGCTATCCAGGTCCAGTTCGTGCAGGTCGGCGAAAGTGGGCAGTAAGCGGGTGAAGGAGTCGAACGGCGAGACAGCAAGCCTGGTATTTTCCAGATCTTCAGGACCATTCAGGCCTTGCTCAACATCGGCGACGAGGATCATGGGCAGGCGCTTGAGGTAGTTAGCGACCATGACAACAGGGATATCCTGATGTACACCGAGAACCATAGCCGGGGCATCGAGGTAGCCGAATTGATCGTTACCAGCAACGAGGCTCTGGATCACAGCGCCCGCGCCGGAGCCTTCGAGGACCTCTGCGTCAATGCCTTCGTCGGCAAAGCAGCTTTCGGCAGCGGCAACGAAGGGCGGGGCGAACTCACCCTTAATCTTCCAGGAAAGGCGGATGGTTACTTTCTCGGCAGCCGCTACCGGTTCGGCGTTCTCTTCTTCCGTCTCAGGCTCTTGGGCTTCACTGTCAGACGAGGTGTCGTCACTGCCGGTGTCAGAGGCTGGCGGCGCTTCAGATCCTGGCTCTGGCGCGCTCTGGCTGCCACAGGCAGCCAGTGCAGCCAACAGCACGATTAACAGTAGTAATTTGACGACCTTCATAAAATCTCCTCTCTTTTTTCTCATATCTGAAGATGGTTGTTTCCTGCTACTGATCAGGACGAGATACAGTGGGGACAGGCATATTACATGGACACCTCCCTGGCCGGTTGGCCAACTGGCTATTTTATCTCGCGCTGGACTTACGCTGCTTTAGCCCACATCCGTTTTGCGTTCTCCTGTGTGCGAGCCTTCAGAGCGTCGAGGTCAGCGTTGAGCACTTCGTTGTTGCGCACACGCCACTGGCCGGCGACCATCACATCACGGACGTGGGTGTGATTGCGCCAGAGGACGAGCTGGTCGTAGAGGTTGTGTGTGGCGGCTGGTGTGGGGAAGTCGGCGCGGATAAGCTGCAGATCGGCGGCCCAGCCTGGTTGTAGCCGTCCCACGTCGTCCCAACCGAGAGCGCGCGCACCACCCTCGGTGGCCAGATACCAGACATCTTGAGCCGGCATGACCTGCGGGTTCTGGTGGTTGGCCTTGTGAATCAGAAATGCGCCGCGCATTACTTCGAAAAAGTCGTTGATATAGCCGTCGGATCCCAGGCCCAGGGTGACACCGGCAGCCATTTGTTCGGGAATGGGGGCGATGCCGCCGCCGACTTCACAGTTGCTGAGCGGCATATGCGTGCACTTGATGCCGCGCTCGGCGATGATCTGACGCTCACGTTCGGAGAGCTGCACGCATTGGGAGGCCATCATCTGCGGGCCGGTGACGCCCAACTCGTCGTAATATTCAAGGGTGCGCTTGCCGAAATGCTCCAGAGCATATTGCGGTTCGTGCACCCCTTCGTTGCAGTGGCAGTGAGTGAGGACTCCACGCTCGGCGGCCATGGCGAAGGCCTGCTTGATGAACTCCGCAGAGCAGGTGAAGGTGGTGTGGAAGCACATCAGACCATCTACCAGGCCTCCCTCCTGGCGGCAGAGGTCGATGAAGCGGGCGTTTTCTTCCAGGCCTAGCTGCCCGTTTTCTTTAGAGACGCGCTCAGTGGCTTCAAAGGAGAGGATGCCGCGCAGGCCGCGCCGCTCGACGGCCGCTTTCTGGGCCTCCAGAGCACCGGGGAGGGCATAGGGCGCTTCCAGGATGTCGTAGAAGCTGGTGATGCCGCTGCGCACCATCTCGGCACAGACGTAATCCGTGGCGGCTACAATCATTTCGTGGTCCAGGGCGTCTTCGACCAGGGGCCACCAGAAGTCATCGAGGAAACCCCAGAAGTCAGACGGCGCATTGGCCAGAGGAATGCCGTGCGCCAGGACGCCATAGAGGTGCACGTGGGCGTTGACGAAGCCGGGGCTGAGAACGTGTCCCGAGGCGTCGATGACCTCGTCTTCAGGATAGGTGCGGCGCAGCTCGTCATTGGCGGCGACGGCCTCGATGACGCCATCCACCACGCGCACGCCCCAGTTGCGTTGAGGCGCCTCGGTAGCGGAAGTGATGAGCCAGTCAGGGAGAATAATGGTTGAACTCACAGAATGAACTCCTATGCTGATTTTCCTATGCTGGATCTCCAGCGCCTGGAGACCCAGGCGTGGTCATTTCAGTTGACAGTTGACAGCCCTTCCACGCGCTCACCGGCCATCATGAGGCCGACCTCCTCGATGAGGCCGCGGTCGGGGGGCACTTCGCCCATGATGCACCCTTCGTACATGACCAGGATGCGGTCGCTGAGGGCAAAAAGCTCTTCTAGTTCGGTGGAGATGAGTAACACGCCGGAGCCGGCATCGCGCTGGGCCAGAATTTGCTGCCAGACGAACTCCATAGCCCCGATGTCGATGCCACGGCTGGGCTGGTTGACGAGGAGTAAGGCCGGATTGCGGTGTAGCTCGCGGGCGACAACGACCTTCTGCTGGTTACCGCCTGAGAGGTGCTCGATGTGGTCTTCGACGTGGGAGAGGCGGATGGCGTATTTTTGCACCAGCGACTGGGCGTGTTGCAGGATCGTTTTGCGTGAGAGGAAACCGTGGCTGGAGAAGGGCGCGTGGTTGAAGTCATGCATGATGAAATTTTCGGCCACGGAGAAAGGGGGGAAGATGCCCATCAGGTGGCGATCTTCGGGTACGTGGGCCAGGCCCAGCTTGCTCATCCGGCGCGGTGTGCACTCGCTCACGTGTTGACCAGAGAGGTGTATTTCGCCGCGCGTGGGTGGCCGCAGGCCGCAGAGGGCCAACGCTAGCTCAGTCTGGCCATTACCCGAGACGCCAGCAATGCCTACGACCTCGCGTTGGCGTACGGTGAAGGAGACGCCGCGCACGGCGGGCAGGCCGCGTTCGTTGTCCACGTGCAGATCGCGCACGGCGAGGACAACATCGCCCGGTTCCCGCTGCCGTTCGGGGATTTCGAGCAGCACGTCGCGGCCGACCATAAGGCGCGCCAGCTCGCGGGGGTTGGTTTCTTTGGTTTCGACGGTTGCCACCTCTTTGGCATCGCGCAACACGGTGACGCGGTCGCTCACCTGCATTACTTCTTCTAGCTTGTGGCTGATGAAGATGATAGTGAGGCCTTTCTCGACGAGGCGACGCAGAAATTTAAGTAGCCCTTCTGTCTCCTGTGGGGTGAGGACAGCGGTTGGCTCGTCGAGGATGAGCAGGTCGGCGCCGTGGTAGAGCGCTTTAAGGATTTCCACGCGCTGCTGTTGGCCAACGGAGAGGTGGCGCACGAGAGCTGTAGGATCGACATTGAGGCCAAATTCGCGGCTGAGGCTTTCAATGCGGCGGCAAATTTCCTCCATATCGTTGAGCACCTTCCAGGTGCGGTGCTGGCCCAGGATCAGGTTTTCGGCCACCGTTAGCGTGGGCACGAGCATGAAGTGCTGGTGCACCATGCCGATGCGCAGGTCGATGGCGTCCTTGGGTGAGTTGATGGTAACCGGGCGGCCTTTGTAATAGATGGTGCCGTTGTCAGGCTGGTAGAGGCCGTAGAGTGTGCTCATGAGAACGGTCTTGCCAGCGCCGTTTTCGCCGAGGAGAGCATGCACTTCGCCGGGGTAAATAGTCAGGTTGACGCCGTTGTTGGCGACTGTCTCGCCAAAGGTCTTGACCATGTTTTCCATCTTGAGCAATGGTTCGGTCATAGGATCCTCCCTATTTCTCGTATGGCACGGCGAGGGCGGCGGGGGCCACACTCAGGCGGCGCATAGCCACCAGGGCCACGATGGTTGCCAGGTAGGGGAGCACCTGCAAGGCCTGGTAGGGGAGCTGCAGGCCGGACATTGCTTGCAGGCGTAATTGCAGGGCGAAGAAGGCGCCGAAGAGCAGAGATGCGCCGAGGATGCCGCCAGGCGCCCAACGGCCGAAGACGACGACGGCGAGGGCGATGAAGCCCCGCCCGGAGACCATGTCTTCCACAAATTGGTTGGTCTGGGCGATGGTGAGGTAGGCGCCGCCAACGGCGGCCAGCACGGAACCGATGAGGATGGCGGCGTAACGGATGCGGGTGACGTTAATACCGGCGGTGTCTGCCGCACGCGGATGCTCGCCCACGGCGCGGACGGAGAGACCGAAGTCGGTTTTGTAGAGGATGAAGGCAGCCACAGGCACCAGCAGGAAGGCGGCGTAGACGAGCAGGTTATGGCGGAAGAAGATTGCACCGATGAACGGGATCTCGCTGAGCAGTGGGATGGGAATCGATTCGAAAGTGGAGGCGCGCGGCGACTGGCCGCTGAAGAGAGCGCGGTGGAAGAAGCCCGTGAGGCCCAACCCCACAAGGTTGAGGGCCACGCCGGTCACAATCTGGTCGGTCTTAAAGGTGACGGTGAAGATGGCGAAGAGCAGACCGAAGAGAAGGCCGGCGAGGATGGCGGCCAGCAACCCGGCGACCAGGCTTTCGCTGAAGAAGACGCCCATGAAGCCGGCCAGGGCGCCGCCGAGCATGATGCCCTCCAGGCCGATGTTGAGCACACCGGCCCGCTCGGCGAACATCTCGCCAATGGCAGCATAGATGAGGGGCGTGGCCATGCGCCAGGTAGCGGCGAGTACAGATTCAAGGATGGTTGCCAGAAAAACGATATCCATGAGAACTTTTATCCGTTACGTTACTTTCACAGGGCCTGTAGATCCTCAGACCATCTTGCGCTGCATACGTAGACGGTAGGCGCCAAAGGCAACAACGGAGAGTACGACGATGCCCTGGATGGCAAAGACCATAACCGAGGGGATGCCGGCGCGAAGCTGCATAACCTCGGAGCCAGAGCGCAGGGCGCCGAAGAGAAAGCCAGAGAGAATAGCGCCCAACGGATTGTTGCCCGCCAGCAGCGCTACGGCGATGCCTTCGAAGCCGTAGCCAGGCGAGATCGACTGGAAGAGACGGTAAGTAAGCCCGGTGATTTCCACAGCGCCGGCCAGGCCGCTGGCGCCGCCGCTGATGGCCATGGTCAGCAGCACGTTGCGCGACACACTGATGCCGGCGTACCGCGCGGCGATGGGGTTGATACCCACGGAGCGGATGGCGTAGCCGGTGCTGCTCTTGAAAAGGAGCAGGTAGAGGACGATGGCAATGACGATGGCCAGGATGAAGCCGATGTTGAGGCGCGTGGGCGGCAGGATACGCGGCAGCCGGGCCGCTTCGGCGATGCGCGCTGTTTGCGGGAAGCCGCCGGCTTGCTCAATCAGGGGGCCGGTGACGAGATAAGCGGTGCCAATGGTAGCCACGTAGTTGAGCATGATGGTGGTCACGATTTCGCTGGCGCCAAAGCGCACTTTGAGGAAGCCGGCCAGCATGCCCCACAAGGCGCCACCAACGACGCCCAGGACCAGGACGAGGGGCACGAAGAGGAGGGCAGGCAGGCCGCTGATGTAGATGCCGGCGAGGGTGCTGAGAAGAGCACCGGCATAAAATTGGCCTTCGGCGCCAATGTTCCAGATGCCAGCGCGGAAGGCGATGGCCAGACCGCCACCGATGAGGATGAGCGGGGTGGCCTTGAGGGCCACTTCGGTGATGGTGCGTGTGTCGCCAAAGGCGCCGTTGAAGAGGATGACGTAGGCGTTGAGGGGGTCGTAACCGGCCAGGAGCAGGATGAGGCCGCTGACCAGGAGGGCGACGAGGATGGCAGCCAGGGGCGTCAGAGAGGACCAGACACCGCGCCAGAGGCGATGGGCACGGCTTCGTGCACGGGGCGAGGTTTCGCGCATCGCAGCTTCTTGAGTCGTTGCCAGCTCGGTGGGTTGGGGATCAGATATTTCCGTCATCAATTGCAGCCACTATCTGTTAGTCGTTTCACTCAGTTTTCCCCGTGTCAGGACCGCCTGCGGCAGCCAGTACCTCGGCGACGTTAGCCATCAGCTCTGGCGCATCGTCCAGATCCAGGACGGGCAGCAGAAACTCGTCCATACCGTGCCGTTCCATGAGTGTGGTAAGCTCGGCAGCGCACTCTTCGACGGTGCCCATGATGATGAAGGGGCGCACCCACTCGTCGCGAATCAGCTTGCCGGCGTTGAAGATGCCGCCGCTGATCATCGCTTCACGAATCTCCTCAGTCTGTTGCTCGCTGATACCCAGGAGATCCTTAATCTTGGGCGGCGAGTCGACGAGGCGATAGGTCATGTGGGGGCGCACGCGGTCCAACCCTTCCTCGCTGGTGATGATCATGGTGGAGTAGCAGATGCGCGGTTTGCTGTCCGAGCCTTGGGCGCCTTCGTGGACAAGGTCCACATACTCCTGAATGTACTCTTTGTGCAGAAAGTCGAGTACAACGCCGTCGGCCAGCTCGCCGCCCATGCGCAGCATTTTGGGGCCGCGACCGGCGAGCCAGATTTCGATGTCGGGGCGCGCGTACTCGATACGGGCATCGACCAGGTTGACGGTTTCGCCTTCGTAGGAGACAGCGTCTCCCTGGTAGAGACGGCGCGTGGTTTCGATGGCTTCGCGTGTGGCGAGCAGGGGCTTTTTGCGCGGGATGCCCAGTGGACCAAGCGTGATACTGCCCCCTGCACCAAGGCCCAGGAAGGCGCGCCCGCCGGATAGCTCGTCGAGCGTGGCCACACTGGCTGCAGTGACTGCGGGATGGCGCGTGTAGGGGTTGGTGATGCCAGTGCCCAGTTGGATGCGCTCGGTGCGGGCGGCGATGGCCGACATGACGACATAGGGGTCGCGGGTAACCAGCCCTTCATCATAGACCCAGCACCGTTCGTATCCCAGGCGCTCTGCTTCGCAGGCCAGCTCGACAATGCGTCCGACGTTATCTTCGGGGATCAGGTTAACGCCGCCTGATATCACAATGTACCTCCTCCATACCTGATTTGCGACACTGTTCCCATGCCTTAAGGCTTATCCCGAACACGAGGCCTCAACACGAGGCCTCGTGTCCGAGGTGGGATGCATAAAGGGTGATTATTCGAGTGGAGCGCCAGCGTCGATTTCGCCAGCGATCATAGCCTCGACAGCAGCCTCAACCTGCTGGCGTACTTCGTCGGGTATCTCGAGGTCAGCCCCGTCGTTGAACGAGACATGCACGACCTCAGGCTGATCGACACCGAAGATGATGTTATCGCCGCCTTCAAAGGTGCCGTTCTGAACCTCAGCGAAGACGCCAACAAGACCGGCGCCAAAGTCGGAGACGAAGTTGGCGACGATTTTGTCAGGCGCCAGTGCAGTCTGGTCACCGAAGGTGCCGAAAGCCCATGCTTCCTCGCTGGACTCTTGCACGGCCTGGTAGATGCCCTGGCCAGCGATGTTGGCATTGGGCGCCAGGAAGTTTGCGCCTTCGGCGATCTGACCCAGAGCCGCTTCTTTAGCAGCAGCGATGTCGTTCCAGTTGCCGAGGTAGGTGACGCTGACGGGGAAGTCGGGGTCGACGCTGCGCGCGCCGTTGATGAAGCCGGTGAAGCTTGCCGTGATGGGTGGAATTTCTACGCCGCCCACGAGGCCGGCGCCGTTGCCCATCATTCCAGCGATGACGCCGAGCAGGTAGAAGGGCTGGGCGTCGTCGACATCGACGCCGATGACGTTCCCTTCGGCGATGGTGCTGCTGGAAACAAAGAACCAGATGTCGGGGTACTCTTCGCCGACCGTGAGGGCAGCGTCTTCAAACTGGAAGCCGTGACCCAGAATGATGTCATACCCCTCGCTGGCGTAGTCGCGGTACGCCTTTTCGAACGCGGCCGGGTTTTCTTCCAGCTCCACGTAGCTGATTTCAGCGCCAAGCTCTGCTTCAGTCTTCAGCAGCGCATCATAGGCCTGCTGGTTCCAGCCCTCGTCGTTGGCTGGGCCAGAGACGAGAAGACCAACGCGGAAGGGGTCGTCTGTTCCGGCCTCTTCCTCACTGCTTTCTTCAGCCGCGGGTTCTTCTGCTGCCGGTTCTTCTGCTGCCGGTTGCTGGGCCGCAGGCTGCTGGCCACCACAGGCGGCCAGCATGACCAGCACCAGCAGTACGGCAAATAGTTTCATCAAGCGGTCCATACCATCTTCTCCTCTTAGGTGAGTTTTGTTTCTAACGAAATGAATGGAAACAATGAGTTGTACGAATGGGTCAGGCGCTCACCTCCTTCAGTTCTTCTCTGTTGCTGTGCAATGCGCGCCACACGCGTTCGGGTGTGAAGGGAATGTCGTTGATGGCCACGCCCGTGGCGTTGAGAATGGCGTTGCGCAGAGCGGGGGCCACGCCGTCCTTGGGGATTTCGGCCACCGCTTTGGCGCCGAAGGGGCCGCTGGGTTCCATGGTCTGGACGAGGATCACTTCCATCTCGGGCATTTCGTCGGCGCGATAGATTTTGTAGGGGCCGAGAGCAGCGTTGACCATGCGCCCATTCTCGTCATAGACCATCTCTTCGCAGTGGCCATAGCCTAACGCCTGAACCATACCGCCTTCCACCTGACCGCTGGCGGTGATGGGGTTGATGGCTACACCACAGTCGACGGCCATGACCAGCTTCTTGACGGTGACCTGGCCGGTCTCGATGTCAACCTCCACCTCGGCGAACTGGCCGCCAAAGGGAGGCGGCGATTCGGGGGAGACGTAGGAGGCGGTGCCCATAATCTGGCGCTGTTGGTCCTGGTGCAGAGAGTGCAGGGCGATCTTCTCCATGCTCACGGAACGTCCGTCGGGGGCAATGGCCTTGCGGTCGTGTAACCGGACGTCGCTCCAATCCTCGAGGCCGAGCATGAGGCCGGCGCGTTCCTTGATTTGTTCGCGCACCATCTCTGCCGCTTTCTTGACGGCGGTGCCGGAGATGTAGGTGGTGCTGGAAGCGTAGGCCCCGGTGTCGAAGGGGGTCATATCGGTGTCACTGGAGTAGATGATGATATCTTCCAGGGGCACGCCCAGGACCTCGGCGGCAATCTGGGAGAGGACGGTGTCGGAGCCGGTGCCCAGGTCAGTGGCGCCGACGAGGACGTTGAAGCTGCCGTCGTCGTTGATTTTGATGCTGGCGCCGCCCATATCCAGGCCGGGAATGGCCGTGCCGTGCATACATACGGCGAAGCCGATGCCACGGCGGATGTTGGGTTGGTCCGCGGGCTGACGCCACTCGGGATCCTCGCGGCGCTGCCAGCCGATCGATTGCATGCCCTGAGCCACGCACTCATCCAGGCCACTGGACTGGATGATGGGGATGCCAGAGATGTCGGCTTCACCCTCGCCCAGTAGTGGAGCGATGTCCAGTGGGTCGCCAACCTGAACCCAGTTTCGGCGCTTGAATTCCATGACATCCATGCCCAGAGCGTGGGCCACGTCTTCCATGTGGCACTCCAGGGCGAAGAGCGCCTGCGGTGCGCCGTAGCCGCGATAAGCGCCAGGTACAGGGATGTTGGTGTAGACAACGCTACATTCGAAGCGCTTGTTGGGGCAGTTGTATGAGCTGAGGCCACGCAGGCCGCTGACCGTTTGCACGGTGAGGCCGTGGGTGGCGTAGGGGCCGGTGTTGCCGATGATGATCATGCGCTGGGAAACGAGCTTGCCGTTTTCGTCGACGCCGGTCTTGTATTGGATCGTCTGCGGGTGGCGGGTGCGGCTGCTGATGAACTCCTCCTCGCGGGTGAGTTCCAGGCGCACAGGCTTGCCGGTGGCAATGACGAGGTGACCCACGATGTCCTCAATGAGCATTTCCTGCTTGGCGCCAAAACCGCCGCCGATGCGCGGTTTGATGACGCGGATGCGACGTACAGGCAGGCCTAGTAGGGGGGCGACCATGCGGCGAGAGTGGAACGGAACCTGGGTGGAGCTGCGCAGCACGAGGCGCTCGTCGGGGTCCCAATAGCCGATGCAGATGTGCGGTTCGATGGGTACCTGCTGCACCTGGTGCACGCGGAAGGTCTGCTCGAAGACGTGGGCGGCCTCTTTGAAGCCCGCTTCCACGTCTCCAACTTCTGCTTCGATGAAGTGGCTGATGTTGCGTTGTGGGTCGTAGGCGCCGGAACCTTCCATTTCAGGCTCATCGTGAATGACCGGTGCGCCTTCTTTGATCGCCTCGTTCTCGTCAAAGACGGCGGGCAATACTTCGTACTGAACCTTGATTTTCTTCAGCGCCTCTATGGCGATTTCCTCAGTCTCGGCAGCCACAGCGGCGACGCGGTCGCCCACGTGGCGCACCTTGTTGTCGAAGCTGACCTGGTCGTGGGGCAGGGGGTTGGGGTAGCTCTGGCCGCCGGAGGCGTAGCGCACACGCTTGATGTTTTTGTAGTGGATGACGGCGTGCACGCCGGGCATGTTGCGGGCCTCGGTGTCGTCGATGTCGATGATGCGGGCGTGCGCATGGGGGCTGGTGAGCAGCTTGGCGTAGAGCATGCCGCGCATTTCGAAGTCGTCGACGAAGGCAGGGTTGCCTTTGGCCAGCTTCAGCGCATCGACCTTAACTTCCGGCTTGCCCACGACTTCCGTATCGGGTACGTCGGAGGAGACAATGAACTTGGGCGGGGCCAGACGCCGTGTGGCGACGCCGCCGCTGTCCAGGTCGTCGGTAGATGGTTCATCAGAGCCGCTGTCGCCGCCGCGGAAGAAGTCGAGCACATCGCGGTCGTAGACGGTGATGGGGGTGAGTACGATAGGCGTGACGTCTTCAGGTTCTTCGCCACGCATGATGGCCGCCGCTTCCAGGATGGCCTGCACGGGCTTCACGTAGCCGGTCTCGCGGTCCAGGATGCCGGAGAGGGCGTCGCGTACCTCTTCCTCGCTGGGGTCGGGGTTCTTTTCGAGCAGCGCCTTGGCGGCCAGAACCATAGCCGGCGTGGAGTAGCCGGACTGGATGGCGCCGGTGCGCATGAACGCTTCCTGGATAGGATGCAGGTTGGTGCCGTTGGAGAGGCCCTCGGCCGTCTCAATAGTATGTCCGTCGGCCTGCACAGCAAGCATAATGTCGGTGTTGACCAGTTTGCCGTCGATAAGCACAGCCGAGGCGCCAGTTTCACCGGTGTTGCTGCCGAAGCGTACGCTAAAAATGCCATTACGCCGCAACAGACGCATTAAAGTTTCGCCGGGCCGTACGTCAAAGGTTCGTTCTTCGCCGTTCAAAATGACGTTAATGGTGTTCATAATCTTGCTCCTCATTGGAGAATTGGAGAATTGGAGGATTGGAGATCGGAGATTGCGTAGTAGTATCCAATCTCTAATCTCTAGTCTCTAATCTCCAATCTCTAATCACTAATCTCTGCCAACACACGGCCCGTTAGGACTTTGGCCATTTCTTTGCGGTATTCGCTGCTGCCGCGGAAGTCGCCGGGAGGTGTGAGCTTATCTAGCTGGCCGGGGTCGGTCAGGACCGGCGTGGCGGCGATACCGCAGAGGGCCAGGTATTGGTTACCCTCGCCATCGCGGCGGGCAATGGCAGCCACAATGGGGTCATCGACCGGTGTGCGCGCCACGCGGGCGCGGGCCGTTTTGCCGCTCTTGACCAGGCTGACGGCGGTAACCAGGCCGCCGTCCAGGGCACCGCGAACGTCGGCGAGAAAATCGGAGAGTGCAACCTGCCGCTCACCTGATTTTGAGGTGATGGTCACCTGAGCCTGGAAGACGAGAAGCGCTGCCAGAAGTTCTGAGTCAGGATGGGCAGCGACAATGGTGCCGCCGATGGTGCCCTGGTTGCGGAAGGTGTTAGGCCCCGCGCTGTGGGCGGTTTCGCGCAGCAAAGCGGGGGCGTCTTCGTCATCGACGATAGTTTGCAGACGCACCATAGCGCCGAGGGTCAGCGTGGTTTCGGTATGTTGCACCTCGTCGAGGCCTACTTGCTGCAGGTCAATAATTTCGTCAACGTCGCGGTCGAGGTGGGGGGTGATGTACGTGCCCCCGGCGATGACGGCAACGCGGGTTTGCGGCCGGTCCAGGAGAGATAGGGCCGCCTCAAGGGATTCGGGTCTGTGGTAAGCTTGTAGTGGCATGGGATCTCCTTTTTACTAACGCTGGTCGGTTGGTCGATGTTGTTTCTGCAAAATCAACCTATGGTCTTTAGTGTAGGTCAATTTTGCAAAATTAACCTACGGCGTCCAGTGAGCAAAAGCGTCGATGACAGCCTTGATGTCGTCCATCATTGGGTAGAGGATGGGGCAGGTGACACCGGCGTCGATATATTCAGCGACCTTATCGCGGCATTCCTGGGAGGTGCCGACGGCCATCAGGCTGCGCACTACGTCGTCGGGAATTAGCTCGGCGGCGCGACGATAATCTTCTTCAGTGGCCGGCCAGCCGACGAACTCCTGCACGCGCTCAATCAGCTCGGGATCGACGTTGCTGGCTTTCATGATGTGCGGCTCGGTGCCCAGATAGTAGGCGACGAGGGTCTTGCCGGCCATCATGGCTGCCTTGGGATCGTCGTCGGAGAGAGAACAGACGAGCAGCTCGGGGCGATCGATGTCGTCCAGCGTCTTGCCCGCTTTTTCGGCGCCCTTGCGCACCAGCTCCACAGCCTCGCGGATATATTCCACGGAAACGACGTAGTTGAGCACGACGCCGTCGCACAACTCGCCGGTCATCTCCAGCATCTTGGGGCCAGTGGCGCCGATGTAAATGGGGATATTGCGTGGTGAGGCGTCGCCGTAGGCCACGTCCAGCTTGACCTTATCCAGGTTTACGAACTCGCCCTTGTAGGTGACCTCTTCCATGGTGAAGAGCTGGCGGATCGCTTCCACATGTTCGCGCATGGCGGTCAGCGCCTTGCGCCGCTCGACGCCCACGCGTGAGGCGATCGGCTCCCACCAGGCGCCCAGGCCAAGCATGACACGGCTGCTGCCGTCAGGCAGGGTGCCGGCCAGTTCCCACATGGTGCTCCAGGTGGCGGCAATGACAGCCGGGTTGCGGGTCCAGATGGGAAGGACGCCGGAGCCGAAGCGCAGCTTCTTGGTTTTGGCCAGGAAGGCGCTCATCAGCACGACACAATCGCGCGCGAGGCGTGTGTCAGCCTGCCATATCTCGGAAAAGCCTTGCTCTTCAGCATATTGGGCCATTTCGATTTCATATTGAATCGGGTGTTTATCTTGCATGTACAGCGCCATGCGTTGCGCCATGATTGAGCCTCCTGCTATTTAAATTCGTGAGATTTGGTGGGGCGGACTTGCCCAGGCAAGTGCCGCAGCTATCCTAACTGAGAACAGCGTGGATAATGCCCGCATATCCGCGAGCGGCAGCCGTGAGCTGCTCTACTTCTATGTATTCGTCAACAGTATGGGCCGAGCCTTCGGCGGCGGGGCCGAAACCTATGGTCGGAATCTGCGCTTCTCCGGCGCTGTGAGCGCCGTTGGTGCAGAATTGATAGGCGCTCAGGACCGGATTCAGACCAACTGCGTGCAGCCCGGAGAGTGCGCTCTGGACAAAGGGATGGTCAGCCGGGAATTTCCAGGCCGGGAAAAATTTAGGCGCCCGTAACGTGGCGCCTGTGTAGGTTGTATGTTCACCGCTGGCGATTGTGACCTGTACGTTGGAGAGGGCAGGCAGTGCTTTTAGTTTGCTGAGCACCCCATCCATCGTTTCGCCCGGCAGCAGGCGGCGGTCGTAGGTGACGCGACAACGGCCGGGAATGACGGAGTACCCAGGGTAGGGGTCGGAGATGATGTCGGTGAGTACCATGATGGCGTCGCCAACCAGGGGGTCGGAGGGCAGATCCATTTCTTCGATGGCCTGAATGGCGGGGATCATCATGTGTACGGCGTTGCGGCCAAGGTGGGGAGTGGAGGAGTGGGCTGGTTGGCCGGTGGTTTCCAGGTGAATTTCGGCCCGGCCGCGCCCTCCATGGTTGAGGTTGAGGTCGGTGGCTTCGCCGATGACGACAAAGTCGGGCTGCACATCCTTTACCACCGTGCGCAGGGCGATGCCTTCCATGACCTCTTCCATGACGGTGGCGCTGACGACGACTTTGCCACGTATTTTGTCGCGATCAACTGCAGCGGCGGCATGGACCATGGCCGCCAGCGCCCCTTTCATGTCTGCGGTGCCGCGGCCATAAATGCGACCATTGTTGCGTGTGGCGGCGTAAGGCTCGTACTGCCACTCAACACCGGCCGCGACGCCAACCGTGTCGATATGGGCGTCGAGGAGCAACGTAGGGCCCGGTTGGCTGCCGTGGATGGCGCCTGTGAGGCTGCCATTTTCGTCAACGCGCACTTCGTCAAAGCCCAGGCGGCGCATTTCAGCAGCCACAAGGTCGATGGCGTTCTGTTCTTCACCGGAAAGCGAGGTGGACGCGACAATAGAACTGAGGAACTCTATAAGTTTGTCGTTGTTAAGTATCATTTTGCTACTTGCCTGCGATTGGAACTTCTGGTCAAATAGTAATATCGTTGCGAAGAAACGTCAAATACTACTTCATTATTACGAGTAAATTCAATTTTATCTGTACTGCCTGTTAACAGTTACTGTACATAAAAGCCCGGGTTAGCCGAAGGATAGCCAGTGGAATTAGGTCAGAAAATTCGAGAAAGGCGCAAGCAGATGGGAATGAGCCTCCGGACGTTAGCGTCGGAGGTAGGGGTGACGGCCAGCTTCCTGAGCCAGATTGAGCGAAGCATGGCAAGCCCCTCTATTGATTCGCTGCGGGCGATCAGCAAGGCGCTGGGTGTGCCCGTTTTTCATTTTCTGATTGAACCAGACGATCATAATCCGGTGATCCGGCGCAACGAGCGGCGCAAGTTGGTGTTGCCGCAACAGGATATTGTGTACCAGTGCCTGACGCCGGTGAACCGCAAGATGGAGGTGGTGCTGGCGCAGTTAGACCCCAATGACGGTGATATTCCGCTGGTGCACCACGAGCACACGGAAGAGTGCCTCTACGTGTTGGAGGGGGAGTTAGAGGTCGTGCTGGCGGATGAGACCTATGTGTTGGGGGCGGGAGATACAATTTACTTCGAAGGGCCGATGTTGCAGCGTCTGCGCGCGCGCGGTGACCGCACCGTGAAGTATCTGGCGATTGTTACGCCGCCGATTTTCTAGTGGTTAATTGGTGATTGGTTGATTGGAGAGTGGCATCAGACAATCAAACCAATCAAAAAAATAACAGTTAAATGCCTCTCCGTCGCGTGGCTGCATTTGTCGCACTGTTGTGCATTCTGGCTATGAAGGGGCCAGGGGTGGAGGCGCGGGTTCGTCCAGCCAGGTCGCTGGCGCCGCTGGGGCAGGATGGAGGGCCGGGGACGCCGTATCTTATCTCTGACGAACAATTTGTGTCGGGGTCGTTGCGCGGGCAGTTTGCAGTTGCGCGTTTTTTGCAGGCGGCGGGGGGCGCCCTGGAGAGCATGGAGCTGGAACCGGTGTTGGGCAGACCAATGCCGGCAGCAATGGGGCTGGCTTTTCTCAGTGAGGCGTATAGCGTGAGCCCCTCCCTATTGCTGACGTTGGCGGAGATGGAGCACGGTGCGCTTTCGGGCGGCGTAGTGCAGGATGAAGAGGCGTTCCGAAGCTGGCTGCGCTGGACAGCGCTGAGCCTGTCGCGCTGGTTTTACGACGCCTATTATGGGCGTGCATTGCCGCTAACATCGCCGGTGCGCGAGGTGCGGCTGCAGGCGCAGGCGGGAAACGCAGCGACTTATGCTCTGCGCGCCTATTATCTGTCTCGCCTCTATGGTGGAGGCGAGCCGGGGCAGGCGCTGGGGGCGTGGGAAGCGGAGCTGCGCAAGACGTATGAGCGCTATTTCGGACCGGCGGACGCGGGGAAGCTGCAAATGCGCCGGCCCGATGCAACCGCCTGGACGTTGCTGCCCTCGCTGCTGTTGCCGTGGCGCGGCGGGGAGAACTGGTATTTCACGGGCGGGCCACACAATATGGACGGTAGCGACCGTTATCCGCGCTCGGGGGTGGACTTTCAGCCGGTGGGCCATCCGGGCTGCGAGCCGCCGTTTGTGGCGCACCGCTGGGTGGCGGCGAGCGCGGCGGGGCGCGCCATCGATTACCAGAGCCACTGGGTGAAGCTGGATCACGACTACGACGGAGATGCGGCGACGGGCTGGCAGACGGTGTATGGCCATCTGGCGAACCGCGTGGCAGATGGTGTACAGGTGCGCCCGGGCGAGTGGCTGGGCAATCCGTCGTGCTACGGCGGCTTTGCAGGTGGGGTACACGTTCACTTTGGGGTGAAATATGAGAACGTGTGGCAGCCGGTTGAAGCCGTCGTTCTATCAGGCTGGCATTTCCAGAATAGGCTGGAGGGATATGAGGGAGCGATGGTGCGGGACGGGGAGGAGGAGCGCATTTCGTGTGTGCAGCCAGACCGGCTGAACATAGATTGCGCGCACGCTACACTCAAATCTGATAATTGGGGTGAAAAACAAAAGCAATTTAGATAAACTTCTGAGAGTGGGTTAGGCCAATGTGGTGGGGCGGTGCCTTTTATACCGGTACACGCCATTCACAATTTATTTATTAGGCAAGGATCAACGGAGACGATCATGAAACGGATTGTTGGGATGTTGGTGATGATTGCCGTGGTAGTGGTAGCAGTGCCTTATTGGGCACAGGCGACGAACCGGTCGCAGGGTGGGGACTTTCCCGAAGAGGGGCTTGTTTCAGAATTAGAGAAGGAGAACGGCGTCGAGCTGCGCATTTCCAGGCATAGTGAGACGGGCAAGGTGCGCTTTCTGGCGGCCGAATCTGGGCAGTCAGTGACGCAACCGGTTGTCGCACAAGGAGAAGTGACGGCTGACGGTGTCGCGCGCGCTTTCCTCTCTGAGTATGGGTCGCTGTTTGGAATCGCTGATGCCAGGAGCGACCTATTGTTGATCAGCGAGCGTACACTTGATGATGGCCGTTCCGTCGTGCGCTACCAGCAAACCTACCAGGGCATTCCGGTCCTGGCCGGCGAGCTGATGGTGCAGTTGAACAGCGGCAAGAGCATTCTCTCAGTCAATGGTGAGATCTTGCCCGACATCGAGCTGGATGTGACGCCCGTGGTTGCCGCCGAAACAGCACGCCAGTTGGCGCTGGAGAAGGCAGCCAAGGATCGCGGCTACGATGTGTCTCAGCTGCAGGCTAGCGAGCCGGAGCTGTGGGTCTACAACCGCGCCTTGCTGGGCGGTCCCGGTCCTGACTTCAGCAGCCTGGTGTGGCGCACGGAAGTGACCGGCGTTGAGCTGCT
>CAZRTM010000031.1:0-25243 GCA_964602995.1 uncultured Ardenticatenaceae bacterium
AAGGCTGCCCGCGTCGGTGAACACGCCGCTGAATGTGATGGACGCCCCTTCGTTCACCGTCTGGTCTGGCCCAGCGTCTACAACGGGCGCCAGATTGTGGACGGTAACCTGCAGGCTGTCACCGGCGGTCTGGTTGTAGCTGTTGGTGACGGTGAAGAAGACCGTGTAGACCCCATTGTCGCCGTAAGCGTGGCTGGGGGTCAGGCTACCGGTGGCTATGCTGCCGTCACCGAAGTCCCAGGTGATGGTGTGCGCGCCGCCGTGGGGATCATCGATGGTGCCACTGAAGGTGATCGCCTCGCCCTCGTCGGCGACGACATCGCTCCCGGCGTCGACGAGCGGCACGGGCGCTCCGACGGTCACTGAGGCGTCGTCTTCATTATTGTCGAGGTCCGGATCGAACGTCTGGCTCTCGACGGTGGCCGAGTTGGTCATGGAGCCGAGTGAAGTAACCGTGCCGCTGATGGTCACCGTAGTGCTCTGGCCCGCGGCGAGCGTGGGCCGTGTGCAGGCGAGCACGCCGCTATCTTCGCTGCAACTCCAGCCGGAGCCGGTCGCGCCGTTCAGGGAGAAGCTGGCAGGTAGCGCATCCTTAAGCACAACCTCGTTGGCTGTGGAGGGCCCGTAGTTGGTAATGGTCAGCGTGTAGGCCAGCTCGGTCTGCAACGGCAGGTTCATTGCCGAGGCATTCTTCTGCAGGGCCAGGTCGGCTACAGCGCGCACTGTCGTCTCTACTTCTGACTCGTTGTTAGCCGGTTGCGGATCGAAGAGCGTATAAGAGCCGTTTTCAAAGCCCACAACGGCGTGGTTGCTGAGCGTGGTTGGCTCGTCCGGCGCGGTAACGGTGATGGTGATTGGTGTGGCCGGGCCAGCGCTCAGTTGGGCAATGCGGCAGGTGACGATGCCGCTTTCTTGCGCACAGCTCCAGCCTTCGCCGCCGGCATCGAGATAGGTGACCTCTGCCGGCAAGGTGTCGGTTACGATCACGTTGCTCGCCTGCTTGCTGCCGTTGTTCGTAACGGCGAGCGTGTAGGTCAGCATCTGTCCGGCGTCCACGGTAGCGGGTTCGGCGCTCTTGTCGAGGCTGAGATCCGGTCCACTGAGCACTTCGAGCAAGAAGGAGTCGCCGTAAGTGATGTTGCCAGCGCGATCCCAGGCCTCGACAGACAGGGTGTAGGTGCCAACCTCACTAAAGAGCGGCGTGAATTGCCAGCCGTTGCTGCCGTCGCGGCTGAGATCGGCGGCGGCGGCGAACCGCTTTGTCGCGCTCTCGCCACCTTCTTTGCGGACAATGACATAGACTTCAGCCACTTCACCGCCGTCCGTAACGGTGCCGCTGAGGACGGGGCTGGCGCTTAGAGCCAGTAGGTCGGCGCGGGCGTTGCTCCAGTAATCAGCGAGGTAGATGCTGTCCACATGGTCGGTGACGGTGATGAGCGGGGCCACCGTGTCTACAGTGTAAGTGTGCAAGATGGTGTGGCGGTTGCCGGCGGCGTCAATGCCCGTCAGGCGCAGGGTCTGGGTGATGCCTTCACCGAACGGCACTGTTACCTCCGAGCGCCAGGCGCCGGTGGGCGCTTTAGCCGGGTTCAGCGGCAGCTCAGCGCAGGATGGCAGCAGGAGGGCCGTTTCCGCTGTCTCGGCGCATAGCTCCAAGGCTTGCGCCTGTTGGTCGTCGCTGACCTGGCCGCCGGCCACGAAATTCTGGTTGACATAGCCGCTCTGCAGCAGGCGCTGGGTGGCGGCGTCGAGGGTCACGAACGGCGCATCGCCGTCTACGATGATAGTGACCGTGTCGCTCCAGTCGCTGACGTTGCCGAAAAGGTCCTCAACCTGGGCGCGGAGCTGATGGGCACCGGATACCTGGTCGGGATTCCAGTCGCAGCCCCAGCTTTCGCTGAGAGGATCGCCGGCCTCACAAGTGAGAACATAAGAAGAGCCGGTGGGCGGTGTGACCTGCAGTCTGATGAGGGCCAGGCCAGAATCGTCCTGAGCGACGCCGCGCACCGTGTTGGTCAGCGGTGAGGCGTAATCCAGCGGCGCGGTGATGGCTATGTTCTGTGGCGACTGCGTATCGACGTCGTGCTGCAGCCAGAACCAGTCGTAGTCACCGCGGGCATCGTCGGAGACAGTTACTTGCAACTCGACAGAGGCGGCGTTGGAGGGGGCGTTGACCGTGCCGGTGACCACTGCCGTGCCCGAAGCGCCCGGAGCAAGGTCGCCCAGGAGGAGCAGGTGGCTGGCGCTGCCTTCGATCTGTAGACCGCCGCGCCCTGTGAAGGTGAGGGCGACGTTGGTTGCCGTCTCAGCGCCCAGGTTCGTGTAGGTCACTGTGTAGGGAATGGTGTGGCCCAGGCCGACGGGAGCGGGGTCAACGTCTCCTGGCAGCAGCACGTCAGGCACGCCGTCGAGGTTGCTGTCCAGGTCGTCGCCGGGGGCCAGCAGGTGCAGGTAGTCGTCGCGCAAGAAGCCGGTGTTCAGAGCAGGTGCGCCGCTCTCGATAGTGAGCTGCAGGTCGCTGCTGTGGAATTGGTTCTGGTCCGGGCGCTGCCCGTCGCCCAACCCATTCCAGGTGAACTGCTGTGTGAGGTCGAAGCTGTTCAGCAGGGCAGGGTTGACGCTGGGGTTGATGACGCGGCCGCTGTTGAGCGGGTTGCGGTCGGGCGCAGCAGCCCACAGGCGCATCTTAGCCGGCTCAGTGGCGAAGGCCACCAGGTCTAGCTCAGCCGTCGCCGGGTTGGCGATGCCGATGCTGTTGAAGGGCAGGTAGAAGTCGGTTTGCCCGCTGGTATGACGGAAGCGTTCGGCATCGAGCGTGCCCAGGTTGTTCCAGCCGTTGCCGTTCCATTGCATCAGCCAGGCTGTGGTGTTGTTTTGAACGTGGATGAGGTAGTCAGCGGTCAGTGGGCGGCCCTCATCGGCGGGTAGGCCGACGGTGACGCCATCGCCGAAGGGGTTGAAGGCCGTGGTGCTGCCGCCAGGAATGGTATCCAGGTAGATGAAGAGCTGGCCATCGCTATTCCAGTCGGCGCCGCGCCAGGAGAGGCCCAACCCCTGGTCATCCCAAGAGACGTGGAAGGATTGCACCTCGCTGATGAGCGTGCCGGTGTAGGCGCGGCGGTAGATTTCGTAATCGGCGCTGACCTGGCTCGCACCGCTATCCTGCCAGCCGGTGTGGCCCATATCCAGCGACACCAGGTCGGGCGTGACCGGGGAATCGAGGAAGAAGGGGCCTGCTGTTTGCCAGCGGCGGTTGCCGTGGGCATCGCGGATGCCCACATGGGCAAAGAGGCGCTGCGCTTCGCCGCCCGTTTCCGTGTGCGTGCCGGCGTCTGCATAGCTGCTCAGATCGGCAAGGGTGGGAGTGGGATTGCTGCTGAAGCCGACATCGTAGCCGCCGATGCCGCTGCCGTCGCTGGAAGCTGTCCATTCAATGCTCAGTTGTGGCCCGGCGTTGCGGATGACCTGGCCGTTGGTGATTGGCTGGCCGTCCGCGCGCACGGTCATCTCCACCGGCTTGGGCAGCGTCAGATCAACCAGCACGTTTTCGGTGATGTCTGTGGTGCGGCCCACGACGTCTCGGGCCTCGGCGCTGATGACGAAACTTTCGCCATCGGGCACGTGGCCCACATCCCAGGCATAGCGCCAGCGGCCTGGTTCCAGCCCCGCCATACCCGCTTCTCCACCATCGACCTCAACCTGCACGCGGTCCACGCCGGCGCTGTCGGAGACGTCGCCTTCGAGCCAGAGCGTGGCGGCTGTGCCGGGCAGTAGATGGGTTCTGGTGAAGACGGTCTGCGCCAGGTCGATGGTGGGTGGATTGAGGTCCACGGTGACACTAATGGCGTGCTGCGCCGTGCGGCCGTCCTCGTCGGTCACTTCCACCTGCAGGGTGTAGACGCCTTCGCCGGGCGGCGTCCAACTGCTGGTCCAGAGCGTTTCGGTGATGCCGCTGCCGGCCCAACTGTTCTCGCTGTCCAGCGGCGCGCCGTCCACCGTTAGCACGGCCGAGGCCAATCCTTCGGAGGCGTAGATGCCGGTGCGGATGGGTTGCGGGCTAAGGCCGGTGAGTAACGCGCCGTGCGTGGGCGTGAGGATTGAGGTTTCGACGGCAATTTCCGGCCGCACTTCGATGAAGACGGTAACGCTCGGGCTATCTTCGCGTCCATCGTTGACGTGGTAGGTGAACCGGTCAGAGCCTATGAAGCCAGGAGCCGGGGTGTAGACCACGGTCAGGGGGTCGTAGGTAGGCTCATCGGGCAGCCCACTCAATTGTCCCGCTGTTGGCGGTGTTTCCAGGACAACGGTGAGAGAATTGACGTTGGGGTCGCTGGCGTCCAGATCGATGGAAACGGGCGTGTTTTCGTAGGTGTAGATAACCTGGTCCCGGGCGTGTGGCGCACGGTTAACATCCACCACAAGCCCATGAATGTGGAACTCCGTCCGGGCCAGGAGCTCAAGGTTGCTGCCATCCAGATCAATACGCCAGATGTGCCCGTTGTTGAGCGCCCCCTCAGGTGTACCACCACGAGATGTGAAGTATATCTTCTGGCTTTCGCTGTCTACGAAGATGTCCTCAATTTGGGAGGCGTCCTCTGGTAGCATGTTCGAGTCCAAAATCAGCTCGCAGCTACCGCTGGCCGGACTTGCGCTCCAGTCATTGGGGTAGGGGACGCGAACGATACCGAATGGGTCAAAGAAACTGCCACAACCGGCAGCTATATAGATCATCTCTCGTGGTGGATCGACAGCTAGAGCATGATGCAAGTTGGTACTAGCAATGGTGTATCCGTTGGTGGAGCCATCTTCGGCAAAAAAGTAAACAGGGGGATTAGAGGATTCGCTGTGGAAGTTGGGTGTGGCAAAGATTTGCCCGAGGCGCCGGTCAGCACCCAGCCCCACCATGGTATCCCCCGTGCTAAAGTGATGCCGGTAATCATTTCCGTTGAGATCGATGCTATGTACACCCTCACTCCAGGTTGACCAGTAGACTCGATCGCGCCCCACCACAATTTCTTCGGAGGTCCTGATGCCGGCGTTAGCGTAGATCTCCGTCGCCTCACTACCATCCGGGGTAATTTTCCAGATAGAAGAAGTTCCGTTGGCCAGGTAGAGAATGCCAGTGTTGGGGTCAACACCGATGTCCCTGAATTGGCGAGTCTGTTCATAATAAAGCGTAGTGGTCAATGTGGTATTGAGATCGAGCCGGTTGATTATCGGGGCGCTCGACTTACTGAGGCGGTCCGGCTCGAGCCAGTAGAGGTAGCGCTCGTTAGGCGGTTCTGGCACTTGCGGGTTGAGCGTGGTGCAGCGACCATAGAGGTCACACGCTTCCACTGTGGGCGGGTCGCTGACGTGGCCAGGGACGCTACACTCGGAAGCGATCTGGTAGAGACGGTTGCTGCCGGGCATCCACTCGCTCCACCACTCAGAGTCATAGACGTAGCGGTCTTCGGGCTTCACGTCACAGGGGCTGACGAAGCTGCTTTCGTCCAGGTTATAGTCGCTGGCCCAGACGCGGTAGGTGGTGCGCGCTGCCTCGCCGAAGCCGGTGAAATCAACGTCGAAGAAGACGCGGGGCGCGGCAGTGTCAATATCGCCACGCCATTGCACCCAAGAGCTGCGCTCTTCGTTCAGGTTGCCGGCGACGTCACGCGCGCGCAGGTCTATCTGATAGGTGCCTTCAATGCCCTCGGGCAGGGCAAATTGCCACTCGCTGTTGCTGACGCCAGCCCCCGAGTTGTCCAGGGTAACCGGCAGCCAGTCAGCTCCGGTAAATTCGCCGCTAAAGGAGATGCGGGCATCGCCGCCGAGATCGTGGTAGACGAGGCGCAGGTCGTGCAGTCCCATGGTGATGGGAAGCGTCACCTCCCTACTGGTTTCACCGTTAGGCACGGTCAACTGTTCCACGCCGTCGATGTAGAAGGTCGCAGTGGAATCGGTGTCTTTGTTGATAGTGAAGACATAATCGCCGCCGGCGCGGAAGAGGCTCTCGCGCGTCCAGTCGGCAACGAAGTCGTCGACATCAATGGAGGCGTCGGGCGAGCCGCTGCCCCAATCGAAGTCGATATGGCCATCGAAGCGGGCAAAGATGGGGCCGCCTTCAGTCATCCCCCGGTTGCGGTACCAGCCACGCCAGATGCCGGGAGCCAATCCCAGGTCGGCGGGGCGCAAGGCCAGCTCCACCTGCTGAATGCCAGAGTGAACCGGGCCTACTTCACGCGCGGTGCCGGTGAGCGTCACAGTACCAGTGATCAGTGGCAGGGAGGCCGTCTGGGTGATCGCTTCGCCGTTCAGCGTGCCGCTGACCGTGATCACATAGCTGCTGAGGCTGCTTTCAGGCGCGTGGGCGTCCATCAATACCGTGAATTGCAACTGGTTGGCGCCATCGTTGGTGTTGCCCATCTGATCCTCAGCACGCACTGTCACCGTGTAGACGCCGCTGGCGTCCACCAGGGCCTGACCATCGTCGCCGAAGAAAGGCAAAGCGTAATCCAGGGACCACTGATTGTCACTAACCTCGGCGGTCTGCCAGCCGCTGCCGTTTGGCTCCAGCCGCACCTGCACGCGCTTCACACCGCTGCCACTGTCGTCCACAGTACCAGAAAGGTCGAAGTAAGCCTGGCCGCCCGGCAACCGCTGCGCCGTGAAAAGCTGGCCGTCGGAGACGGAGCTGCTCAGGGTGGGCGGCGTGGTATCGACGTGGAAGGTGATCTGGCCTGGGGCGCTTTGCACGTTGCCCAGCTCATCGATGGCGCGGGCTTCCAGCGTATAGGCGCCCTCAGTAGCAGGCACGTCCAGCGAATAGAACCAGTCGTTGAAACCATTGGCTGTCTGCCAGGGACCGCCGTTGAGGCGCACCTCGACGACCGCAACAGCGCTGGTGGGGTCGCTGGCCGTGCCGCCGATGACGATGGTGCTGCCGGCCGGCAAATAGTCAGCCACGGAAGTGATGGTGGCTAAAGGTTCGTCAGCATCCACGTCGAAAGTCAGGCTTCTGCTGTGGGTGGCGTAGTCGGGATCGGGCAGTTGGAACTGTTGTAACGCAAGCGTATCGAGCATGACAGCGTTGCTGCCGGCCGGGTTGTTCCAGGGCGCAGTGTTAGCTGCCAGCACGCATTCGGAGAGGGCACAGGCCAGGGAGAGGGAACGGTGCGAGATGGCAGGCACGCCGTGGATGTTCTGCCAGGAGAAGCTGCTCTGCGTGGCGCGGGCTATGCCGTCCTGGTCTAGCGATTGGTAATGGGCAGTGGAAACGCCAGCAGCCGTACTCGTGCTCCAGGCCACCAGCCAGCCGCCGGAGCCAGCGTCGTAGACGGCCTGCGGCGCGTGCAGTTCAGCAGCCTCTGCTGCCTGATTGGCAATGGTGAATGGCACGCCGTCATCGCCGGCGGTGACGACGCGACCTACGACGCGGCCGTTGCTGCTGTAGGTGAGCAATGTTTCACCCGTGCCAACACGGTGAGCCAGGTGTGGATGTTCAGCGCGGCCGGTCGTATCGACAATGAGGCGGACGCTATCTGCCAGCAGCGCAGCGCCGCCTAGATTGGCGGCCCACAAGTCAACCTCCTGTGATGGATCGCCATCCGGTCCGACCGCGTTTTCCCAGACCAGCAGATAGTTGTCCCCGGTATAAACCAGAGCAGGGCGGCGGTTGCTGGCCCCGACCGGCAGGTCACTGTCTATGCGTTGGGCAGCGCCCATTGTGGCAGCATCCTGCACGTGCCTGGTCCAGAGCGTGCCATCGCGCTCCCAGGCCACAACGAACATTGCGCCGTCGCTGGCCACAGCGGGAGAAAGCTCGTCGCCGCTCTCGTTGGCGATGAAGAAGGGACCGCTGACGACGCCGTTGGAGCGCACGATGGCGCCGACGAGGTCGAAATCGCTCGTCCCTTCGCTCCACACCACGAGGCAGGCGCCAGTGATGGCACAGGCCATCGCCGGCCGTTGGTTGGCCTTGGGTGCAGTACCGCTGTCTACAAGGAGCGCAGTGGCTGGGCTGGACAGCTCTTCTATCTGGTAGAAGGCGATGCGGCCGTCGATAGTGCGGTCACTTTCGTCTCCTGCAACTCCTTCAATCGTCGCCAGCAGATAGTCCTCGCTCCAGCCCAGAGGAGCCTGCAGAAGGGTGCTGTGCCAGGGATAACTATCGTCGGGCGCGTTGGCTGTGGTGGTGATTATGGTCGTCTGCTGCGGCAGCCATTGCCACATGGAGGTGAGGCTGGAGCTATCCAGTTGCGCGAACAGCTCGCTGTTGATGGTAGCCTGCTGAGTGGAAGCGCCAGAGTGGACGGTGGCGTTAATGGAAAAGGTCGTTTGCGCGTTGGGCGTCAGGTGGAAGGGCGCCGTGATGACGGTGCCGCCGAGGACCGCGGGCAGGGTAGTGGTCAGGACGCCAGTGGTGGGCAGAGTGCCGCTGGAGTTGTTGAACAGGCTGGTGGTGATGGTCAGCGTCTGGCCGGGCACGAGGCGACGCTCGCTGGGGTTAATGCTCTGGTAAAGGGCCACGCCTACAGGCGGCTCGTTGTAGACGGCCGGGTTATAGGCGTACTCCTCCCAGGTGATTTCACCCAGGAAGCGGTCGTGGAAGTCGTCGATACCATCGAAATCGGTGTCTGGCAGCAGAGGATCAGTGTAGATGCGTGTTTCCTTGCCCGGCGCGTATTCAAATAGCCAGCCGACCACTTCCTCGGCGTCTGTGAGGCCATCGCCATCGGTGTCGGGGTTGGCAGGATTGGTGCCCAGCAGGATTTCTTCCAGGTCGCTGAGGCCGTCGCCGTCGCTGTCGGGGTTGGTGGGCGAGATGTCGATACCGGCGAAGCGCAGATTGGACTCTACCCTGTCGCTGAGGCCATCGCCGTCACTATCCCAGGTAGTGTCGTCGGGATCGTTGCCGCCATAGAGCGGCGAGCGCAGGCCGTCGCCGTCGGCGTCGTGGAGGGGGGCGATGTCAGGGGTCCAGGCCAGGCGCCGGGCCGGTTTGCCGAATAGAATGATGTCTTCCGGCGCCATCAGCTCATCGAGAGAAGCAGGCAGGACATCGAGGTATATGCCGAAGTCCCCTGTCGTGGAATTGCCGCCGGTCTCGTGCCAGTCACAGACGGCGCGAGCGGCAGCGTTCCAACATGAGATGACCGGTAGCTGGTAGGCCGTGTGGAGGCGCAGGGGAATGGAGATGTTGATGCCCGCACTGAGGTCGTATGTGGGGCTTGAAACGTGCTGACTGTACCAGGCGCCGTAGAGGTTGCCAGAGGTTATGCTGGGCGGGATAGCAGTAGCCGCGTCGTAGGTGGCGTATATGTAAGTTTTCCACAGCCAGTACATCTCGCCCAGGCTGGCACTGAGGTTGGGGTTGTTGAACTGGTACTTGAACGTATGTTTACGCAGACTGTCTGCGGTGTAGAACTCAGGGGCACGGCTGACCACGGCGTGGTGTGTATAACGGTCCAGGTTGTGCACGATGCGTGTAGAGATCGGCATGCGGATGGTGACCCGGTTACCCTCGACATAACCGCGCTGCGCATCGACAAGGACCATTTCCAGGCCGCCGGTGGTGATCAGGTTCTCAGCGTCGGGATCGATGACCGTTTCGTAGCCGTAGAGGACACGGGCGATGATGTCGGTGAAGAAGCCGCTGAAGGTGAATTCCACACCCAGCAGAGAGAGCAGGAGATCGACCATGCTCAGGGCAGTGACGATCAACGTGCCGGCGACGGTGAAACTGACGATGAATAAGATAATGGCGACGATGGTCGAGGCGATGCTTTGGGCGAGCATCAGGTTGAATTGGATGCTGCCCGCTACGACGCTGCTGCTGAGGATGGTATAGAGGAAGACGCCCCAGATGACGCCAATTTGCACGATGAGGCCGACAACAGCGGCGAAACGGGAACTGCCGATGATGGCAGAGGTGTTGCTGAAGACAGCGTCAATGGCCTTATTGACGGCGACTCCTGCCTTGACCATGGTATTGACCATGCGCAACGCATTGATCATGGGCAAGATGACGGTGATGATGGTCAAAACGCCGACGAGGAGGATAGCCCCCGAGATGCGCAGACCCAGGGCCAGCTCGGGGTGCGATTCAGCCAGGAAATAGCTGGCGCCAATGAGGGCAGCGCCAGTGATGAGGGCAGTGACGGCCAGGACGCCGGCGCCAAAGGCCCCAATGCGTTTGAGGCGGGTGATCCAGGAGCTTTTCTTAAAGATCGTCTTTATCTGTTTCAGCGCCGTGAAGACCCCTGGAGTTTCACTGTCAATGGTGTTTGCGGGCTTGCCGTTGGCGAACCAGCTGCTGTTGCTCATCTGCCATTCGAAACCCTTGAAGAAATCTTTGATGGGCACGTTGCTGAGGTGAAGCTTGCCATAGAGTTTGTTGGCTATGAATTTGACACCGGGAGCTGCTCCCTTAGCACCGTAGCCGATCAGCTTGGTGAGCAGATCGTCGGACTGAGCCAGGTCGGGCACTTCGATGATGCCCTTATAGCTGCCGCTGCTGCTGAGGCGCACGATGTCGCTGACGCCGCTGTAGAGACCGAGGTAGTAGAGGCGGGCGAAATCGAGGTAGCCGGCCTGGACGGCAGGATCAGGCTCGTCGGCGACGTCAGGCGCCCAGCGGCGGCCTAGTTCGTCCCAGTAGCTTTCAATGGGGAAGGCCTGCCACTGGCCAGCAACGTCATCGTACTGGTAGGGCGCCCAGTTGAGGCCCACGCTGGTGTAGACTGGGATGCCACCACCAGCGCCGAAGTCAATGGTCAGGGCGTTTCCGTTCCAGGCAATATTGGGGGACGACACCTGCGCCAGCTCGAGGTTGATGGCGCGGTAGCGCTCTTCGCGGGCGAAGAGGATGGTGGGGCTGATGGGCGTGGTGTTGGCGATGGACTCAAATTCGCTGAGAACGAGGTTTACGGAGTCACCGGTGGCGACCTGCATCATCGCACTGTCGATGTCACGGTAGGTGCGAGTCTTGACGCGCAAGATGTTGCTGAGATCCCAACGCTCCTCGACAGAAACGTCGCCATTACTTGTGTGGTCGAAGCGGCGGGCGATTTCCGGAATGGTAATATCCCGCTTTCCGTCGCCATAGCAACGGTCGTTCAGGGCCCAATCACAATCGCGTGCAGCGAGGAAAGAACCGTCGAGGCCCATGGTGAGCTGGGCCAGAGTGATGTCGTCGTTAAGGTCGTCGTCCACGGCGGGGTCTTCGTAGATGAAGGCCATGTCCACGCCGTAATCCTCACGCACGTTGAAGCCGGTCAAGGTCCAGTCGGTGTAATAGGATTGCACGATGGCCAGCCTGTCTTGTTCTATGAGGACGCCATTCTCAACGCGATCCAGCAGGCCCTGCAAAGCCCAGACGAGGCGCGCCTGGTGGGCAAAGCGCCAGGCATATGAGGCGTAGACCATTTTGCCATAGAAGCCGACGCGCTCGCCGGTCTTCTCGTCGGTGACCAATTGCAGGGGGATGTAGGCGGTGAAGTGGCCGTCCTCATAGCGGTCACCGCTGACGGCAATGCCGTACTGCTCTAGCTCGGGGAAGACGCGCTTTGCACCCTCCCAGCCTCCGGGTAGTGTGTAGTGGTCGTCAACAGGTACCCTGATTTCGAGCATAGGGATGAGCTGCATGTCGCCGAAGGTGTAGGGGTCCTCGTTGCCATAGCTATCGGTATCGGCCAGGGTCCGGCCAGTCACGTCTTGAATATGGCCTTTGTCGTCGTCGTTGGGCCAGTCGAAGACGTTAAAGGCGTACCAGAGCTGGTCGGGATTGGTGGGCCGGAGCTGGAATTCGACGAAGAGGGTATTGCTGCTCCCTACGTGCACCTCGCGGTCGTAGTCGTAATAGAAGTGGTTGAGGTTGTTCACCCGTAGAGAGAATGGGTCGTCCTCTGTAAAGATCTGGCCGCTGTTGAAGGAGGGGGAGAGGTCTAGATGGTCGGGCACTCCGTCGCCATCGTTGTCGCGGTCGAACAGGTCAGGCACCCCGTCACCATCAGTATCCAGACCCCACTCGCGGCCGTCGTCAATGCCGTCCATGTTGGAATCTTTCTCCAGCGGATCAGAGTAACGAACCTGGCCGTTGACGATGTAGGGGGTGGTGATTTCGTCGTAATCAGAAATGCCGTCACCGTCGGTATCGACGCCATCATACACGCCATCGCCGTCTATATCGGTCGTTGCGGAGCTGGTACCCAGCAGCATCTCTTCGTAATCGGTGAGGCCGTCGCCGTCGCTGTCAGTAGGATCGTTGGGATCCAGGGCCTGGAGGCTGGTGTCGAACCAGAAGTTGATAGGAGCGGCGTTTTGGGAGCGGGCCAGCAGGCTGTTGGTGCCCAGAAAGTGCTCCTGAATGTCGGTGAGGCCATCACCGTCGCTGTCCATGCCGTTGTCGGCGGCCAACAGGCGCAGCGCTGATTCTCCCAGCCGGGCGCCGATGGAAAGGTCTTGCTCGTGTAGTTCTCTTAACGTCTGCGCCATGTTACTTTCCTGCTGGCGCGCTTCCATCTGTGCCTGGGTAGCGGCCTGCTCCTGGGCAAAGGCTGCGACATGGTGGCTCTGCAGCAAGGGCATGAGCAACATGGCCAGAATGACGGTCGTGATGGTGATGGCATAGGCCTTACGTGAACGACCGAAGCGTAGGATGCCGGCGGCAAAGAGGGTGGCGAAAATGAAGGGGGTGACGTTAGAGGCAAAAGCGCCGAGCGCGCGACCAGGCTGCTCCTTCAGCTTCTGTACTGCTGCCAATGGCGCTGCCGCCGGTACATTGCCCACAGCGGCCTGTTCGCCGCCAAAATCGGAGAAATCGACGGTAATTTCGGCTTCGATACGCTCGCCGTTCTGTTCGGCGAACGTGAGCCAGATAAGCTGGCGGGCGGGCAACCCATGCGCATCAACCCATAGCTCACCCTCACCGCTCATGTCCTTGTATATCGGGGGCAGGTCGAGATCGAGACCGGGCGGCAGCTTGCCACTCTCTCTCAGTTGTTCCTGAAGACGGTCGCGCATGTGACGAGCGAAGCGAGCGCCGTTAATGGTGAAGTGGTAGCGGTTGAAGGCTGCATTGCCGCCCGTTTCTTCTGGAGCCAGCCACGTCACATCTTCCGCGGCGACCAGATAGCTCAGGAAATCGCCTTCAGGTGCAAAGAGGTTGCTGAAGTTGCTGACTTCCTGCCAGGGGCCGTTGCCTTGCCGGGCGTAGGCGGTATCGTCTTGCACGCGAATGGCGACGCCGCTTTCGTCCAGTAGCACGCTGCCGCCATTGGACCATAGCTTCATCTCCAGGGTCTGGCGCTCGAGGTCTGTGCTGCCTTCCAGACGCACTCGTTCTTCTCGAGTCTGACGCCCCAGGTTGCCGGGCACGGCCAGCGGAATCGTGCGCTGCACAACGTCTGTGGTGAAGCGGTAAGAGCCGGCCTCGCGTGCTCTTTGCCAGGCTTTTTCGATTAAATGTCCCGGAGCTTCAATTGAGTTATTGTCTGTTGTACTGGCTCCCACTGGCCAGGCTTGCCACCCTAGCAAAAGGAAGAGGATGGTGAGCAACAGGATAGGAAGGTAACGACGTGGAAATTTTGCGATCAACAATGTCATCCTATACTTGCGATGTATTAGATTGTGTTAACTATGGTGGACACGCGACAGGGGTGCACACAAATAAATAGCTCTATCTGAAAATACAATGCTCGCTCCCCACCCGCAATGGACTTAAGTACTATACCGTTCCTGTAGAATCAGAGGCTCAAGTCAATCTCTAATCAACCAATCTCCACTTACTCTCTTACTGCCCGCCGCACACTGGCGCTTACCATATCGACCACAAATGTAAGCGCCATATAGAAGAAGAGCGTGACGCCCACACTGCGGTAGTCGAAGCGGCTGAGTTGCTCGGTCAGCACACGGCCGAGGCCGCCTGCGCCTACCAGGCCGACGATGACCGTGGCTCGAATAGCGATTTCCCAGCGGTAGAGAGCGTAGGCCAGGAAGCGGGGCAAGGAGAGGGGTAGGCTGCCGTAGAGGAAGATCTGACCACCGGAGGCTCCCGTAGTCTGTAGCGCGCGCAAGGGGAGCGGGTTCTGGTTCTCTACTACTTCAGCCATCAGCCGGCCCAGGATGCCCAGGTTATATAGAGCCAGAGCCAGTGCGCCGGGCAGAATGCCGGGGAAGAAGATGAAAAGCAGCACCAGGGCCCAAATTGGCGCGGGAATAGCGCGCATGAACAGCAACAGGAAACGGGCTGCGGCCCAGAGCAGGTAGCGCCCTATGGCGCCTGGCCCGTGGTTGCGCCCGCGGTCGAGCAGACCACCGGGCAGGATGAAGTTGTTGGCAGCCGGAAAGGCGAAGAGCATACCGCCCAGGCCAGCTATGGTAGCGGCCAGCAAGGACATGGCCAGGGTCTGGCCCGATAGTGTCATTAGCTCGCGCAAGAAAGCGGTTTCGAGCCGCAGCGGCCAGGACTGTGCGGCAATATCGCGCAGTAACGAAGCGGTGCGCGGCGACCAGAGCTTGCCCACGTCGGGCGCCACATACCAGAAGGAGAACGGTACCAGTAACAGGGCCAGCCAGAGCGAAGCGCGAACCACCAGATTGCGGTCGTGGTCCTGACCATTGCTCCCATCTGTTGTGACTGTCACGGCTGCGGGTCGTTGCCGTGTTCCTGCTTCCCAACCGCTGACATTTGCGCCGCGGGCCAGGCGGCGGCGCAGCAGGCTACTCCAGACGTCGACCAGGCCGGTGAGCGCCATCATGGCGTAGAACAGCGTCCACAGCTCGTTGTAGCGCAGGCTTTGCAGGCTGAGCAGGATCTGGTAGCCAAGCCCGCCGGCGCCGATGACGCCTAACACCGCGGCAGCGCGGATGGAGCACTCGAAGCGGTAGAAGGTGTAAGAGAGCAAGTCGGGCAGCGTTTGCGGAATGGTCGAATAGAGCATTGCCCGCAGCGGCCCCACGCCGCTGTTGAGGAGGGCATCGTAAGGTTCGCGCGGCGCTTCGTCGAACATCTCGGCGAACACCTTGGCCGTAATAGCGCCATAGGGCACAGCAATGGCCAGAATGGCGGACAGGGGGTCCAGGCCGAAGATGTTGACGAAAAACAGCCCCCACAACAGTTCATGGATGCCACGCGGCACCGCCAGCAACCCGCGCACCAGCAACCACGGCGTGCCCGCTCGGCGGCCGCCAGCGAGTACGGATTCCCACCACAGTTCAGACGAGACCACGGCGCCCACGCTGCCGATGATTACGCTGACGAAGGTGCCGGCCACAGCGTAGGCCAGCGTCGTTAGGGATGCTTTCAGCACCAGGGCCAGAAAGGAGCCTTCGAGCACAGGCTGTAGGGCCGCGGTAAAGAAGCGCTGTACCAGAGGCCAGCCGCCTTCATTAATCAGGTCGCCATCCAGCAGCCCCGCCTGCCACAAAGCCCAGAGCAGGGCCACGGCGAAGACGGCCAGCCACAACCTGCTGCGGTTGATGGCAGGCCGGGTATGTCTGATTCCTTCGCTGCGTTTGGCGCTCCAGTTACCAATCATGGGTCAGGGGGATGGTGGACGGTGGACAGTAGATGGTGGCCGGTGGACGGTGGACGGCAGGAGCGCTGGCAGGAGGCTGGTGCTCCCACCAGCAATATTCGTGAAATTCGTGCAATTCGTGGCAAAAACCCCAATCAACCAATCTCCAATTCTCCAATCTCATACACCTCCCCCAACATCTCTTGCGTCACCTCCGCGGCGGGTACGTCAAACGCTATTTGCCCGTCGCGTAGGCCGACGACACGGTCGCAGAAGTCGAGGGCAAAGTCAACGGTGTGCAGGCTCACGACCAGCGTTTTCTGTAGCTCCTGGGAAAGGGTGCTGAGCAGTTCCATAATGCGACGAGCGCGTTCGGGATCGAGGCTGGCGACCGGTTCGTCGGCCAGGATCGCCTGTGGGTCCTGGACCAGCACACGGGCCAGCGCCACGCGTTGTTGTTGTCCACCAGACAGGCGGTCGGTGCGCTCGTACAGCTTCTCGGCAATGCCCACGCGAGCCAGCGCCTGCTCGGCCTCTTCGACCTGTAAGGGGCGCAGCAGGGAGCGAGCGGCGCGCAGCAGCGACCAACGGCCCAGGCGTCCAGCGTTGACGTTGTGGATAACTGATAGCGTGCCCACCAGATGAAGCTGTTGGTAGATGGTTCCGATGTGCCGTTGCACGCGGCGGAGCTGGCCGGGGGAGAGCCGAGCCAGCTCCTGGCCCAACACGTGCACTGTGCCCTGATCTGGAACCAGTGACCCATTCAGCAGGTTGAGGAGTGTGCTCTTGCCGGCCCCACTGGAACCGACCAGGGCCACACGCTCTCCGGCGTTGATGCGCAGGCTGGCGTCGCGCAATGCCCACAGATCGCCATACCGTTTGCCTGCCTGCTGAAGCTCAAAGATTGGCTGGCTCACAGCTTTGCTCCTTACCTGTTTTCAACAATCTGGCCAATTTGGCGGCCGATGGCTTCAATTTCTGCGTAGTTTGCGTTCTCCGTCTCGATGAAGCGTTCCGCGCCGAACAGGTTCAGAATCTCCGCGTGCTCGGGGTTGCTGGCATCCAGCGCCAACAGGGCATCCGTGACCCGCTGCGGGAAGTCCTGGCCAAAGCGCTCCTGCACATCAGGGCGGATGACCCAGTGGTAGTCGTGATAGGGTGGCGTGCGCCAGATCTCCTGCACGCGCTCCAGGTCTACTGCACCCTCGGCCAGGCGGCTGTCCCAGACCTGCGAGTTGAGCACGCCGGCCTGGTAACTGCCGGCCGTCACCAGCTCAATGGTAGTGTCGTGCGAGCCGGAAAAGCCTACTTCGCCGTTGAAATCATCAAGCGTGAGGCCTGCCTCCTGCAAGAAATATTGGGGCATCAGGCGGCCTGAGGTAGATGATTCACTGCCGAAGGTGAAGGTGTGCCCGGCCAGTTGCGTCAGGTCGTCTATACTGTCCAATTGTGGTAGCCTGCTGTCGCGGTTGGCGATAAAGACGCTTGTAAATTGCTCATCAATCGACCGCTGTGCCAGGGCCTGAGCGCCTTCCACCTGCAGCCGAGCCTGCACGCCGGTCAGCCCGCCGAACCAGACCATATCCAGGTCACCGACACGAAAGGCAGTGACCGCGGCGGTGTAATCAGTCACGGGACGATATTCCACCGGCACACCCAGCTCCGCTTCCAGATAATCTGCTATCGAGCCATAGAGCCGTTGTAGCAGCTCGGGATCCTGGTCGGGAATGGCGCCAATGGTGAACGGTTCGCTTTCTTCTGTGCCCTGGGATGGAGCGCAGGCAACAGCCAGCAGCAATGTGCCAACAAGCAGCAGCAAAGATAAATATCTCACAAGAAATTCTCCTTTACAATTTTCTGAAGAGTTGAGGGGGAATGCGGCAACGACAGGGCCGCATGATGCGTCCTGATATGGCGGGCTATGTTATTGAGAACAAAGGATTGATATGGTTGCATAGACCTCAGGCGTTTGCCCATGCCTGAGGTCAGGAAGAATCACCCGACGTCAGGTGGCAAAGCGAGGGGAACCCCCACACACGGTGGAGGCTGTTCCTGGATTTAGTCAGAGTTTGTGATAGACGTACATGAGCAAACCTGGAATGGTTTACGGCCGCGGGGGCCTCTACTTTGTTTTATCGGGCCTAATAGTAGCAAAGAGAGCTGGCGTTGTCCACCAGAGTTAACACACAGATGGGGGCCATGGGCCGGGCGCTTTGAGTCTCGCTGGAATTTGAAGCGCACGTTATACTAGGCCCTCTCTTTCAGTACTGAGTCGCCATTGTTCCTTTGCCAGTGGCTGGGCATAGTAAGAACAGCCGGTAACTATACTCACAATCTAGAAACGCACCAGGACCGTTACGGACAACATCAATGCTCTCCTCAATCCTGGATGGGAACAGTTATCAGTTCCAGATCTATACCTTCCCGCCGCTGTTGGTCGGGTTGAGTATCGTCTTGCTTGGCCTGGTTACGCTCGTGCGCGAGCGGGGGGGCCGCGTCAGTTGGTTGTTTTTGTTCATGGCTTCGGCCGTCGGTTTCTGGCTAATGGCTATCGCCCTGGCCTATGCCGCCACCGATGCCGCCATTGCCCTGTGGTGGATCAAAGCGGAACACGTGGGCGTGCACCTGATCCCCGGTTCCCTCTTCCACTTTGCCACGACCGTCACCGGCACCTATCGCGAAAACCGCCGTCTTGTCCTGCTGGGTTGGCTATTTTCGGCGCTGCTCGCTCTGCTCACTGTCAGCTCCGATCTGCTGGTGGCTGACGTGTACCACTACTGGTTTGGTTATTATCCGCGCTATAGCTGGTCCAGTCTCGTGTTCCTGGCCTTCTTTGGCGTTACGCTCTGGCTCAGCATACGCCAGTTCTGGCTTGCCTGGCGGCACGGGACGCCGGGTACCATCAGCCAGCGCCGCGCACGCGCATTCTTTGTCGCCTTTGCCATCGGCTATCTGGGGGTTGTGGATTATCTACCGGCATTTGGGATCGAATTCTACCCGTTGGGCTTTCTGCCTATTCTGGCGTTCCTCTTGCTGTCCGCTTTTACCATTTCTCGCTACCACCTGATCGATATTACCCCGGCGTTTGCTGCGCGGGAGATTGTTCACACCATGAGTGAAGCGCTGCTGGTGTTGGATCAGGAAGGCCTGGTGCGCGTGGCAAACCCCGCCGTCGGGCTCCTGTTTGAGCGCCCCGCAGTGCAGCTTATAGGGCAGCTGTTCAGCGCCTTGTTTGAAGAGGCGAGCGTACCCGACCTGGCGCCACTCGATGATCAGGGGAATGCTGCCCAGCGTCAGGAATACGTCTATCATCGTCCATCTGGTGAAACACGATATTTAAGCATTTCGGCTTCGGCTCTGCGTAACTCGCGGCGCGATATTGTCGCGACTGTATGCCTGATCCGTGACGTGACCGAGCGCAAAAAGGCCGAAAATCGTGTGCGGCGCGAGGCAGCCCGTTCAGAAGCGCTGCGGCGTGTAGCGGCTCGCCTCAATGCACAGCTTGAGCTTGATTCAGTTCTGGAAGCAGTTTGTGAAGAGACGGCGCGAGCTTTTAGTGTGCCACTGGCAGGCGTCACGCTTTATGATGCGCACAATAATACGTTTCATCTGGCAGCGGCGCATGGTCTGCCCAAGAAGTATCAGAAGCTCGAGCGTTCTGATCCCAGGAAGATTTTCTCACCCCGGACGGAAACGTATGGCACGATAACTGTCACGCCTGATGTCCGTGAAGCGCCAATGGTGGCAAACTCAACAGGCTGGAACGAGCTAAACATCCGCACCTATGCCAGTGTGAGCCTTTTGCGCGAAGGAGAGCTTGTTGGCTACCTTGAAGTTGGGACTATTGGCGAGGTGCGCCACTTCAGCCAGGATGAGCTGGAATTGGTGCAGGGGTTGGCTGACCAGGCGGCGCAGGCGATCACCAATGCTCGCCTGTACGCCGAGGCCCAGCGCCGCCTGAGCCAGGTGCAGGCGCTACGCGCCATCGACCGCGCCATCACTTCCAGTCCTGGGCTGCGCTCCACACTCGACGTGCTGTTGGAGCAAGTGGTCACCCATCTCAATATCGACGCTGCTGCCGTGCTGCTCTATAACCATGACCACCGCCTTCTGGATGTAGCGGCGGGGCGCGGGTTCTACAGCGAAGTGTCCGGCAACCGGCTGCAGCTGGAGCATTGTTTTGCCGGCCGTGCCGTGTTAGAGCAAACAACGATTTCTATTCCCAACATGAATGATGGACAGCCGGGAGAGTGGCGCAAGGGTCTTGTGGAAGAGGAAGGGTTTGTCACCTACTTTGCCGTGCCGCTCGTTGCCAAGAAGCAGGTCAAGGCGGTTCTCGAGCTATTCCACCGCACTCCATTCTCGCCCAGCCTCGAGTGGCTCAACTTCATGGAAACGTTGGCGGGGCAGGCAGCGCTGGCCATTGACAACGCCTCGCTGTTCGCAGAGACAAGAAGACAGTCGGCCCATCTGGCCACGCTGAACAATATCATTACTGCTTCGACGGCAGCCTCCGGGCTGTCGGAATTGCAGGAGATCGCCCTCAATTCGGTGCTGAAAGCGCTGGACCTGAAACAGGGCGCTATCTGGGTCCTTGGACAACACGCTGTTGCTGGATTCGACCCGGTCCACTCATCGGGCGACAATCCGTTGGTGCGGCTGGCCCAGGAAGAACGTCTGCCCCTGGTGGTGACTGATTGGCGCAATGAAGAACAGACGCAAGCGGCCCAACAGTTGGAGAGCTGGGGCGTCCGCGCTTCGGTGACTGCGCCAGTTGTGGCCGAGGGACGATGGATTGGTGGGCTGAGCCTGGCCTCGCCCTCGGCGCGCTTTTGGAGCCGGGAGGAGATTGCGCTGGTAGAAGCAGTCGGCCAGCAGTTGGGCAGCGCAGCGGAACGGTTGCAACTGTTGGCGCAACGGGAAATGCACGCGCGGCAAGTGCAGCAGATCGCGGATACGGTGCCTGAAGGATTGCTCCTGCTCGACGACGAGCATCACGTTGTGCGGGCCAACCCGGTGGCGCGAGAATACCTGGCGTTGCTGGCGGAGGCTCCCACGGCGGACCGGCCTTTGCGTTGCCTGGGTGACAGGCCGGTGGTCGAGCTGTTGGCGTCCGGTGGCAGGGGGGAACCGGCTTTAGAGATTACGGTGGAGGAGCCGGAGCAGCGTATCTTCGAAGTGGTCGCACGGCCCATGCAAGATGGGGTACAGGGCCAGGCGTGGCTGTTGGTGTTGCGCGATGTGACGGTAGAACGGCGGATGAAGGAGCGCGTGCAACAGCAACAACGGCTGGCAGCCGTGGGGCAGCTGGCGGCGGGGATCGCGCACGACTTCAACAATATTATGCTCGTGATCAGCCTCTATGCCCAGATGATTGAGCGCACCACAGAGCTACCTCCCAAGGCCAGTGAACGGCTGCAGACGATTCGCCAGCAGGCGATACATGCCACCAACCTCATCGAGCAGATTCTGGACTTCAGTCGGCGCTCAGTACTGGAACGCCGTCCGCTGGAAGTGCTGCCTTTTGTAGAGGAGTTTGTGCAACTGTTGCAGCGCACGCTCCCTGAAAATATCGACATTGTATTCGCAAGCGACTGTGACGAATATGTGGTCAATGCCGATGCCACGCGCTTGCAGCAGGTCTTGATGAACCTGGCAGTGAACGCCCGCGATGCCATGCCGCACGGAGGTAAGTTACATATAACTCTGGATGCTTTGGAGGTGCGCGAAACGGGCTGGCGACCGGCGCCAGAGATAAACGCCGGGCACTGGCTAGCGCTTGCCGTCGCGGACACAGGCCAGGGCATCGCAGCGCACAATTTGCCGCATCTCTTTGAGCCGTTTTTCACAACTAAGGATCCCGGACAGGGTACCGGGTTAGGGTTGGCTCAGGTGTATGGCATTGTGCGTCAGCACGACGGCTATCTCAATGTGGAGAGCGAGTTGGGGAAGGGTACGACGTTTACGGTCTATTTGCCGGCCATGTCTCTGCCGCAGAAGCTGGAGGTGCCCGGCGCCAGGGACCGTGGCCAGGCCAGCGGCGGGGAGACAATCCTGGTAGCCGAGGATGACGTGGTCGCGCGCGAGGCCATTCAGAACATTTTGGAGAGTGAGGGGTACCGCGTGTTGCTTGCCGCCGATGGCAAGGAAGCGTTGGATGTCTACGCCGCGCACCGGGATGAGATTGCCTTGGTGCTCAGCGATATGGTGATGCCGCAGATGGGTAGTGTGGAGCTTTTTCAGACGCTACAGGAAGAGGATCCTGCGCTGAAGATGGTGGTTATCACCGGCTATCCCTTGGAAGATGACGGACGGTCGCTGCTGGAGCAGGGTATCCTCTCCTGGATGTCCAAACCATTTTCCATGGAGCAGTTGGTGACGCTCGTCCGCGACGCGCTGGATGGGGCGTGAGGGGGTGTTTGTAGGTTGAGCCGGTTATCTGCTCTTCCTCATTCTTAGAGAGCCGTTTGCCAGGCTGTTCCTTGGAAATCTGTGGCCATACTCAGAATTCTACCATCCAAAGCGAGGAATAAGCAGCTTAACAACAGTTAAACGTTCATCACTGAGGGATTTCTACGCCCTTGCCCGATCCAACTGATTTAGGGAAACTCCACTCAGGAATGTTTCTTGTGTTCAGGCGCATCCTTGATAGTTTGTCAGTTGAAGGAGTAGAGGATGAGAAGGGTCAATCGCGACAGGTTGCTGCTTTCCCTGATAGTAATGGTATTGTTGGTGTTGGCTACGGCCTGTAACTTGCAGCGGACAGGTGGCGACGCGGCAATCAGTGGCGCGGCGGCCGAGATCAGCCAGCAGACGACGCCAGAGCCGGCAACGGTTGCCCCCAGCGCGACGGCGACAACGGCCCCAACAGAGACCGCCACAGCTACGGTCCCACCGACGGAGACAGCGGCGCCAACCAATACCCCAACGCCGACAGTTACTTCTACCCCCTCGCCAACGCCCACTCCCACCCATCCGTTGATGATTGAGGTTATGCGCCAGCAGGAATACCCCGGCAGCGAACTGACGCTGGAAGCTACCCTGACCTGGGGGCCGGGCTTCGAACGTTTCATCGTCTCTTATCTATCGGAAGGTAATAAAATTTACGCGCTGCTGACCATCCCGCGTGGCGAACGCCCGGAGACAGGTTGGCCGGTTATCATCTTCAACCACGGCTACATCCCGCCTGAGGTCTACCGCACCACGGAACGGTATGAGGCACACGTGGAAGCGCTGGCTCAACATGGCTATATCGTCCTCCGCCCTGACTATCGCGGCCACGGCGACTCCGAAGGGGTGGCCACAGGCGGTTATAGTTTACCCGATTACACGGTAGACGTTCTCAATGCTGTCGCCGCGATCAAGACACACCCTGATGTGGACCCGAACCGCATCGGTATGTGGGGCCATTCAATGGGTGGGCAAATTACGTTGCGTTCGATGGTTGTCAGCGACGATATTAAGGCGGGTGTCATCTGGGCGGGGGTGGTCGCTTCCTACCCTGATTTGCTCGAACGCTGGCGGCGCAACCGGCCCACGCCCACGCCCGATCCGGACGCCACTGAACCATCGCGCCGCGGCTGGCGCACTGAGCTGATCGAGATATACGGTACACCGCAGGAGAACCCGGAGTTCTGGGCCTCTATTTCGCCCAATAGCTACCTGGCCGATATTTCCGGCCCTCTCCAACTACACCACGGCACGGCCGATGATTCGGTGCCGGTTGAGTTTTCGGAGCTTCTGGCAGCGGAGATGGAGGCCGCTGGGCAATATGTAGACCTCTATATCTGGGAGAATGACGACCACAACCTGACGGTGAACTGGGGCATCATCATGGAGCGCACACTGATCTTCTTCGACCGTTTTCTAAAGGGGAGTGGGTAAGACCACGATTTCTCCCAAGGCATCCGACTTCTTAAAGAAATCGAATGTCTTCTGTGACCTACTGCAGCGTCCGCTCTAGCGGCCGGAACCCTTCGCCCAGCACTTCCTGGCTCTGCCCGATGATGATGAAGGCTTCGGGGTCTATTTCGTGGACGATGAGCTTGAGCTGGATCAGCTCGGCGCGGGGGACGGCGCAGAGGAGGATGTGGCGCGCTTCGCCCGTGTACATACCCTGCGCGGTCCAGGCTGTAACGCCGCGCTCCAGGTTCTCGATGATTTGATCGGCGACCTTGTCGGGGACGGTGGTGATGATGGTGGCCACGTAGGTCAGCCTGGGGCCGCTGAGAGTGAACTCGGTGACCACGCCGCCAATGTAGAGACCGACGATGGCGTAGAGGGCGTGCTCCCAACTGAAGGCCAGAGTGGCCAGGAAGACAACGAGGCCGTCCGTATAGAGGTAGCCGCGGGAGAGGGGAATGCCAAAACGCTGATCCAGTAAACGAGCGATGATGTCGCTGCCGCCAGTAGTAGCGCTGGCGCGGAAGACAAGTCCGCCACCGATGCCCATCACCACGCCGCCGTACAGCGCGTTGAGCAGCAGGTCAGGGGTGATGCCTCGGGTCGGGGTTAGTATCTGTAGGGCGTCTAGGATGACAGAATAGGCAATGGAGCCGACGACGGTGCGCGCCAGAAAGCGACGGCGGCCCAGGTAGCGCCAGCCGATGATGAGAAGGGGTATGTTGGCGATGAGTACGATGGTGCCGACCGGCCAGCCGGTGAAGCTGTTAAGTAGCTGTGCCCAACCGCTAAGCCCGCCGGCGACGAGCTGCGAGGGGATGAAGAAGAGGTGCATGCTGGCGGCCTGGATGGCCGCGCCGAGCAGAATGAGTGCGTAGTCCGCCAGGTGACGCGAGCGCCAGACGTTGCGCAGGCGACGACGTCTTTTTGGGGGTGTGGTGGCGGATTGGGTCATGACTGTGGCAGCCTGTTGGTTGCGTGTACTCAGGGTTCTGGCTGCTGATTGTATCACAACCCGAGCTATTTTCTCACAATTCTGCCCGTGGCTGCCGCTCCCTCTCCCACTGCTAGAGTAGCCGGGTGGCAGAGCGTCGCAGGAAGAGAGCGCTGCCACCCGTACACCAGTCAGCAGGCTAGAAATTCTGGGCGGGGACGTACGGTACGCTCCAGAGGACGACGGTCAGCACAACCATCTTGAACCAGGCCTGGAACATTTTCTCTACCTCTTCGGCAGAGTGGCCACTCTTGGCCAGAAAAGGTTTTATCGTTGCCGTAATAGGGTAAATGAAGGCGATCAGATAGCGCAGGTGAATATGATCGACGGCGTCTGCTCCATCAGTTACATTCTTCTTGTCGCGGGTGTGGCGCAGGCCGATTTCTTGCTGGTAATCGAGCCAATCCTGATCCTTGGGCCGCCGGCAGGTGTCCAGGATCCATTGTCCAAAGCGCTTGCGCACCGCTTCCAGATAGGCCCCGTTAGGGTTGCCCTGCTCATCGCTAAAGTAGGCGACGAGATGTGGGTGCGAGGCTACGAATCCGTACCAGAGGTCCAGAATATCATCCACCTGGCCCTCCAGTACATCACCGGCCATCTCCAGCGCCTCCTCATCTTCCGAGCTAAACATGACCGTCGTTTTCAGCTTCTCAAATTCCTCCATCGTCAAAGGTGACCTGGCGACGGCCTCTGTGCCATATGTGTAACCGGCAATTTCTATCTGCTCTAACATACAAACCTCCTTCTGGCTTTGGTAGAACTATTTAATGGTCATCGACCACATGGTCATCGACCACATGGTCATTGACCACTCGAGACACAAAATCAGGGCACTCCAGATAAGTGTTAG
>CAZRTM010000031.1:25343-35387 GCA_964602995.1 uncultured Ardenticatenaceae bacterium
ACATGGTCATTGACCACTCGAGACACAAAATCAGGGCACTCCAGATAAGTGTTAGGCTCAGGCAGGGGGGCATCGACAAAGGCACAGTGGTGCGGCCCACCCGGATGTTGCGGATGGGCGTCTTGCCGGAAGAAGTGGCAACCCCAGCACATCTCATAAGTAATCACGTGCCCCTCCTGCTGTAACCTGCCCACAATTTGCTTCAGGGCGTGCTCCAGCAGTTGCTGCACTTCGTCCGGCATGCTGTTGATGGCCGCATCGATATCATCGACAACATCCTCGAGTTGCTCCACCTGTGCCAGTCCCATTGTGGTTAGCGAGAGTACCATTACGCGCTGGTCGGTGGGGTCGGGTCGCCGTTCCACCAGCTCCTTTCTCTCTAGGGCATCGGCGATGCCACTGGCTGTGGCGTAACTGACCGCCAGGCGCGCCGCTAATCCTCCAATGGTGCGGATGCCGGGCCGGGCATATCGTAGGAAAAGGAGGGTCTGAATCTGCGCTGGAGACAACCCACTTTCCTGGCCGCGCCTGCGAAACATGTGGCTGATGGCCTGATGGATACGGTAAAGGCTGATTGTGCTGCGACTGGTAGTGGAGATGTCGCGCCACTGCGGATCAAAAGCGGACATAATTCACCTAGGATAATTATTTAGGAGTCCTAAATAATAATACGAAAAGAAAAGTCTCTGTCAAGCATCAATTTCTGAACGAAGGTATATTTAAGCAGAAAGATTTCACAGTGGTGGTTCCTAAGAATTACAATTGGCAACCACCAGGAGGGTTTATGCAGATAAAAAGCGAATTTCCGTATGGGGTGCGGGAAGTCGAAAACGAGTGGATTATTCTATCGGATGGGACGCGGCTGGCGGCGCGGCTTTGGCTGCCGGAGACGGATGAGCCGGTGCCGGCGCTGCTGGAATATTTACCATATCGCAAGACAGATGGGACGGCAGAGCGCGATGCGTTGCGGCACCCTTACTTTGCAGGACATGGGTATGCGTCGTTGCGCGTGGATATGCGCGGCAGTGGCGATTCGGATGGCATCTTGCAGGACGAATATCTGCCGCAGGAGCAGGACGATGCGCTGGAGGTACTGGCCTGGATTGCAGCGCAACCGTGGTGCACGGGTGATGTGGGCATGTTCGGCAAGTCGTGGGGCGGCTTCAACTGTCTGCAAATTGCGGCACGACGTCCACCACAATTGAAGGCGATTGTGCCCATGCACTTCACCGATGATCGCTATGCTGACGACGTGCACTATATGGGTGGCTGTTTGCTGGCATCGCAGATGTTGCCCTGGGCCTCGGTGATGCTGGCGAACAACGCTGCACCGCCAGACCCGCGCTTCGTGGGCGAACGCTGGCGGGAGATGTGGCTGGAGCGTATGGAACAGACACCGCCTTTTGTAGAAGCCTGGTTGCAGCACCAATATCGGGACGATTTTTGGAAGCACGGTTCAGTGTGTGAGGATTACGGCGCGATTGAGGTGCCAGTCTATGCCGTGGGCGGCTGGGCCGATGCTTATAACAACGCGGTGCCGCGGCTGATGGCGGGGTTGTCTGGGCCGCGTAAGGCGCTGATTGGACCCTGGGGGCACGATTTCCCCGAGACAGCGGTGCCTGGACCGGCGATCGGCTTCTTACAGGAGATGTTGCGCTGGTGGGATTACTGGCTGAAGGGGATTGAGACGGGAGTGATGGATGGGCCTATGCTGCGCGTGTGGATGCCGGAGCCGGGACCAGTACGCACCGACTATGGTGACCGGCCGGGGCGGTGGGTGGCAGAGGAGGCGTGGCCGTCGAGTAGGATCCAGGAAGAAGTGTATTGGTTGGGGGCAGATGGTGGGTTGGGGACCGGAGAATTGGAGATTGGTGAATTGGAGTTTGTGGGGTTGCAGGGGCATGGCTTTGCGGGGGGAGAGTGGGGGGCTTATGGCTTTGCGGGGGAGCTGCCGGGGGATCAGAGGGCAGCGGATGGGGAGTCGCTTTCGTTTACGTCGGCGCCCCTGAAAGAGCGGGTGGAGATTTTTGGGCGGCCGCAGGTTGATTTGTCCCTGAGCGTAGACCGGCCGCTGGCGCTGGTGGCTGTGCGTTTGTGCGATGTGGCGCCCTCGGGGGAGTCGAAGCTGGTGTCATGGGGCTTGCTGAACCTGACGCACCGCGATAGCCATGAGGAACCCTCGCCGCTAGAGCCGGGACGGTGTTATGATGTGACCGTGTCGCTGAATCTACGGGCTTACGCTATCGAGGCCGGGCATCGCTGGCGGGTCAGCGTGTCGCCAACCTACTCCTTTCACGCCTGGCCCTCACCCGAGCCGGTGAAGCTGACTCTGTTTTGTGGGGAACGCAGCCGTTTAAGACTGCCCGTACGCCCGCTGCGGGCGGAGGATGCTGAGCTGGAACCGTTCGGCCCGGCTGAGGTTTCACCGCCGCTGGCAACCGAGGTGTTGCGCACTGGGTCGCGACGGCAGACGGTGTGCCGTGACGTAATTACGGGTCGCACGGAATACCATTTGCAGATGGACGATGGACGCGTGTTGTTTGTAGATAACGGCCTGGAAATGGACTCTCGTAATGAGCACCTCTATGGCATTACGGAAGGTGACCCGCTCTCAGCGTCCCAGGTGGTGCGCCATGAGCTGGCCTTCAGGCGCGATGAGTGGGATGTGCGCATCAAGACAGAAAGCACCCTGACCAGTGACGCACACTATTTCTACGTTACCAACTTCGTGGAAGGCTGGGAAGGCCAGACGCGAGTGTTTGTGAAGAGCTGGGAGGAGAAAGTGGAGCGGTGGTTGGTGTAGGGGAGATTGGTTGATTGGAGAATTAGAGATTGGGTCTTAGATCATTGAATAGTTGGCTGCGTCGATTGGCTGCTGACTGATCACGGAATACTATCCACCAAAAACTAAACACTGATACCGGAGGAACAATGAAAACAGAGTACGACTACATCGTTCTGGGCCTGGGAGGCATTGGGGCAGCGGCGACTTATTGGTTGGCGCGCAGAGCGGGGGAGGACGTACTGGGGTTGGAGCAGTTTGAGATTGGGCACGTGCGTGGTGGTTCGCAGGACCATTCGCGCATTATCCGCCTCTCGTACCACACGCCACATTATGTGGAGTTGGCCAAACATGCCTATGGGGCGTGGGCCGAGCTGGAGGCAGACGCAGACGAGAAACTGATTGTGAAGACGGGCGGGCTGGATTTCACGCGGCCCAACACACAGATTCCCATTTCCGATTACACCGAGAGCATGGATGCCGCCGGTGTGCCTTACGAATGGCTGGATGCGGATGAGGTGATGCGCCGCTGGCCCCAATGGCGGCTGACAGAAGATGTCAGCGCGCTCTATCAGGAAGAGAGCGGCATTGCGCCAGCAGCAAAGTGCAACGCGGCCCACCTGCGCATGGCCCGCGCTTATGGCGCGACGTTGCGCGATGGTGTGGCCGTGACGGCGATAAGGGATAGAGACGGCGAAATTGAGGTGGAAGCTGGCGGTGTGACCTATCGCACACAACAGCTGGTGATTGCCGCTGGAGCCTGGACCAATAATCTACTGGCTCACTTCGGGCAGAAGCTGCCGCTGACGGTGACGCAGGAGCAGGTAGTCTACTATGACACGCCGCACGCCGAGAAGTTTGCGCCCGAACGCTTTCCCATCTGGATCTGGATGGATGTGCCCTCCTTCTATGGCTTCCCGGTCTACGGCGAGGCCGGCCCCAAGGTGTCTGAAGACGTGGGAGGCGAGGAGGTGACCGCCGAAACGCGTAGCTTTGAACCTAACCCCAACATACAGGCGCGTATTGACAACTTTGTGCGCAACTATTTGCCCGAGGCGTATGGGCCGCCGATTACGATTAAGACCTGCCTGTACACCATGCCGCCGGACCGCGACTTTGTGCTAGACGCACTGCCAGATCACCCCAATGTGTCTCTGGCGGTGGGTGCTGGTCACGCCTTCAAATTTGCTTCCCTGTTAGGCAAAATTCTGAGCGAGCTGGCGGTGGATGGCGCGTCACAGTACGATATTGAGCCGTTCCGCGCTGACCGAGCCATTCTGTTAGAGGAGAACCCGGAGAAGAGTTTTATGACGTAGGGGAGCCGGTAATTAGTCAGCAGTAATTGGTTAACAGTAATCAGTAAGCAGACAGTTGGTACATCTGCTTACTGATTACTGACTAACTATTGTCTCCTGACCACTGTCCACTGACTACGGCCACGTGGTGCGGTGAACCTGGACGGCGTCGTGTTACTGTAGCTGTCGGCGTTGAGGTCGGCGGTGGCGGTGTGTCGCTTGGCGTCGCTGTTGGCGACAGTGTGCTCGTCGGCGTCGGTGGGACCGGCGATGGCGTTGGCGTTGGTGGAACCGGTGACGGTGTGGGCGTTGGTGGAATTGGCGATGGTGTTGGCGTCCCCGAAGGCGTCGGTGTATTCGTTGGTGTAATCGTTGTAGTCGGCGTAATCGTTACTGAAGGTGTTGGCGTTGGCAATACGGGTGATGGCGTCGCCGTGGGCGGTAACGGAGTTGGCGTCAGTGTCGCCGTCGCTGTAGGCGTGATGGTTGCGGTTGGCGCCGGTAGCGGTGTATCAGTCGGCGGTGGGGGTGGCGGCGACGCTGTATTGGTCGGAGAAATGGTTGCGCTTGCGGTCACCGTTGGCAGTGGCCAGGGCGTATTGGTTGCCGTTGCTGTCTCTGTGGGTGCCAGTGTGGCCGTGTTAGATGGTGTAGGCGACAAGATAATGGGCGGCGTAGATGTGATGAAGATGTTTGGCGGCGTGGGTGTTGGTCCTAACGTAGCCGGCGGAAGCGACGGCCCTGACTGTGAGAAAGGCGGCAACGTTGGCGTAGCTGAGCGTGTAGGTGTGGCTGTGGGATCCAGAGGCGAAGCGCCCTGGGCGATAGCTTCTGCAGCCATAGCGTCAACCGCTGCCCATACCTCAGTCCAGGTTTCCAGGTTACCTTTCAGCTCCAGCAGATAGGCAGCCGGCAAGTTGTATTCAGCAGAAGTCACCAGCGCGACCGTAATCTCGCCGAAGCTGTGACCTGAGCAGTACCACTCCATCAACGTGCTGTAATCGACGTGGTACTGCTCGGAAAGCGTTACAGCAATAGGCAGCCGGTCGCGAACTTCTTTCTGGCAAATGTTGCGGCGCGCGGCAGGGTCTACCCCTGCTTCCAATGAAATCGCATCCAGGCGGTTGGCCTGCAGCGCCAGGGTCTGGTTTAACTCGGCATTGACCTCTTCACCAGGGGCTGACTCGTTTAGCTCGGCCAGCATGCTGACCTGAACGGCGTAACCGAAGAGCGCCACCTGCAGGTTGTCGTAATCTTCTTCGGCGGCAAGCTGCTCCGCTTCTTGTAAACGGCGTTCGGCAAAAGTCAGGCGCATGCGTGTGCTGGCCGCCGGAGAGGTGGCGAGACGCAGTTGCCCTTCCTCGATGGTCAATTTCAGATTGTAGAGTGGGTCTCCCGGCAGTGCGGCATCGACGGCGAAGACGGTGGCGCCGAGGAAAATGATGGTGCAGACCAGTGCAAAAGCAACGCGCATGGAGGCCAGGCGCGGCCGGCTCAACTGTTGCAAGCGTTGCTGCAGTTGGTCGAAAATGGACGGATGCGCCGGTTCCGGCGCTGGCGCAGGTGTGGCTAGCCCGGGAGGACGGTTGCTGGCAGCAATACGCGCCTGCAGCCGTTCCGCCGAGCGTTCGCGGAAGGCGGCCGAAGGCCGGACTTCACGCGCTTTGCTGAGTGTGTTGGCGATTTCAAGGAGTGGGGCCAGCTCTTCCCAATGTTCAGGATAGCGGTCGCGGCACTCTTCAATCGTCCATTCTCCACTCTGCAAACGGGAGAGGCAAAGGAAGAGTATATTATCTGGCACAGGCATTGACGTTTTGCTCATCGTTCTTCGTCATTGAAAGGGTCGTCGAAAGCTTGAAAGTTGTAGAGCTTAATTAATTTGGCCAGAGCTCTCTTTTGAATCTGACGACAAGATTTAGGATTGCGTCGTATGATAGATGCAATGACTGGGAGCGGCAGGCGCTCAACTAATGCCAGGATAGCAACATCCTGCTCAATGTCACTGAGCCTGCGAACAGCTTCGAGGAGTTCGCGCGGCGGTAGTGCATCGGATGTGAACCAGTCAAGGTCAAGGTGGCCATTTGAGCCGGATGAAGGCCCCGCAGAGATCGGCTCCTTGAATTCGTCGAACTGCCGGTGTTCGTAAAGAAAGTCAATAACCAGATTACGGGCGATACGGAAAAGCCAGGCGGTGACTGAATTGCCCGGCCGTTGCCGGTAATCAGGAAGAGCCAGCCAACCTTCGACGAAAGTTTCTTCGGTGATCATTTCGGCGACATGTTTGTCGCCTACACGAAGCAATGCATAGCGGTAAACCGGCTCCATGTAGGTTTCGTAAAGTTTACCAAACGCTTCGGAATCCCCTTTGCAAGCCTGCCTGAGAAGGCGCTGCACATCCAGACCATTGGCGCCGTTTGCACGGTGTTTCATCTAAGAGAGTATCTGCCTTGAAGATTGCTAGCTATACTTAAAGGCTGCGATGATGGCTACCGTGACAGAACTGCGTGCATGGCACAGCGGTGGCATGCGATCAGGACATTCTTAATTATAACCCTTAAAATGTGATAAGGGAAGTGAATGTTCCGTTTGTAAGTTAAACGGTTAGCTCGCCAAAACGTTACAAAATCGCCCTTCTTCTCAGCCTTTAAAACCTAACCCTATGCCAGCATGGCCGCCCGGTTCAGCTACCAAAGCCTCGCGCCATGGCTGTGGCAGCGAAGACCATAAGCACAACGAGCAGCGCCTGGATCATGCTGATGGTGGCGAAGAGGCTGGTCCGGCCAGAGTCGATGTCGATGGCCTGTCCACGACCTCGTTGAATCCGCCAACGCACGAAGGTGGAGGCGGGCCAGATTTCGAGAAGCAGGATGATTCCCAGAAGCCCCATCTTAATCAAGAAAGCGCTATTATTCAGATAGTAATCGCTTCCTTTTTCGAACCCGGCAAAGGCGCGCAGTAGACCGGTGACAATCCACAGCACAGCGGCGATGCCCCAGAGATTGTCAGCATAAAAGAGCCGCTTCAGATGCTCCTCGTCCAATTCGTTCCCCAGGGCACGGGCGCGCCACCAGATGGCTCCAAGCCCGATGCCCAGTGCGAGGAGGTGTAGAGCTGCAAGAATCCAACGACTATATGACATGGCGCTTCCTTTATGTGTTTTTGTTATTTAACAGTAGTAGGTAGTGAAGAGCCAGTCAAGGTCTGTTTTACTAAATGTGTGGGAAAAGAGAAAGCGGAGCCGTTCGCTGGCAAGTTGCGCACCCTGCCCATTCGGACAGCAAAAACCCGCTGAATGATCAGTGCCCTTTGCTGCACTCTCTGCTATCGTTCGCTCTTGTGCTGTATAAAAGAACGGTGAAAGCAACCCATTTTCGTAGCAAATTGGGGTGGCGCGAGAGCCCAAAATGTGCGAGAATGGCAGTTCGTCCAGAACAAACGTTCGGTTCGGTGGAGGTGAGATGATGCTGAAGCAAGCAACGGCGCCGGTACAGGTGAAGCGGGAGTTCAGTGTACCGGATGAAGTCGTTTATGACCGGTCGGGGCCTAAGCGGTGGATCCTGTCGCACCTGAAACGCTATCCTCATTTTCTGATAAGTTTTCTGCTAGCGGCGACGCTGACGAATGTGGCATTCTCTGCGGTGCCACGGCTGACAGGGCTGGCTTTTGACGAAGTGCTCAGGCCGGATCCCAGTGCGCAGCGGCTGGCGACACTGGCTCTGACCATTCTGGGATTGGTCATCGTGCGCGGCTTCCTGGATATCACCAACTCCTGGTCCGTGGAAACGCTGGGCCAGCGCCTGGAGCGGGATGCGCGGGAAGAGTTGTACATCAGCCTGCTGGGAAAGAGCCAGACGTTCCATAATAGGCAGCGGGTGGGGGACATCATGGCTCGTGCCACGAACGACGTGCGGCAGTTGAACCCCATGATGAACCCCGGGGTGGCGCTGATCATTGAGTCCATCATGGGCATTCTGGCGCCTATAACGTTCATCGCTTTTATCGATCCTCAACTGCTAATAGCTCCGGTCCTGTTCGTCATTTCTTACATCTTTGCGCTGCGTCGCTATGTGCGACAACTGAACCCGGTGGCAGGGGCGCAGCGGATGGAGTTTGGCAGGCTCAATGCTGGATTGCAGGAGACGATTTCCGGTATTGAGGTGGTGAAGTCGGCGGCACAGGAGGCGCAGGAGCGGCAGAAGTTTGTGGAGAATGCGCGGCAGGTGCGCGACCTGTATGTGCGCCAGGGTGAGATTGAGGCCCGTTACCTGCCACTGTTGCTGCTGGGTGTGGCTCTGACCGGCGCTTTTGCGCACGGGGTGTGGCTGGTTTCGCGCGGGCAGTTGACCATTGGGGAGCTGGTGGCCTATATGGGCCTGATGGGTGTGCTGCGCTTCCCGGCGTTTATCTCCATTTTTACCTTTTCGCTGGTGGAGATGGGGCTGGCGGGTGCGCGGCGTATTCTGGAGTTGATGGAGGAGGAAACGGAGCTGGATGAAAATAAGGATGGATACGCGGCGCCGGTGCGGGGCGAAATCGTCTTTGAGAACGTGACCTTCCGGCCGGGTGGCAATCCACAAGCGGCGCCCATTTTGCGTAACATCAGCTTCCGTGCCGAGCCGGGGGAGACAGTCGCCATTGTGGGCCAGACGGGTTCGGGCAAGACGACGTTGACCAAGCTGGTGAACCGCATTTATGACGTGGACGAAGGGCGTATTCTGATCGATGGCGTGGATGTGCGCGACTGGAATCTTGACTCCTTGCGTTCCCAAATTTCGACCATTGAGCAGGACATTTTCCTTTTCTCGCGGCCGTTGGATGAGAACATTGGCTTTGGCATGGGCACAGAGGTGGACCGCGAAGCGATTGAGGCTGTGGCGCGAGCGGCTCAGGCCCATGACTTCATTAGCGGCTTTACAGATGGTTACCGCACGGTCATTGGCGAGCGCGGCGTGACGCTTTCGGGGGGGCAGCGGCAACGAACGGCCATTGCTCGTGCGCTGCTGACCGACCCGCGCATTCTGATTCTTGACGACTCCACCAGCGCTATTGACAGCGCTACCGAGGACAAGATTCAGCAAGCTATCAGCCGCGTGTTGGAAGGGCGCACGACGCTGCTCATCACCCACCGCCTTTCCCAGATTCGCCGCGCCGACAAGATTCTGGTGCTGCACCAGGCGCAGATTGTAGACCAGGGGACGCATGAGGAGTTGATGGAGCGGTGTGATTTATACCGGCGCATTTTTGCGAGGTATGAGTGAGCGGTGGACAGTAATCGGTGGTCAGTGGACAGTAATTAGTGGGCGGTAGTTTGGCCAGGTTAGGAGGTTGGAATGGGATTCATTCTAGAAGGGTTGGACGCTGAGGCTTACGACCGCGAGTATGGGGATTGGGAGCTGTTGCGCCGCATTGTGCGCTATTTCAGGCTGCATGGCAAGAAGATGGGCCTGGTGGCGCTCATGATTGTGTTCAATTCGTTGATGAATGCCGCTTTTCCCTTTCTCATTGCGCAGGGTCTGGACCGGCTTGAAGGGGCGGCCAATCTCAGGGAAACGATCTGGCAGCAAACGGCGTGGCTGATTGTGCTCATCTTTCTCTCGGGCGTGCTGTCCTGGGTGTTTAACTATGTGCGGCGCAAGTACACGGCGGAGACGGTGGGGGACGTGGTGCTGGACCTGCGCACGGATGCCTTTGATGCGGTGCTGGAACGGGATATGTCGTTCTATGACGAGTTCTCGTCGGGTAGAATTGTCAGCCGTGTGACGTCGGATACGCAGGACTTCTCTAATGTGGTGACCCTGACGCTGGACTTGATAAGCCAGGTGTTGATTGTCACCATCGTTATTGCGCTGCTGCTGTTTATCAACGTGCGACTGGCGCTGATTGTGCTGGCGATGGCCCCGATTGTTGTAATCGTGGCGCTGGCCTTCCGGCGCATTGCACGGGAGACGAGCACGCAGGCGCGACGGG
>CAZRTM010000031.1:35487-36575 GCA_964602995.1 uncultured Ardenticatenaceae bacterium
GTGGCGCTGGCCTTCCGGCGCATTGCACGGGAGACGAGCACGCAGGCGCGACGGGTACTGGCGGAGGTGAACGCCAACGTGCAGGAGTCGATTACGGGTATCGGCGTGGCCAAGGCTTTTCGGCAGGAGCGCCGTATTTACGACGAGTTTAAGCAGGTCAATGCCCAGACTTACCGGCACAGCCTGCGCCAGGGGCTGACGTTTAGCAGCATTTTCCCCATCCTGGGCGTCATCTCGGGCATCGGCACGGCTGTTGTCATCTACTTTGGCGGCATGAGTGTGATTAACAATGTGGTCTCTGGTGGTGACTTCTACCTGTTCGTCGAGGGTCTGAACCTCTTTTGGTTCCCGCTGGTGAGTATCGCTTCCTTCTGGAGCCAGTTCCAGTTGGGGCTGGCGGCCAGCGAGCGGGTATTTGCGTTAATCGATGCTGAACCGCGGGTGGTGCAGATTGATAACCGGCCCGCGCCGCGCCTGCGGGGGCGCATTGAGTTCCGTGATCTCGATTTTCATTACACACCGAAGGAGCAGGTACTGGAGGGTTTCAACCTGACCATCGAGGCTGGTGAAACGCTGGCGCTGGTGGGCCACACGGGCGCGGGTAAATCGAGCCTGGGTAAGTTGGTGGCGCGCTTCTATGAGTTCCAGGGTGGACAGTTGCTGATTGACGGGCATGACATTCGCACTTTCAATCTGCATAGTTACCGCCGCCAACTGGGCATTGTGCCGCAGACGCCTTTCCTTTTCACGGGGACGGTGGCCGATAACATCCGCTACGGCCATCCAGAGGCCAGCGACGAGGAGGTGGTTGCTGTGGCCGCGCGTGTGGGCGGAGGTGATTGGCTCGACGCGCTGCCACAGGGGTTGGAGACGCATGTGGGCGAAGAAGGTAAGGGCATCTCTATGGGCCAGCGGCAGTTGGTGGCGCTGGCGCGGGTGCTGCTGCAGGATCCGGCCATTCTCATTCTGGATGAGGCCACGGCCAGTGTGGACCCGCTGACCGAGGCGCAGATTCAGGAAGGGCTGGACGTGGTGCTGGAGGACCGCACGGCGATTGTCATTGCGCACCGCCTGTCGACGATTAAGGC
>CAZRTM010000032.1:0-36041 GCA_964602995.1 uncultured Ardenticatenaceae bacterium
ACTCAGTTACTACTCTGATTTTGCCTATGATACGGACCTATGTCAACATCACCGCACGCTTTCCAACGAATATCTTACCGTATTAGTACCCTGGTTACAGGACTCGGGTACAGACGAGTAACAAGAGCAAAAGCGACCGTTGAGACTGGTGGCTGGGAAGAGGGTTACAATGCAGTCCCGGACGGTCGCTTTCTAAGCATATTTTTAACAGGTTTCTCTATAGTCCGGTATGGGACATGAGTAACAAACGGTTGTTCTACTCAACTCGGGACTGAGATTATGATTCGCAAGAATCCGATCCAACCTTTTATAGAGCGTTTTGGCGTGCTCATCATCGACGGTGGCCTGGCGACTGAATTAGAAGCGCGCGGTCATGATCTGAGTGATGAGCTGTGGTCTGCGCGATTATTGAAGGATGACCCCGACGCGATCCGGCAGGTTCATTTTGATTATCTGGTTGCCGGCGCCGATTGTGTGATTAGCGCCAGTTACCAGGCAACGGTGCAGGGCTTTGTGCGCACCGGCCTTAGCAAAGCCGAGGCGGAGTGGCTGTTGCAGCGGTCAGTTGGGCTGGCGCGGGAAGCGCGAGACGAATTCTGGTCAGACGAAGCGAACCGCGAGGGGCGCCTGCGGCCGCTGGTGGCTGCCAGTGTTGGGCCTTATGGCGCGTTTCTGGCTGATGGCAGCGAATACACGGGGCGCTATGGGCTGGACGAAGAAGAGCTGCTCTCCTTTCACCGCCGCCGCTGGCACCTTCTGAGTGAAAGCGGACCGGATTTGCTGGCCTGCGAGACGATTCCCTCGGCGGTGGAAGCGCGGGCGCTGGCCAGGTTATTGGCTGAAACGCCGGACATGCCGGTCTGGTTCAGCTTCAGTTGCCGTGATGGAGAGCACATTAGTGATGGCGTCCCCATTGTCGATTGCGTTGAGCCGCTGCAGCGGTTGCCACAGGTGGTTGCCATTGGCATCAACTGTACGGCTCCACGCTACATCTCGTCGCTTGTTCGCGCTGTGCGCAGCGTGACCGACAAGCCGGTTGTGGTCTATCCTAACTCGGGTGAACAGTATGATGCGACGAACAAGCGCTGGACAGGTCTCTCTGTGCCGCGGGAGTTTGCGGAGCAGAGCCGGGCGTGGCGTGAGGCGGGGGCGACGTTGCTGGGTGGTTGCTGCCGCACAGGTCCGCATCACGTGCAGCAGTTGCGTGCCCAGCAGTTGGGCCAGCCTCATGGTTGAGGTAGAAAGCGACGGACGTCTGAATGAGCCGGTGCTGTAATAACAAAAGGTGAGAAGATGCCGACTATCCTACGCATAGCCGAAGCAGTGTTGTATGTTGATGAGTTGCAGGAAGCGACCCGCTTCTATAATGAGGTGTTGCAGATGCCTGTCAGCGCCTCGTTTGGTGATGCGACCTTTCTGCAGAGTGGGCCAGATTCGACATTGATCTTGTTTGATCGCAAGAAGCTGGGCAGTCGCAAAAGCCCTATTCCAGCGCATGGTACAGATGGGCCGGGGCATGTGGCGCTGGCTGTTCCGGCCGATGAACTGGATAGCTGGCGAAGGCGATTGGAGGAAATGGGGATTGAGATTGAGCACGAGCAGCAGTGGCCGCATGGTACGCGCTCCATCTATTTTCGCGATCCGGCCGGGAATAGCGTGGAGTTTATTGAAGGCCATCATTATGAACTTGTGTGGCAGCGGCTGCAGGGCGATGCCGGCTAAAGTTTGTTGATGCCTGTCGATGCTTGATGCTTGCTTATTAAGGTGTTAACTGCCGGTGAGCCGGTATAATAGTTGGCGTAAAGCATAGATATAGCTTTTCGCCATACGGCTGTCGCTAAGCGACCGGCTGGCGTTCGAGATGGCCGGCGCGCTGACGTCACTCAACTTTCTACCCCTTTAGCATATTAGGTTAGGAGCTGATCAGGAGGCTCACATGGATGTAATTTTCACAGGTGTAGCGCCAATTCTCTGTGTTGTCGTACTTGTGGTCCTTGGGCTACTGAGTGCATCGATTCGTATTGTTCAGGAGTACGAACGGGGCGTTATTTTCCGGCTGGGCCGGGTTCAGGGCGCCAAGGGTCCAGGCCTTTTCTTCATTGTGCCGATTATCGACAACATGATAAAAGTCGATTTGCGCACAGTTACATTGGATGTGCCGTCGCAGGAGGCCATCAGCGCGGATAATGTGACCGTGCGTGTGAACGCTGTGGTTTACTTCCGCGTCGTTGACCCCGTAAACGCGGTCATCCAGATCGAAGATTATAATAATGCTACCTGGCAGATCGCGCAGACGACGTTGCGCAACGTGATCGGCCAGTCGGACCTGGACCAACTATTGCAGGAACGAGAGACGATCAACGAGCGCTTGCAGCAAATTATCGACGAAGCCACGGAACCCTGGGGCGTCAAGGTCAGCATTGTTGAGGTTAAGGATGTAGAGCTGAATTCACAGATGGTGCGTGCTATGGCGCGGCAGGCAGAGGCCGAGCGCGAACGGCGCGCCAAGATTATCCACGCCGAAGGTGAATTACAGGCGGCTGAGCAGTTGGCAGAAGCGGCGCGCCTGATGAGTGTGGAGCCGGGTGCTATGACGCTGCGTTATCTCCAGACCCTGGTGGACATCGGTGTGGAACACAACACGACGACCGTCTTCCCGGTGCCTGTTGATATTCTGGGGCCTTTGATGAAGCAAGTCACCGGGCAAACGGGAGCTGACGGCGCTTCAAAATAAAGTTCGAGAGCGCGCCGTGCATGGACGGCTGCGCCTGGAACAGAACAGGTAGCATAAGAAGTAACGTTGCGTAACTTTCTATTAATTTTCTTCCTCGCGCTGTTGAGTAGCGCCTGTAGCCTGATGGGACCACCGCCACAGCCGGAGATCCCCACGGTTCCTCCCGCGCCGACGCCTGACGAGGATACGGTGGAGTTTGAGGCTCTCTCCGACTCGTCGACGCAGATTAGCAACGTCACCGTCGCGCCGGACCCGGATATTGCGGGGCTACTCAACAACATTTCGCGTCAGAATCTCTATGCCTACGTGCGCCGCCTGGAGAGCTTTGGCACGCGCCATACATTGAGCGATACTGAGCGGGCGGACTATGGCATTGGGGCGGCAAGGCGCTGGATTTATGAGGAGTTTACTCGTGTCGGTTCAGGCCGCCTGGAAGTGGCCTATGATGAGTTTCCGCTGACGCTGGGGACGACGTCAACCATTCAGCAGAATGTGGTTGCTGTTCTTCCGGGTGTGGGGAGCCATCCGGGCACGATTATCATGATGGCCCATTACGACTCCCGCGGCCAAAACCCCAATGACGGGCAGGCGCTGGCACCGGGCGCTAATGACAATGGCTCCGGTGTGTCGGTGCTGCTTGAGGCGGCGCGTCTGCTCAGCACACGGTCGTGGCAGCAGACGATCATTTTCGTTGCTGTGGCAGCCGAGGAGCAGGGAACGTATGGCAGCAGGCATTTCGTACAGCGCGTGATGCTGGATGGCATGATTGTCGATGCTGTTATAAATAACGACCTTGTTGGTGGACGGCCGGGTATCCCGCAGTCGGTGCGGGTATTTGCGCCAGGGCCAGAGAATTCGCGCCCCATTCAGCTTGCGCGTTATATGGCGCTGATGGCCGACCTCTACTCGCCGATGTTTACGGTAGATATCCAGCAGGCATTAGATCGGGAGGGTCGCTATGGTGATCACCGCGAGTTCCTGAACGTGGGCGTGCCTGCCGTGCGGTTGTCGGAATCAGTGGAGGACTTTAGCAACCAGCACAGTGAGGGAGATACCTCTGATAAGCTGGACTACGAGTATCTGGTGCAGGTTACCCGACTGAATGTGGCGGCGGTTGCCAATATGGCTGCTGCCCCACCGCCACCACCACCGCCGACGGTCGCGGCCATGGCCGACGAGGGAAACTACCTCCTGACCTGGCCTGTGGACGAAAGGGCAGCCGGCTATGCCGTAATGGCGCGTCCGATTGGCAGCTATGATGCTACGATGCGCTTTATCAGCGCCGGCGAAGCGGGTAACGTAGCCATCTCGGGCCTGGATCCCAACGCAGACTTTAATATCAGCCTGGCAGCGCTGGATGATCGTGGGCGGATCAGTTTCTTCTCAGAAGAGACATTAATCAGTGGCGCTCCGCCAGTTGACGAGACCGCGCCAGATGGTGAGGGTGATGGACTGGATACAGAGCTGGATGCAGGCAATACAACGACGACAACGGGACAGAATTGAGCGTCATCTAATCATCCGCAGGTCATTTCCGCGCTGGAGGCCCCCTGAGAATTATGAGCGTACGCCTTGAGCTTAATCAAACTGGCGGCCCAATAAGATTGCTGGCGCTCTCATCACGTGCGCAAGACGATGAAACGGGACGGAAAAGACCAGGCCGGGCTTACTGGGTTGGTGTTGCCCTTATCTCGCTGCTGACCACCGGCCTGATTGGGTGGCTGCTTTACCGTTGGCTGGCGCAGCCGCTATGGATTGAGAGTGCCTCGGCTGTCTTCTATGAGACGATGTTGTTGTTGGAGACTGCCGGGGCCTTTACGCTGGCTTTTCTCTGGGCGGCGCTGGGTTCCCGTTACTGGCTCTCGCAGAGGGAGCAGGACGTAAGTGAGCTGCCGCCGCTGAGCCTGGAGAAGCTGAAAATGCTTAGCCCGCGGGCATTTGAACGGTATGTTGCGGGGTTGTTCCGCCAGAAGGGATACCGCGTGGTGGTCAGGGGGAGCAGTGGCGACCTGGGCGTGGACCTGGAAGTGACAGGGCCGTCCGGACGGCGCGCCATTGTGCAGTGCAAACGTTACCAGAACACAGTTGGTGCGGAGGTGGTGCGAGAGCTTTTCGGGACCCTGGTGCATGAGGGGGCGATGCGCGCCTTTTTGGTGACCACCGCTGATATTTCGCAGGCGGCGCGGGAGTGGGCTGCGGATAAGCCGATTACGTTGATTGACGGAGAGACGTTATTGCAGATCGCGACTTCCCTGCGGCAGGCACAACATACGGGCGTGGCATGAGCGAGCCGGGTAACGCTTCGGTGCTGGCGCGGACCGCTGCCAGCTATGACCAGATTGCGGACGACTATCTCGAACGTTGGCGCGACCGCTCGCCGGTGCGCCGGGCGATGGAGCGCTTTGTGGCGCTGGTACCGCGGGGAGGATCGGTGCTCGATGTGGGCTGTGGGCCTGGTTTCGACGCGGCGGCGTTGCGCGAGCACGGCTTGAGGGTGGTGGGCCTGGACCGCTCGGCGGGTATGCTGGCAGCGGGCCGCCGTCACTTTCCCGGGCGTTATGCGCTGGGCGACATGCGTTTTTTGCCGTTTCGCCTGGCCTTCGATGGATTATGGGTCAATGCCTCATTGCTGCATATCGAACGCAGCGATGTGAAGGGGACGCTGGCCGGATTTTGGCGCGTCCTCAAGCCTGGGGGCATTGTCTATCTCTCTTTGAAGAAGGGGAGTGGCAGTGGATGGCTGGAGAGCGGCTATGGCAGCCAACACCAACGCTTTTTCACCTTCTGGGAGCCGCATGAACTGGATGCCGTTCTGCGGCAAAGTGGCTTTACGACTCTGGAAGGGTGGGAGAATGAAGGGGAGAGCGCCCACTGGCTGAACAGGCTCCTACAGAAGAAGCCACCAGCCAGCGGCGCGCTCCCGGTTTAAGCATTGCGAGCCATCTCTTCGCCAAATTTCAAGAGGGCAGCCACCCTGTCCACAGCAGGCGCCTCAGCATAGACACGCAAGACCGGTTCTGTGCCCGAGGGGCGGATCAGGAGCCAGCTCCCGTCGTTGAGGTAATATTTTACGCCGTCGCGGGTGTGTAGCTCTTCAATGGCGACGCCATCAATCTGCGCCGGCGCTGCGGCCTGCAGGTATTCGACCATTTGCGCCTTGGCTACCGGACGGGAGAGCTTGAGGTCAACGCGTTTGTAGTGAACCGGCCCATACTCTTCCAGCAAATTATCAACGACCTCGTGCAGGGGCGCGCCGGCATCGGCCATCACTTCTAGAATGAGAAGCCCCATCAGAACGCCGTCACCCTCAGGGATGTGGCCCTTGATGCTCATGCCGCCGGACTCCTCACCGCCCATCAAGACCCCATTGTTCAGCATCAGGTTGGCGATGTGGTTGAAGCCGACGGGTGTTTCCACCAGCTCCAGGCCGTGCTTTGCCGCAATTCGGTCCAACATGCGGGTGGTGGAGACGGTGCGGACGACCTTGCCACTCCACTCCCGTTTTTCAATCAAATAGCGCAAAACCAGGGCAAAGATACGGTGTGGATCGACAAAGTTGCCGCGAGCATCGACAGCCCCAATACGGTCGGCATCACCATCGGTTGCCAGACCAACGTCCCAATGCCCGGACTGGATGGTGGACATCAGCAGACCCAGATGCTTCTCAATTGGCTCAGGATGAATGCCGCCAAAGCCGGGATTCATTTCGTGGCGGATGTTGAAGACGCGCGAACGCCCGCGAGCCAGCACTTCGCCAATGGCGCCGCGCCCGGCTCCGAACATGCCGTCGGCGACCACGCGCAGCTCACCGGCAGAAATACAGTCGAGGTCAACCAGCGTGCTGAGATGTTCGTAATAGGCCCAGCTGGGATCGAACTTGGTGACCAGCTCTTTCTTGATTGCCCTCTCCAGGTCCATCAAGTTGGGGCCGTGGGCAGTCTGCATATTGCGCTCTAGCAACTGCTCAACCCGTTTGTTGTGCTCGGGGCTGGCGCTGCCGCCATAGGCTGCTTTCAGTTTCACGCCGTTGTAGCGCGGGGCGTTGTGACTGGCTGTGACCATGACGCCCGCCGTCGCCTTTTTGTGCACAATGGCATAACTGACAGCCGGCGTGGGCGTGTCTGCTCGCGCCAACCAGGTGTGAATGCCATTGGCCGCCATTACTCGTGCCACTTCAGCGGCGTAGCGATCAGAAAGAAAACGTGTATCAAAGCCAACGACTACGTTTGGATCCTGACTGTTTTCCTCTTTGACATAGTCGGCAATTGCCTGGGCCACCAGCCTCAGGTTGTTGAAGGTGAATGTTTCGCTAATGACGGCACGCCAGCCATCGGTGCCAAATTTGATAGCCATTTCGGAACCTCTACTTTCTCATGGACGTTCTACGGTGCTGACCCCTCGCTGGGGCGCCCCACCCTGTAAAGTGACATACGGCTCACATTATGCCTGAGTTGTTTTGAGGCGACAAATGAGCGAATCTGGTCGCGGAACCATTCAGGTGTAGGACAGGATCAGCAACAGGTCGTTTACATTTGTGCCGGTCGGGCCAAGATGTAAGAGGCAATGTTCGCCATGCTCTTCGCCCAGGCGTTGGAAGAAGCCGAAGCTGTCGTTGCGGTCGAGACATGCCTGGGGATTGAGGCTGGCGGAAAGAGCAATGGGAACGGTTCGGCCGGTGACGAGCGCGCCGGCAGCAGGGGTGGGGCCATCTTCACCATCAGTGGCTACACTACAAAAGGCGCGCTTTTCGTAACCGGCAAGAGCAATAGCCGCAGCCAGCGCCACTTCTTGATTGCGCCCACCGGCGCCATCGCCACGAACGGTCACTGTTGTTTCGCCGCCCAGGATCAGGCAGCGCCCCGGCGGCGCATCTTTGGCCAGAGCTGCCGCCACGCGGCCAACCTCGCGCGCTTCTCCCTCCAGTTGTTTGGTTAGCACCTGAGCTTCAAACCCCAGTTGCTCAGCGCGGGCGCACGCTGCTTTGGTTGCCGTGCCCACATCGCCGATGATCACGTTATGCGCCTCGAACTGGTTGAAGCGGGAGACAGAGGTGGCTGCGCGCGGATCGGTCAGCCGTTGGGTGATGCGTGTCCATGTATCGGGGGCCACCACGCGATCGATGTTGTAGCGATGCAGAATTGATAGCGCTTCGGCCGGAGATTGCGGATTGGGCGCGGTTGGGCCGCTGCCGATGATGTCCAGCGGATTACCGACCACGTCGCTGAGGATGAGGCTGATCGTAGCGGCGGGGGCTGCCAGTTCAACCAGTCCTCCGCCTTTAAGCCGGTCGAGCTGCTTACGCACGCAGTTAAGCTCGTTGATGGTGCAGCCGCTTTCTAGCAAGGCCCGGTTCAAGTGCTGCCATTGTGCCAGGGGCAGGTAGGGTTGGGAGAGCAAAGCCGAGGCGCCGCCGGAGATGAGGCAGAGCACGAGGTCGTTGGGCTGGGTCTGTTCCAACATCTCGACGACATAGCTAGAGGCGCGGAGGCTGCTCTCATCGGAGATAGGGTGGGCAGCTTCAAAAACGGCAACCTGGGCTGAATGGTGGCCGACGCTGGCGTCATAACGCCGGGGTATACCCGGTTCCGTCTGCTTGGTAATGATCACGCCTGCAGAGATTTCGCCTTCCAGCCTTTCCAGGGCTGCCTTGCCCATTTTCAGTGCGGCCTTTCCCACGGCAATCAGGAACACGCGACCACTATCCAGGCGATACTGGAAACCACCGACGTTCAGCAGGCGGCCATTCTTCTGTAGATTGCGCCGGACGGCATTGGCAGGGTCGGCTGCGGTGATGGCCGCGTCGATCATCTCCTGAACGTGCTGCGCATAGTCATCAAAACGGGGAATCATGGACAAATCCTGTTAGAGCGCATGGGTGATAGGGCGCCACCTTACTGTTCGAGTGATTCAATGGCCTGGGCCGCTGCCTCGTCGGGCGAACTTAATCCTAAGATGACTGTAGACGTGGCCTGGCTCAGTGCTTGCATCACAGTGCTGTTCAGGCCGGGCGGAGCAGGTTCGGCAGCCTGGAGCTGTTCTTCCAAGAAGGAGACATAGGCGCCGTCGGGCCATTCATCGAGGCTGCCGGGTTGTGAGGGGAGCATGGCGCTTGCCTGTGTCCAGGCGCCGATGTTGGAGGTGGAGCCTAACCAGTGGAGCAGCTCTGCAGCCGCGGCCTGTCGTGAAGGATCAGGCGTGCTGATGGCCCAGGTCCATGCGCTTACCCGAGGTGTGGAAGCACCAGTCAGACCGGGAAGAGGAGAAAGCTCGTAATCGATGTTGTCTGAAGTAGCAAGTTGCTGCAAGAAGTGGGAGGCGGTGGTCTGTACCATAAATTGCGGGTTATTCTGGAAGATTTGCCATGCCTGCTCAATGCTGCTGGTGCTGCCGCTCTCCGTCACAATCAGATTGCTGTTGACGCCGTTGCGTATCTCTTCCAGTGCGGCAATGAGCGGAGTTAACTGGATGGTACTCTGTCCCGCATCGTTGAGAAAAGAGCCGCCGTTCTCAAGGTAGAACTGCATGGTCAGCTCAGCGCCAGCGATGCCCGCTGCGGGAAATATGAGCCGCCCGGGGGGCGCTGCGGTAAGCTCGGACCACTCGGTGGAGACAGTTTCAGTGATCAGGCGGCTGTTATAGACCAGATGTTGAATGTTTGTCAGGGCGAATGGATAGCCGTAGATGCGACCATCGACCTGGCTCAGAGATTGCGCGGCCGGGAAGAGATTGCCCGTCATCCCACTTTCCAGGTAGGGGTCGATGGGATAGATGAGGCCCTGGGCCGCGGCGCTGGAAAGCTGGCCAGCGGGTAACGTGACGATATCAGGGAGAATGGTGGGGGCTACTGAGCGGCCGGTGCGCAGGTAACTGAGAATTCCGCCCTGATCGCTTACTGTTTTCGTTTCGATAACAAGCTGGATCTGGGAGTGATCGCTGTCAAAGATTTCGAGCTGTTCGGCAAGAACTGCTCCTCCCGGCAGCTCGGGATCAGGGGCCAGCTCGGGGGCTGTCCATAGCGTGAGGGTGATGGCCCTTGAGACGGGGGGAGTGCCAGGAGTCTGGATGATTGGTGTTACTTGTGCTGGCGTTGATGCCACCGTCGGAACTTGCAGCGCGGCAACAGTTGGCGTTACCGTACCGTTCTCTTCGTTGAGATCGCAGGCGGAAAGGGCAAGGCCGGTGAGCAACAGTAGCAGGAGGAGTAGTCTGGCAAGTCTCATGGCACAAAGTATAGTCGAATCAGCGACTCCTGCCAGAGAAAGTAGATCCTGGTACTTTTACACCATTGAGTGGATGGGGAGCGATGTTATATTTCCGTGGATAACATGGGGTTGTGCATCGCCCATTCTTAGCTGCCGGCTTTTGCCGGATTGAGGGAGAAAATATGACTGCCGCATCCACTGCATCCTCCACCGAACTCCGCGACGGCGGTTCTAACGGCATTCGTGTTGAAAACGATCTGTCGGCTCTGAAGCTTCAACTGGCGAACTGGTTGGAGGCTTCCTTCCAGCAACAGAAGATAAAGATAGACCGCTCTCCGGCCACGATCAACCTTGTGCGGGAGCGCATACAGGCGGTGAAGAAGCATAAACAGATTAAGATTCCGCCACAGCAGGAAGAACAGTTTATTGCCGGCGTCGTGGATGAGGTCGTCGGTTTTGGCCCGTTGGAATCCCTCCTGAGCGACGATAGCATCAGTGAAGTGATGGTTAATGGCCCGCATCAGGTGTATGTGGAGCGTGCGGGAAAGCTGACGCTGACCAATGTGCGCTTTGTTAACGATGGGCACGTGGAGCGTATCATTAATAAGATCGTCCAACCTCTGGGGCGACGTGTGAATGCCAAGACGCCACTGGTCGATGCCCGTCTGCCGGATGGTTCTCGTGTGAATGCCATTGTCCCTCCCTGCGCCATCGATGGCCCCTCAATTACGATCCGCAAGTTCTCTAAAGAACGGCTGACCATTGATGACCTGATCCGTTTTGGCAGCCTTTCGGAGGATATGGCCAACTTCCTGGAAGCGTGTGTCATTTCCAAGCTAAACGTCGTGATTGCCGGGGGAACAAGTTCGGGTAAGACGACGCTTCTCAATGTGCTGTCCGGCTTCATTCCCGAAGGGGAGCGCATTGTGACGATCGAGGACTCTGCAGAACTGAGCCTGAACCAGTCGCACGTCGTGCGGTTGGAGACCCGCCATGCTCATCATGACGATGAGAAGGAAGTCAGCATCCGCGACCTGGTGCGTAACTCCTTACGTATGCGACCAGAGCGGATTGTGATCGGCGAGTGCCGTGGTAGCGAGGCATTGGATATGTTGCAGGCGATGAATACCGGTCACGATGGTAGCCTGACCACCGTACACGCCAACACGCCACGCGATACGATTTCGCGCCTGGAAACGCTGGTGTTGATGGCAGGGATGGATATGCCGCTGGAAATCGTGCGTAAGCAGATTGCCTCTGCGGTGCAGCTCATTGTGCAGCAGGCGCGGTTGCGCGACGGCAGCCGCAGAGTGACACATATTACAGAGGTTACGGGCATGGAAGGCGAGAACGTGGTCATGCAGGATATCTTCCAGTTTGAAGAGCAGGGCCAGGATTCTACGGGGAAAGTTGTGGGAGATTTTGCGCCCACCGGCTTGCGTCCCTACTATACGGAACGGTTACAAATTCACGGTTTCAAGCTCCCGGCTAAGATGTTTATGAGGCCGCGAAATACAACCGGTTTCGCCGGCAGTGGGTTGGGGCGCCGTTAGTCAGCTCACCACTTTGCTATCAACGTTCGCCGGCTGTGTCGTGTAGACGAGCGATAGTTTCCAGGAGGGAGATGGCTTGCATCTCCGTCATCTCCGTAGCCGGCGCTTCCATCTTTTCCAGCATAGAACGCGCCAGTTGGTGCGCCAGCACGACATGATTCTCAATATCATAGCGACGTTCGAGGAAGCTTCGCGCCAGCTCTATATCGCGGGAACGGAGGCGGCGCAGGGGTAGATGTGCCCACTCAGATTCGGTGACGTTGAAGGCCCAACGGCGCTTCGTGGCAGCGTGAGCGGCTTCTAAGGATTCCAGCGTAATCTGGCCCTGGTCATAGACTACCAGGGTTCCCGCTGCAAGGTCGCCCAGCCTGCGCGCTTTACCGTCTATGAACATCGAGATCACTCCCACACCATAATAGAGCGGTAGGAAGTCAATGATGCGCACGAGATTACGGATCACAGCTTCGGCCGCACTGATGGGCGTGCCATCCTGACGAATCACACGCAGCCCAATCCGCCGTTTCCCTGGAGATTGTCCGTTCCACAGTAGCTCGAAGAAGATGTAGTAACCCCAGAGGAAGGCGAAGCCGATCAGGCCAAAGATTGCTGCCAGCCAGGAGATGTTGCTGTCGGAGGTGAGGTCGTCGAGGTTGGCCAGATTGGCAATGATGAGCAGCAAGGTCAGATAGACCACTATTTGTAGGATGACAATGAGGATGGTGTCAATGAGCGCCGCCAGGAATCGTGAGCCAATGCCTGCGACCTGATAGCCAAAAACGACATTTTCTGGTGTGTTGATGTCGAGATATTCGTCGGCGATGATGCCAGGTTCGTTCATGATATGCCTGTGTGATTGTTGAGGCCGGTTGCAACTCTTGGGTTACGTTGGGTTAAGTTTGGAGGAGATTGTAATGTCCGGTGGGTGGAGTGACAACCTGCGGCAGTCGCTGCTTCGCAAAGCGTAGCGCCACTTTTTGTGTATAATCAAATTCATGACGCCTGATCAACTCTACCAAACACGTCGCTCGGATTGGGATCGATTTTCGCAACTGCTTTCTCGTGCCCGGCGCAATATCAAACAACTTAGCGCTGAGGAGATTAGCGAGCTAAGTAACCTTTACCGCGGAGCAGCGGCCGATCTGGCCCTGGCTCAACGCGATTTTCCCGGCCATCAGGTAACTCAATATCTGAACCAGCTCGTCGGCCAGGGGCATGCCACTGTTTATCAGGATGAGCCGCTTGCGCTCAGCCGCCTCAAGAGGTTTATCGTCTCGGGTTTTCCGGCCACCTTCCGCTCGGTCCTCCCCTTTTTTGTGGCCTCTGCGCTGCTTTTCATTGTGCCTGGGCTGTTGGTCGGGCTGGTAACTAGCTGGAATCCGAAGGCCTCGCGAGCCTTGCTTCCGCCTATGGTCCAGGATTTGCTCCCGCTGATTGAAGAACAGGAGCTGTGGACGGAAATTCCGGTTGAGGAGCGACCGTATACTTCGGCGTTCATCATGCGCAATAATATTCAAGTGACCTTCATGGCCTTCAGCGGGGGGATGCTGGCGGGGTTACTGACGGTGTACATCATGCTCCTGAACGGTGTGCTGATTGGCGGGCTTACGGGCCTGACGATCCATTATGGCGTTGGTTTTGAGCTGTGGACGTTTGTCATCGGGCACGGTGTCATTGAGCTGACCGTAATCTTTATGGCCGGCGCGGCGGGGTTGCTGATAGGGTGGTCGATGATTCGTCCCGGATTGTTGCGGCGGCGCGATGCACTGCGGCTGGCGGCGCAAAAGGCGGTGCGGCTGCTGATAGGGGCGGCGCCGCTTCTGGTCGTTGCCGGCCTGATTGAGGGCTTCATTTCGCCCAACGAATTGCTGGCGTGGCCCGTAAAGTGGGCTGTGGGCATCGGAAGCGGGATATTGCTGTACGCCTACCTGTTTCTCGCCGGACGAAACAGTGAGGAACCCTCTTCTAGCCGATAAGAGGCCAGATGCTGGTTGGCGGTAGCCGGTTGCCACCCGTTGCACAGTTGATAGGCGTATAATCTAGTGTGGGAGGGTAAATTGGACGTCGAGCAGGCTTTTGACCTTCAGCGCATGTTCCTGGGCGATGAGCCTTTGCTGTTTTACGTGGAAGTTGTTGCTCGTACCATCATTATGTATCTCTGGGCGCTGTTGATGTTGCGCCTGGTTGGTAAGCGGGGAATGAGGGAGCTTTCTCCATTCGATTATGTGATTATCATTGCTCTCGGTTCTGCAGTCGGCGACCCTATGTTCTATCCTGCGGTGCCTTTGCTCCACGCTATGATTGTGGTGGTAGTGGTGGTGGCGTTAGAGCGGGGTATGGCCTGGGCCGTACAATGGAACGAAGGTGTGGAGCGATTTGTGGGGGGAGTGCCCGTGAGGCTTGTGGCCGATGGCCGGCTGGACCTGCAGGGGATGCGTATGGAGGCGCTGGCGCGAGAGGAGCTATTTGCGATTTTGCGGGTGAACAGAGCCGCGCAGCTAGGCGAGGTCAAGCGAGTTTATCTGGAGCAGAGCGGGCAGGTGAGTGTTTTTCTTTATGATGTGGACGAGGCCAGACCGGGCCTGCCGCTTATTCCACCCTGGGATATCTCCCCGCCGCCGGCCTATACGGTGGAGGATCTGGCGCCGGAGGAAGGGCTTTACGCCTGCCTGAATTGTGGCGAGACGAAAAAGTTCTGGGAAGCTGAGGCTTTTACGTATTGCCCGCAGTGTGAGAATACGGGGTGGACGGTGGCAACGCGCCAGCCGATTAAGGACCTTGCGCCGGACGTCTGAGGGAAGCACCAATCAGGTCGCTCTCTATGCCGCCTTCTCTTCTGTTGCTGTCGCGGAACTGCATTTGATAGAGGCGGGCATAGAGTCCGCTGCTTTCAGCCAGGAGGCTGGCGTGCGTTCCTTGCTGGACGAGCCGGCCCTGGTTCAGGACCAGAATCCAGTCGGCGTTAAGCACGGTGCTCAGCCGGTGGGCGATGACAAATGAGGTGCGCCCGGCCATCAGCCGTTCCAACGCTTCCTGCACCAGTTTCTCGCTCTCGCTATCGAGCGAGGAAGTTGCTTCGTCCAGGATGAGGATGCGTGGATCTTTGAGAATGGCGCGGGCGATAGCCACTCTCTGACGTTGGCCGCCGCTCAACTTAACGCCTCGTTCGCCTACCCGCGTCTGGTATCCATTGGCAAGGTCATTGACGATAAAATCGTGGGCGTTAGCCGCGCGGGCGGCGGCCTCAATCTCCTCCCTGCTCGCATCGAGCTTGCCATAGCGAATATTGGCCTCGACGGTGTCTGAAAAGAGAATTGTCTCTTGCGGAACGAGGCCAATCTGCGCCCGCAGCGATTGCAGAGCGACAGCGCGCACATCGTGGCCATCGATGGTGATACGGCCGGCGCTGACATCATAGAAGCGGGGAATGAGGTTGACCAGTGTGCTCTTGCCAGCGCCGCTAGGCCCGACAATGGCAATGATCTGTCCGGGCTGGGCGCAAAAAGTGACCTGGTGCAAGACGGGCATGGCTTCTGTGTACTCAAAGGAGACAGCTTCGAAAGCGACTTCGCCGACGACGCGAGGCAGGGCGGGGGCGTTGGGTCTCTCTTCAATTTCGCTTTGCGTGTCCAAAATGTCGAAGAGCCGCTCAGCAGCGCCCAGAGCTGATTGGAACTGGGCATAGAGACCGGCCAGGGAGGCGATGGGTGTGGCGACCATCAGGGTGTAGACAAGGTAGGCGACTAGCCCACCGGCCGTCAGCCGACCCTGGATGACTTCGTAACTGCCGAACCAGAGCGTGATGGTGATGGAGGCGAAGGCCATGAAGCCAATGATAGGGCTGAGGATGGAGCGCACGCGGGCGCGGTTCATGGCGGCAGCGAATGTGTCGTTCACGCGGGCGCTGAACCGTTCAATCTCGTGCGCTTCACGGGCAAAGGATTTGACGATGCGGATGCCGGAGACGGCTTCCTCGACCACGGCAGCCGCTTCGGCCAGCCGGTCTTGCACATCAACCGAGGCGCGGCGAATGCGGCGGCCGAGGGCCACCATGAGCAGGGTGATGATTGGAATGCCGGTGAGGATGACCAGGGTCAGACGCCAGTTGAGGACAAAGAGCAGCACGGCGGCCCCGATAAGAGTGATGAACTGGCGCAATAAGGCGACGAGGTTGCCCGTAATCGCTTCTTGCAATAGCGACACGTCATTGGTGAGGCGTGAGATGATTTCGCCCGTGCGCCGGTCAGCGTAGAACTTGAGCGAGAGTTGCTGCAGATGGCTGAAGAGAGCGATGCGTATGTCGGCGATGGCCCGCTCACCGACATAGGCCAGTGAAAGCTGGTGGATGAAGCTGAAAATGGCCTGGATGATAAAGACGCCGAACAGGAACAACGCCAACTGGTTGAGCCGGGGCCGGTTCTTATCGATGAGGACGACGTCTACGAGATTACGGATGACCAGGGGCAGGATGAGGCCCAGCGCTACACTGAAGAGCAGGGCGATGATGGAGACGACCATCCATTTCTTATAAGGAGCGATGTAGCGTAAGAGGCGTCTAAAGAGACTCAGGTTTTCTCTGCTCAGGGGGCGGGCACCCTCATCTGGATTGCGTTCATGCCGGCGCCCGATCTGGCGCAAGCGAAATGTCATAGGAATCCCTTTTCAGGCAACACCTGCTGCTTGCAAGCGGTGATGCAGACTACGGAAATAAGCTGCAGCGCGCAGTAGGCGGCTACCATACCAGGTGAACATCTGACCATCTACCAGAAGCGTTGGCGTCGCCGGCATGTGGGAGCGAAATTCCTTCCGGTGTTTTTCGGAAAAGGGGAATGGCTCTGAAGGTAGGAGAAGTAGATCCGGCTTTGCGGCGATGAGCTGGGCAGGTGTAATTTCAGGATAACGGGGCAGGTGAGCGAAGACGTTCACAAAGCCGGCCCTTTGTAGCATGGTGTTAGCAAAGGTCCTGTTGCCCGCGACCATATAGGGCTTGCGCCAGATCAGATAAGCGACTCGCAACGGGGGTCCCTGTGGCAAGGAAGAAAAGGCTTCGTAGATGCCAGAGATGATTTGTGCTGCGGCCGTTTGGCGGCGCACCATGGCCCCGACGGAGCTGATCATGGCACAGGCATCTTCAAGCGTCGTGATGTCGCTGAGCCAGACCGGGTAGCTCTGGCGCAGCTCTTCAATTCCTTCACGATAGTTCTCTTCCTTGTTGCCCAGTATCAGGTCTGGCTGCAGGCGGGCGATTGCTTCGAAGTTGAACTGTTTGGTGCCGCCGATGATTGTCTTTGTGCGACACTTTTGCGCAGGATGGACGCAGAAACGGGTGACGCCCACGACTTCTTCATCCAGGCCCAGGTCAAAAAGAAGTTCAGTTTGCGATGGTACCAGGGAGATAATGCGTTGTGGTGTAGTGGGTAGACTGATGGTGCGGCCAAGTTGGTCGGTAAATTGCACAGCTACGGTTGCCTCCAACGCAGGCGCGGCGGTTGTGCGCCGGGCTGCCTGAATTCCCTGCAAGGCGGTTGGAAGACGGTTGGAAGACGGTTACCGTCTGCAGTATAGCGCCATATGGTAGCGATGTCCCTGCCATTGCGCCAGTGACGTTAGTGCTGGTCGTCGGCCCACTGTAACTGGCGAAGCTGTTCCTGCATCTGGCTGTCGAGCGCCGCTGGTTGTTTGTCCTGATGGTGACGGATGAAGGCCACGGTGCGCGGGGAACTGCCGGCCTTTTGCGCCAGCTCTGCCCCCCAGTCGGCGTGCTGGCGGCGGATGACAAACGGCCGCTTCCAGCCCCGCGCCGGCCCCTGGCCCCAGCGCCACACACAGCGCGGGCAAAGCGTTTCCACAACAGCACCCACAATCCTCTCCCAGAGGCGGGGCCGGTACCTGGTTTTACCCACGTCGTGAAGGAGGGCAGCGGCGAGAAGCTCGCGTTCCTCGCAACCGGCCTGGCGCAAGGTTTGCATCACGCGATAGCTGTGCTGGCGGTCGGCGGCTGAAAATTGGTGGAAGAGGGCGACTTCATCAGGCGTCAGGATGGCGCTGATTTCGCGCCAGGCTTCTGGCGGCAGTGGGGCAGCAGTGAGTAGCTGCCAGAACTGGCGCACACGGTAGGCGGGATCCATTAGACGGGACTTATCCCAAGAGCAGGGGCATTATCTTGTTCATCACGGGGTTGAGGAACCAGCCAAGGATGTTAAGCCCCAGACGCGGCAAGATGAAAATGACGGCGAGCAGAATCAGGGTGCCATATTGGCGCAATGGCGCCAGTCGATAGGCCATTTCGGGTGGCAAAATGCCCATAAGGATGGTGAAGCCGTCGAGGGGTGGAATAGGAATGAGGTTGAAGGCAAAGAGGAGTAGGTTAATTTGAACGCCGATGAAGCAGAGCTGGAAAAGGGTGGGCAGGGCGAAACTGGCATCGCGTGAGGCAAAGATGGGATCGAGGTTGAACAGGCGGATGGGAATGGCCCAGATGACGGCCATGAGCAAATTGGCGACAGGACCGGCGACGGCGACGATGGCCATTGAGGTGCGTGGGTTGCCACGCAGGTTGTTAGGGTTGACGGGGGTGGTGGCCCAGCCAAAGCCAGCCAGGAGCAGCATGAGCATCCCGAACAGATCCAGGTGGACGAAGGGGTTGAGTGTGATTCGACCGTAGGAACGCGGGGTGTAGTCACCCATGCGGTCTGCTACGATGGCGTGGGCAAATTCGTGATAGGCAAAGGCCAATGTCGCCGTGATGATGAAAGCGATGATTGTGGCAATGTCAAAGCCGAAAAAGAGCATCTGGGACTCCTATGATAAGATTCGCTTAAAGGATTATAGCGATTTGTGAGCCAAGTGCCGATAAGCATCTATCGTGCGCGCGTTGTTCACGTTATAATGAGACATCGTTATGACGATCGAAATACAGTTAGGCGATATTGTTCAGTTACGAAAGAAACATCCGTGCGGGAGTGACGAATGGGAGGTGGTTCGTCTGGGTGTTGATATTGGTCTGGTCTGCCAGGGTTGTGGGCGGCGTATCCTCCTGCCGCGAGGCACATTTAACAAGCGCAGCAAACGGGTCGTGCGACGCGCTGACAAAGAATCATGACCAGTACATTGGTGAAGATTCTCTACTTTGTCGTCGTCGGAGGACTGGCGCTCTATGGCTGGCTGGGCCTGATCACCCTTTATCTTTATTGGCGGCACCAGGGCAGTGATTCGCCTGCGCCGCCTTATTCCCCTTCTGCCTTGCCACCGGTAACTGTTCAGTTGCCCCTCTATAATGAGAAGTTTGTCATCGACAGCCTCATCCACAGCGCGGCAAACCTGCAATATCCCAGGGAGCGCCTGGAAATTCAGGTTCTGGACGACTCCACAGATGACACCACGGCGCGGGCAGAGGCGCTGGTTGCCCACTACCGCAACCAGGGAGTCGATATTACTCTGCTGCACCGCACGCACCGCAAAGGGTATAAGGCGGGGGCGTTGAGCGAGGGCATGGCGGCGGCGCGAGGAGAGTTTGTGGCCGTCTTTGACGCTGATTTCCAACCGCCGCCAGATTTTCTTTACCGGACCATTCCTTACTTCCTGGACGATGAGCGGTTGGGGGTGGTGCAGGCGCGATGGGCACACGTCAACCCCAAAACGTCGGCCCTGACCGGCATCCAGGCTATCGCATTGGATAAGCATTTCATTATTGAGCAAACAGTGCGCCACCGCGCGCGCCTGTTCCCCAAGTTTAACGGAACAGCAGGTGTCTGGCGGCGCTCCTGCCTGGAGGCAATCGGCGGCTGGCAGTCTGACACCCTGTGCGAGGATCTGTGCGCCAGCACCAGAGCGTTCCTGAGCGGCTGGAACTTCCACTTCTTGCCAGATGTGATTGCTCCAGCCGAGTTGCCGTCCACGATAAGCGGCTATCGCGGCCAGCAATCGCGCTGGGCCAAGGGGGCGACTCAATGTTTGCGTAAATACGGCTGGCAGATTTTGCGCAGCCGTCATCTACCGCTGGGTACGCGACTATATGGCCTGCTGACGATGGCCTCCTATGCGACCAGCCTGCTGGTTCTCCTCTTGCTTCTGTTACAGATACCTTTGCTCTATATCAACCTTGATATGAGCGTCTGGATGGCGCCGTTAAGCCTGGCCGGGCTGGGGCAGCCGTTACTCTTCCTGGTCAGCCAGAGGCAGTTATACACCGACTGGAAGGAGCGGATTTTCCGGTTACCGCTGTTGCTGCTGACGGTGCTGGGCCTTTCGGTGACAATCACACGCGCCGTGTTGCAAGGGGCCTTGGGGCACGATACCAGCTTCAACCGAACACCGAAGCTGGGTTCTGGCTCTCAGCCAGGAGAGAGGTATCACAACCCGGTTGATTGGCTAATTCTTACTGAGTTGTGCCTGGCGCTCTATGCAGGGGTGGGGATGGGAATCGCTCTGGAACGTGATCGACTTACGCCACTGTTCTTCATGGGAGCCTGTTTTTTGGGGTTGAGCTACGTCATTTTCCTCTCTTTGCGTGAAAATATGGCGCAAATAGCCAAAAAGGGCGGTATTTTTAAGAAAATACACAGCGACATAAAGAAAATTTAGTTTGTCATTGATAATTTTTATAAAAGTGTTGACAAACGTAAATTACTCTTGTAATATTTGCGTTGTAGCTAAATTTTGTTGTGCAGCGAGCGTAGATCATCAGTAGAGGACACGGTTTTGACCACACTGGTGAATGAGGTAGATAGAACAACGAGATGAATCCAGTCATTGGTTTATGCCCAATTTGCCGCAGCAACCTGGAAGTAACACGTCTGCACTGTCGCAACTGTGATACAGCTCTGGAAGGACACTTCGCACTCGGGCGCCTTTATCACCTGAATAAGGAGCAACTTGAGTTCATGGAGACGTTTATCCGGTGTGAGGGCAAGATTACCCGCGTGGAACAGGAATTGGGTATGTCTTATCCTGCTGTGCGCTCCCGTCTAAATGACCTGATTCGGGCGCTTGGCTATGAGGTCGGCGAGCCTGAGAAGGACGGTGTGTCTGAAGAAGAGCGCCGTTCCATTCTCAAGGACGTGGCCGATGGAAAGATGACGGCAGAAGAGGCCGTGGAGCTTCTACGCAGCTAGACTCTGACGGAGCGCTTCCCTGAAGTCACGTTGTAGGACCCCGGTTAGGCCCCGGTTGGGGTAGGAGAACGAGAAATGGCAACCGATGAAGAACGTCGCAAGATTTTGGAAATGGTGGCGGAGGGAAAGCTGAGCGCCAGCCAGGGCGCCCAACTACTACAGGGCGATGCCGGTGTGGCTGAGGGCGCGCCGCAAAGCGAGAAAGCCGCGCCCGAAACGGTTGAGGTGCAAACATCTGTGGCAGAAGTTCCTGTAGAAGAGGCTCCTGTGCAGGTGGCTCCTGTGAAGGAGGCTGTTGAGAAGGAAATGTCCGGCGAGACCGAGTGGGAGTCCGAGGATAGTCTCAACTGGCTTCACATCCGGATCGATGATTACAAATCTGGCCGTAGCAAGATCCAGGTCAACATTCCCCTTGGTCTACTGAAATTCGGCGCAAAGCTTGGCAGCGGCGTGCTGCCTGAGCTGAGCAAGGCTGACTGGCAGATGCTACGTTCCTCGTTAAAGAGTGGCGAGGGCATGCTGATAGACATTGATGACGAGCATCAGGGAGAGCGGGTCCAGATCTATCTGGGTTGAATTTGCTCATAGGCTCACGTCTTCAAGCAGAGAGTCGTCAAGCAGAGAGCGGAGGTTACAATGAGTAGTAAAGTGAGATACGAGACCGGCAAAGCGCCAGTCATTACGATCACCGATTGTCAGGGCGATGTGGTACTTAAAGGGTGGCCCGAGCTGGCGGTCGCAGTCAAAGGCGAGCACACTGTGGACAGCAAGGACCCTGACATCATTGAGCTACAGGCGTCCGGTTCGTTGAAGGTGATGGTTCCCACACAGGCCAGCGTGACGTTGCAACGAGTGGGCGGCAGTGTGGTTGTGAAGGGTATTGATGGCGACCTGCAACTGGGTGAAGTCCACGGTAGCGTAGTCGTGAAGAATGGCAATAAGTTGGAGGCTGACAACATTGCCGGCGATCTGGCAGTGCGCAACCTGAACGGGCCAGTGGCTGTTCAGGAGGTCATGGGTGACGCGGCATTGCGCAATGTGGCCGCAGCAACATTGAACAGCGTTCACGGCGACGTGGCTATCCGCTATGTGGAAGGGGAAGTTCATATTGCGGAAGCTATGGGCGATGTCTCGTTGCATACGATTAACGAGCAGACCCAGATTGACATTGCGCAACGCGATGTCAACCTGAATAACCTGGGCGGCAAGCTGATGGTTCAGAATGTGCGCGGCGACATCCGCCTGAAGGGTGGATTACCTGCCGGCAAACACCACTGCAGCGCCCAGGGAGATATTGTGGTTCGCTGGCCGCTCAAGGAGCCACTCAATGTGCTGATTACGGCGAGCAGTGTGCAGAACCGGTTGGACCTGCAAGACGTGGTGCAGGAGGATAATCAGTTCAGTGGACGAATTGGAGATGGTGAAACACAATTGATTTTGGAGGCCGGCGGCACTGTGATTCTGAAGGGCAGCGCTGAAGAAGAATGGGACGTTGACTACGGCTCGGAGTGGGTTGGATTTGGCGCTGAGTTTGCCGGACTGGGGGGTGAGCTGGCCGGGTTGGGCCAGCAGATCAGCAGCGAGATAGGTGCGCGTATGGCAGAGTTGTCGGAGCGCATGGAGCAACACCTGGGGGTTGAGTTTGCACAGAAGATGGCCGACCGCGCGGCGCGACATACGGAACGGGCGATGCAACGGGCCATGCGCCAGGCGGATCGGACCCGTGCCCAGGCCACGACATGGGCAGCGCCGCCACCGCCGAAGCCTAAGAAAAGCGAGGGTCCTTCTGCTGAAGAGCAGACGAAGATCCTGAGTATGTTGGAGAAGGGTATTATTAGCGTCGAGGAGGCTGAGAACTTGCTCAAGGCGCTAGAAGAGTAGCGCGGAGCCGGAGGGCGCCCTCCGGCTGTTCGCGCATGGAGAAAGGAATGGTTGCAGCACCACTCAGCTATTCCACGCGATCCAAAAACGGTCCGCGCCCTATTAACCTGAGGAAGGATATTCCTCAGGTTTTGGCGCTTCTCAATCTGGTTTTTAGCTCGTCGCTGGATAGTGATAGCCAGCGCCTCTTGAACCGGATGAGTCTGGCGCAACAGCCCTGGGTTGTTTTGCGGCTGCGGCAGATGGTAGATGGTATTGTACCTGGTTTCGTGTGGGAGGAATCGGGCGATATTGTTGGGAATGTCTCTTTGCTGACGACGAGCCGCCCTGGGCGCTATCTGGTTGCCAATGTGGCGGTGCACCCTGATTTTCGGCGACGAGGCATTGCTCGTATGTTGATGGAAGAAGTGATTGACATGGTAGAACGGCAAAAGGGGAATGAAATCCTCTTGCAGGTACACCATGACAATGTAGGGGCGATCTCGCTGTACAGGATGCTTGACTTCAAGATCATTGGCAGCATGACCTCCTGGTATGCTTCGTATAACCAATTCCGGCTGCTGCCGCTTTCGACCAGTAATCGCAGCCCAGACCGCATTGGCAATCTGTTTATCCGGCCTTTGCGCGGGCGCGAGTGGCTGCAGGCATGGCGGCTGGACCAGTCAAGCGTGGCGCCAGACCTGAACTGGCCGGAACCACTGCCGCGGGATGCGTATAAGCAGGGTTTTGGGCGCTGGCTCAGCAACCTATTTGCGGGGCGGCAGGCAGAAACGTGGGCTGTGGAAAACCTCGACGAGGAGTTGGTGGGATTGGGGACCATATTGAGTGAGTGGGGGCGCGCACACGGGCTGAGCTTGCGGGTGCACCCCGAGTGGCAAGGCAAGGTGGAGCGGCCTCTCATGGCCAAATTGCTGCGTCGCCTGCAGTATATGGCTCGTCGCAATATTCGCATTGACCATCCGGCCGGGGATGAGGTGACGAGCGACCTGCTTCGTGAAGCGAATTTTCACCCGCGGCGCACACTGACGGTAATGCGTCGGGATTTATAGATAGGCACTATTTCTACGAACAAGATTACAGGAAACGGAGATAACAATGGCGAGTTCAGAAGAGAGGATGCAAATCCTAAAAATGATTGAGGAAGGCAAAATCAGCGCTGGAGAAGGTGCTGAGCTGCTGCGAGCTTTGGAGAAGAAGGAGCCGCCCACGCCCCCCGAACCGTTGCGCGGCGCGAGTCCCGCCCGCTGGTTTCGGGTGCGTATTACAGACCTGAGCACCGGGCGCAATAAGGTCAATGTGAACATTCCGATGGGCCTGGTTCAGGTTGGGATGAAGATGGGTGCTCGCTTTGCGCCCGATATGGAAGGGGTGGATTACGACGAGCTGATGACGGCGATCCGTTCGGGTAAACAGGGTAAAGTGATCGACATTACGGATAGTGACGATCGGGAGCGGATTGAGATTTTTGTCGAATAGTCACAGGTCAGAGAACGCACAAGTAGCTGACTGCCAGCAAGTCAGTTACTCGTCTATTGTGCTTTGCGCTGCCGGGTCGCCGGCATTTTTGCGTTCCAGGATGACCAGGCGGAAGGGGTAGGGATTCCTCTCATCCTGGGCAAACTGTTCTTCCGAAACGATTTCCCATTGGTCCCAATCGATAGTGGGAAAGTGCGTATCTCCCTCAAAGGCGGCGTCGATGAGGGTCAGGTAAAGGCGGTGTGCCAGCGGTAAAAACTGGCGATAAATGGCGCCACCGCCGATGACCATCACTTCTGCAGCGTCCGAAGTTGCCTGCAGTGCTTCGTCTATAGAGTGTACGACCGTGCAGCCTTCAGCCTCATATTCCGGATTACGGGTGAGAATGATGTTGTGGCGGCCGGGGAGAGGGCGCCCAATCGTTTCATGGGTTTTGCGGCCCATGATGATAGGTTTGCCCATGGTAATGGCTTTAAAGCGTTTAAGGTCGGCGGGTAGGCGCCAGGGCATCCCTTGATCTGCGCCGATCAAGTTGTTGCGGTCGAGGGCGGCGATCAAAGAAATTTGCATGGGAACAGGGCTATACGGCGATAGGAGCTTTTATGTGGGAGTGTGACTGGTAATTCTGTAGTTCGAAATCCTCGTATTGGAAGTCGAAGAGGGAAGTGACGTCTGGGTTGAGCTTCATGGTGGGCAGGGGATGAGGAGCACGGGTGAGCTGGAGCTGCGCCTGTTCGAGATGATTCAGATAGAGGTGGGCATCGCCAAAAGAGTGAACAAAATCACCTGGTTGGTAGCCACACACCTGGGCAATCATCATCGTCAGCAGGGCGTAGGAGGCAATGTTGAAAGGAACGCCGAGGAAAATGTCGGCGCTGCGTTGGTAAAGGTGGCAGGAGAGACGGCCGTTGGCCACATAGAATTGGAACAACACGTGGCAGGGCGGCAGGGCCATTTGCTCGATATCGGCCACGTTCCAGGCGCTGACGATGTGGCGCCGGGAGTCTGGATTGTGTTGGAGCTGGTGTAACAACTGGGCGATCTGGTCGATGTGCCGGCCATCGGGCGTGGGCCAGCAGCGCCATTGGTAGCCGTAGATCGGTCCCAGTTCCCCTTGTTCGTCGGCCCACTCATCCCAGATGCGCACACCATGCTCTTTAAGGTAAGCGATATTGGTCTCGCCTTTCAGAAACCAGAGCAGCTCGTGGATGATGGAACGAAAGTGCAGGTGTTTGGTCGTGACGGCGGGAAAGCCTTCTGCCAGGTCAAAGCGCATCTGGTAGCCAAAGACGCTGACCGTTCCCACGCCGGTGCGATCCTCTTTGCGGGCGCCGTTCTCAATCACGTGTTGCATCAGATCAAGATACTGCTTCATTCCTCTACCCCTGTGGCTGTCGTAACACTGTTCTGAGGAAAGTATAACCTTTGCCCATATATAATGGTAGAGAAAGCGAAAAGAGCAGGAGACACTTGTCAGTGTGCGCTCTTTCGATTAATCTGGGCGTCTGGATGCCCGCACGGAACAAGGTTATTGAGTTAAAAGGTTACTGTTAATATGAATATGAAAGAGAAGCTATCACCGCGCCTGGAAGAGATTATCGAAGATTTCCAGCTTATCCAGGGTCGTGAAAAGCTTGAATATTTGTTGGAGTTTTCAGAGAGTCTGCCCGATTTGCCTGACTGGTTGCAGGCCAAAAGGGACAGCATGGAGCAGATCCATGAATGCATGACCCCGGTCTTTGTTTTTCTGGAAGAAAGGGATGGTCGCGTGTACTATCACTTCGATGTGCCACCAGAGTCGCCCACGGTGCGAGGCTATGCTGCCATTTTGCAGCAAAGCACGGAGGGGCTTAGGCCAGAAGAAGTGCTTGCCATTCCTCATGATTTCTACCTGCAGCTAGGGCTGAACGAAGTATTGAGTGGTCAGCGCCTCAATGGTATTGGAGCGATCCTGAGCTACATTAAGCGACTGGCGTTGCAGCATATGGATGGCGATGGCAGTGAGCCGGCGTAGCGGGCCGGGAGTGAGTTTCATATCGGGCAAATGGTAGGATAAGGCAGATTATGAAAGCGCAGACGATCACCATTCTTGGCCTTGGTCGAACGGGCACGTCCGTCGGGTTGGCATTGAAGGCGTCTAACCTTGATGTGAAGATTATCGGGCATGACCGGGATCGCGAGGCGGCGAGGGCAGCGAAAGATGCGGGCGCTGTCGATGACACGTCCTGGCGTCTGGTCAGTGCAGCCAATAAGGCCGATATCCTGATAATGGCCATTCCTGATACCGCAGTCGAGGATACTCTAAGAGCCATTGGGGGTGAATTACACGAGCATACGTTAATTCTGGACTTTTCGGGCCTGAAGGGACCGGCGCAACGGTGGGCTGAGAAGTACCTGGAACAGGGACACTTTGTGGGCGCTCGCCCAGTGCTGGCGGCGGCTGCGCTTTCTGATGGCACTTCTGGCGTGCCAGGTGCGCGCGCTGACCTGTTTCAGAATAGCATTCTATGCCTGATGCCCTCTCCGGCTGCGGAGCCTAAGGCAGTGGAGACCGCCGTGAACCTGGGCACGCTTCTGGGAGCCAAACCGTTCTTCCTGGATGCTGACGAGTATGACACGCTCGTTCTGGGTGTGGAAGGAGTGCCGGGCCTGATGGCGGCGGCTTTGTTCCGCGCCATTACACAGTCCACTGGTTGGCGTGATATGTTGCGTTTTGCCAACCTGCCGTTCGCCCAGGCCACACAGCCTCTGGAAGATGGTGAATCGCTGGCCCTCCATGCGTTAAACGACAAACAAGCGACTCTGCGCTGGCTGGATGCGGTCATTGCAGAGCTGAAAGAAGTGCGGCGCTGGGTTTTTGAAGGGGAGCAAGAACATTTGGCTGCTCACCTTGAAAAACTGGATATGGAGCGGGAGCGCTGGTTGAATGAGCGGGCCGAGAACGATTGGGAAGAGGTCAGCAGGAGTAACTTCAAGCCCTTGAGCCTGACAGAGCACTTTCTGGGCCGGCGAGGCGGTACGGATCTTTGATGGTGCAGCCGGACGCGATGGGGGGCAGACCGGCGCAGCCCGGCAGTCCGTTGCGCGTGCTGATGGTGGCGCCCACCTCTTTTTTTGGTCACTATGGTGGGCATATTCGCATTCTGGAAGAGGTGCGAGCGCTACAGGCTCTGGGCCACCAGATCACCATTGTGACCTATCACAAGGGCGAGGATGTTGCTGGGCTTTCGATTGCCCGCACAGCTCCACTCCCCTGGCGCGCTGATTATGAAGTAGGCTCATCGCGTCACAAACTGGCCTTTGATGTATATCTGGCGCAGAAGGTGCTACAAGTGGGACGGCGCTTCCGGCCACACATTGTGCACGGGCACATGCACGAGGGAGCGCTTATCGGGGGGGCACTGGCTCGCCTGCTACGTGTGCCCCTGGTCTTCGATTTTCAAGGCAGCCTGACCGGTGAGATGCTAGATCATCAATTTCTAAAGCCGGAGGGCATGGGCTATCGCTTCTGGCACCGGCTGGAGCAGTTCATCTGCCACCTGCCGCAGCGAATCCTGACAAGCTCGGTGGGGGCGCGGCTGCTGTTGCAAAACGAGTTTGGTGTTCCGGCAGAGCGCATTGTGCCCTTGCCGGACTGCGCCGACCTTGAGCATTTCTCGGCGGAGCGTGTGACGCCAGAGCAAAAAAATAGGCTGCGGCGGAAGTTGGGCATTCCCGATGGGAGACCGGTGGTCGCTTATCTGGGGCTGTTGGCTGATTATCAGGGAACGCCCCATTTGTTGCGGGCGGCTTCTAGCCTCAAGCAGCAGGGAGCGGACGTCCATTTCTTGATCATGGGTTATCCAAATGAGGATCGCTACGCGGCGCAGGCGTTGCGGCTGGGTGTCTCAGATATGGTGACCTTTACCGGGCGCGTCAATTATATAAAGGAAGCGCCTTACCTGTTGGCGCTGGGTGATATCGCCGTGTCGCCCAAGCTCTCAAGCAGCGAGGGCAGCGGCAAAGTGCTTAACTATATGGCTATGGGGCAGCCGGTGGTGGCCTTTGACAGCAAGGTTCACAGGGAGTATCTGGGTGAGCATGGCGTTTATGTGCCCAAGGGGGATGTGGAGGCTTTGGCGGCAGCGATTGGGAGCCTGTTGCAGCATGAGGAGCGCCGTTGCCGGTTGGGAGCTGCGCTGCGGCAACGAGCGGCGACGAACTTTAGTTGGGCGGCGGCCGGAGCGCGAATTGACGCGCTATACCACGAGTTGTTGGCTGATCCTGAAATCAGGCCAGGTTAATGGCAGAACTGCGTTAGAATCGTTGCTGGCGGTTGACAGTCTCGCATCAGGCACTATAATATATCATTTGCATATCGGCTGATTTTGAGGGGGGCCAAAATATGGCGTGGAGATCACGCCTGGCTCGCGAGCCGGAGGAAGAGGGTGCAGACCTCACCGTATTGTACCTCTTTGCTTGTGTTACAAAAGATTTCTATTTTCTGGTACCAGATGAGAGGATAAATGTCCGAACGCTATCTTGAAAAGAAAAGTTACGCACGTACAGTCGATCCGCTTGAGCTACCTACCCTCATCGATGTCCAGCTGGATTCCTTCGAGTGGTTTATTGAAGAAGCGCTTGCAGAGTTGTTTGAAGAGATTTCGCCGATTGAGAGCTTCAATGGCAACCTCAGGCTCTATTTCCCCAGTAAGTCTCCAGAGGTCGAGGGCTTTGGCCTGAAATACTGGTTCGAAGAACCAAAATATTCGGTCGAAGAGTGTGTCGAGCGAGATATGAGCTATGCGGCGCCGCTGCATGTGAAGGTCTTGCTTTACAGCACTGAGCTTGATCAACCGATCGTTCAGGATATTTTCCTGGGTGATTTTCCGATGATGACGCCATCGGGTACGTTCATTATCAACGGCACTGAGCGAGTCGTGGTCAGCCAGCTCATCCGTTCGCCGGGCGTCTATTTCGAGGTTGAAGAAGAGCGTGCGACTGGCCGTCCGCTGGCGAAGGCTAAGCTGATTCCGGATCGTGGCGCGTGGATGGAGTTCGAAACGCGCAAGACAGACTATCTGACGGTAAAGTTCAATCGCAAGCGCACCATTCCAGTGACGCTGTTCTTGCGCGCCCTGGCTGCAGTGGACGACGGTCGGGGCAATGAGCTGATCAAAGAGGGGACGGACGAAGAGCTGTTGGCCCTCTTTGAAGATATTGATACCAACGCCGAGCATATTTACATTCAGGGCAGTATTGAGCAGGAACCGGTATGGGATACGGATGGAAGCCCGGCCGAGCAGGCGCTGATTGAGTTCTACAAGCGCATGCGCCCTGGCGATCCGCCTACATTAGATAACGCGCGCGATTACCTTCGCGAGCAGCTTTACGACCCACGCCGCTATGATCTGGCGCGAGTAGGTCGCTATAAGCTGAATAAGCGCCTCAATTTGCAGGCTGACATTCCCGAAGAGCATCGTACGTTAACACAACACGACATTGTAAACCTCGTGCGGCACATGATCCTGATCAACAACGGTCAGGAAGGTCCGGACGATATTGACCACCTTGGCAATCGCCGCGTAAAGACCGTAGGCGAGCTGTTGCAGGCCAAGCTGCGCGTTGGGTTGCGCCGTATGGAACGTGTGGTGCGCGAGCGCATGTCGATTCGCGACAAGGATAACCTGACGCCGGTATCGCTGGTCAACATTCGCCCCGTCGTTGCTGCCATTCGTGAATTCTTCGGTAGCTCGCAGCTTAGCCAGTTCATGGAACAGGCCAACCCCCTGGCCGAGCTGACGCACAAGCGCACGCTCTCGGCACTGGGTCCTGGTGGTCTGCGCCGCGAGCGGGCCGGCTTCGAGGTACGCGACGTTCACCATAGTCACTATGGGCGCATCTGCCCCGTCGAGACCCCAGAAGGGCCGAACATTGGTCTGATTGGTCGTCTGGCGACTTATGGCCGTGTGAACAAGTATGGCTTCATCGAGACACCTTATCGCCGTGTGCAGAACAAGATCGCGGCCGACAGTGATGAGCTGGTAGGCCACGATGCTTACACTGACATCACGCACCCGGAATCGGGCAAGGTGATCGTCGAGGCCGGTCAGACTCTGACGGAAGCGCATGTAAAAGCGATTCGCAAGGCAGGCATCACGGAGGTGCCTGTGAAGCCTTTCCTGACAGACGACATTGTCTATATGTCTGCTGATGAGGAAGACCGCTACACCATTGCTCAGGCGAACGCCGAGCTGGATGAACGCAACCAGTTTATTGGCACGCGCGTCTCTTCACGCCGCGACCAGGAGTTCCTGATTGCGCCGGTACATCGCATTGACTACATGGACGTAGCGCCGCGCCAGATTGTTGGTGTGTCCGCTGCGCTCATTCCGTTTCTGGAGCACGACGACGCCAACCGTGCTCTGATGGGCTCTAACATGCAGCGCCAGGCTGTTCCGTTGCTACAGCCGGATGTTCCGGTGGTCAGCACGGGCATGGAGTTGCAGGCTGCGCACAACACCGGGCAGGTCGTTTTGGCCAGTGCCCCAGGTGAGGTCATTAGCGTAACCGGTGACCGTGTTGTGGTTATGGAAGACGAAGGTCCGCACACTTACACGCTGCGCAAGTACAACCGCTCTAACCAGAGCACCTGCATTGACCAGCGTCCGATTGTGGTGAAGGGTGAGCGCGTAGAAGCCGGACAGGTTCTGGCTGATAGCTCCTCAACACAGTTTGGTGAGCTGGCGTTGGGCCAGGACGTTGTGGTTGCGTTCCTTTCCTGGGAGGGTGGTAACTTTGAGGACGCCATCCTGGTGAGCGAGCGCCTGGTGCGCGATGACATCTTCACTTCGGTCCACATTGAGAAGCACGAGCTGGAAGCACGTGATACCAAGCTGGGTCCGGAAGAGATTACATATGATATTCCCAACGTCAGTGAAGACGCGCTGAAGGACCTCGACGAACGAGGCATCATTCGCGTTGGCGCCGACGTGAAAGAAAATGACATTCTGGTCGGCAAGATCACACCAAAGGGTGAGAAGGAGCTGACCCCTGAAGAGAAGCTGCTGCGGGCTATCTTTGGCGACAAGGCGCGCGAGGTGAAAGACTCGAGCCTGCGTCTGCCTCATGGCGCCCGTGGTAAAGTGGTTGATGTTCAGGTCTTCGACCGCCAGCACGACCGCGACTTGCCGGCCGGTGTGGAAACGATGGTGCGCGTAAGCGTGGCGCAGCGCCGCAAGATCTCGGAAGGCGACAAGATGGCCGGGCGGCACGGTAACAAGGGTGTTATCTCCAAGATTGTGCCTGTAGAGGATATGCCCTTCCTGGCGGATGGTACGCCGGTCGATATTATCCTCAGCCCGTTGGGCGTTCCGGGCCGTATGAACATCGGCCAGGTTTTGGAGACTCACCTTGGTTGGGCTGCGCAACGGCTTGGCTTCCGCGCCATCACCCCTGTGTTCGACGGGGCCAGCGAGCGCGAAATTGCCGCTGAATTGGCGCGGGCCTGGATTGTGGACCATGCCTGGGACGTTACCGCCGACTGGGCCTGGGACTGGCTGGGAGAGATGGAGATCGACACCGAGACGTTGAAGGATGATGAAGAAGCACGCCGCTTGTTCGTCATTTCCTGGCTCGGTGAAGAAGGGTACGACCAGGCTCGACTGGAGACTGACCGCATCTATGCTCGCATTTCGGTTGCCCGGGAGTGGCTGAAGATGCGTGGTTGGGATCCGAAAGAGGTTTATCCCAGCTTCTCCATGACCCAGACTGAGCGCGCGCCGTTCGACCGCAAGGCTATCGAAGTCAGCGTACGTGAATGGTACAACTGGATGCTGGAGAAGTATGGCACGGCCATTCCTGAAGAGCTGCATGTAGACAGCACCGAGCACGACTTCGACGATCTGATGGAGAAGACGAATCAGGTGACGCTTGCCATCGGCGAGCCTCTACCTGTCCTGGGTAAGGAACGGCTGCTTGATGGTAAGTCGGGCAAACCGTTCGACCAGCCGGTGACGGTCGGCATCCTGCATATGCTGAAGCTGGCTCACCTGGTTGAGGATAAGGTACACGCTCGCTCCACCGGCCCGTACTCCCTTGTTACACAGCAGCCGCTGGGTGGTAAGGCGCAGTTCGGTGGCCAGCGCTTCGGTGAGATGGAGGTGTGGGCGCTCGAAGCTTACGGTGCTGCCCATACACTTCAGGAGATGTTGACGGTGAAATCGGACGACGTTCAGGGTCGTGTGAAGACTTATGAATCGATCGTCAAAGATGAGCCAATCGAAGAACCGGGCGTCCCGGCTTCGTTCCGCGTCCTCGTGAAGGAGTTGCAGAGCCTGGGTCTGGCTGTGGAAGCCGTGACCGATGATGGCGAGGTGATTCGCTTCGGCAAAGAGGATGACCGCCGCAACAAGAAGTGGGTCGGAACCGGTTTGATGGATCTGGCGCACACTCGCCGCTAAACGAAATTGAAATGGCGCCGGCAACGAGCCGGAAATGTGACCGCCTGGTTGCCGGCGCCGTTTAGTTATTAACATTCTAAAGAGACGGTCTTTCGTCTGGGAATTTAGTTGGACTGGTAGTTTGACAAGACATCTGGATGTGTTACAATATTTATTCGTGTCTTGTGGATACCGTCGTAACTTTGGCTGCGTACTCAGGTGTTAAAAAAATGGTGAAGACTTAACGCTCAAGTTTTGTGGTAACGCCCGTACAAGGGTCCTAAGATTACCATCCGGCCTTTGTTACGAATTGCATAATTGAATCCCCTTCGAGGCCATCGAGTAGGTTCACTTTGATGGCCTCGATTGTCGAGTAGTGAAATTGGACCGGACTGTTTATGACGCCCAAGCGGGTGTTTGATGAGGAAGAATCGTTTAATTTAGGAGAGAGATAAACGTGCCCACAATTAATCAGCTTGTACGGAAAGGGCGCAAGCCGAAGAGCAAGAAGACTTCGTCACCTGCTTTGCAGTGGACGTTTAACACCTTTAAGCAGCGCCGGAGCAAGCAGCCGAAGGGAGCGCCACAGAAGCGTGGCGTCTGCACCCGTGTAGCAACCGCTACGCCGAAGAAGCCGAACTCGGCTCTGCGTAAGGTTGCCCGTGTGCGCTTGAGCAACGGCATTGAAGTTACGGCATACATCCCCGGAGAGGGCCACTCGTTGCAGGACCACTCCGTTGTGCTGGTACGTGGCGGTCGTGTTAAGGACCTGCCTGGCGTCCGCTATCACATTGTGCGTGGCGCGCTTGACGCTACCGGTGTGGATGATCGCAAGCAAGGACGTTCCAAGTACGGGGCCAAGGCTCCGCGCGAATAATCGGCTGCGTCAGAGTAGGTTTGAGAGAAAGACGGAGAATTAACCAATGCCAAGACGTTTTCGCCCGGAGAAGCGGGAAGTAGATGCGGATCTGCGTTACGACAGTAAGCGTGTGTCGATGTTCGTCAACCGCTTGATGAAGGATGGCAAGAAGAGCACCGCGCGGCACATTCTTTATGATGCCTTTGACATTATTGAAGAACGTATGAAGAGGCCGCCGTTGGAAGTGTTTGAGCAGGCTTTGGAGAACACGATGCCCCGGGTGGAAGTGCGCCCGCGGCGTGTCGGTGGTTCTACCTATCAGGTTCCAATCGAGGTGCCGCCCCACCGCCGTACTTCATTGTCAATGCGTTGGTTGTTAGCAGCCGCGCGCAACCGCGGTGGCCGTTCGATGGCCGAAAAACTGGCTGCTGAACTGATGGATGCAGCCAACAACCAGGGCGCCGCCGTTAAGCGCAAAGACGACGCGCACCGCATGGCGGAAGCCAACCGCGCTTTTGCGCATTACAGATTTTAGTTGAAACGACCGGCGCCGGCGGAGCGTTTTGGCGACTGGTCGAGGTTAAAAGATGGCATTCTTTCCATTAGAGAAGGTTCGTAATATCGGCATCATTGCTCATATTGATGCCGGTAAGACGACAACGACAGAGCGAATTTTATATTACACCGGCCGCATTCACCGTATGGGTGAGACGCATGAAGGCGCTGCTACCATGGACCATATGGCTCAGGAGAAGGAGCGCGGTATCACCATTACGGCTGCTGCGACGTCGGCCCAGTGGAAGGATCACCAGATCAACATTCTCGATACACCGGGCCACATTGACTTCACTGCTGAGGTGCAGCGCAGCTTGCGCGTTCTTGATGGTGGTATCGTCGTATTCGATGCGGTTGCTGGTGTGGAACCACAGTCAGAGACGGTCTGGCGCCAGGCGGATCAGTATGGCGTTCCCCGTATCTGCTTCATTAATAAGATGGACCGGGTGGGGGCCAACTTCACACGTGCCATCGATATGATCCGCGACCGGTTGCAGGCTAACCCCATTGCCGTACAGTGGCCCATTGGCCAGGAGAGCAATTTCCGGGGCATTGTGGACTTGCTGACAATGGAAGCGTTTGTCTGGGAGGACGACGACCTCGGCGCAAAAGCAGATGTCGTCGAAATTCCGGAGAGCGTTCGTGAAGAAGCGGAAGCTGCCCGCGAATCGATCATAGAGAACATCATTGAAACCAATGATGAGCTGATGATGCGCTACCTTGAAGGCGAGGAAATCAGCGTTGATGAGCTGCGCGCTGCTCTGCGTGAGGCAACCATTCGCGGCGACGTGACGCCGGTATTTTGTGGGACGTCTCTGCGCAACAAAGGTGTGCAGAAGCTGCTGGACGGCGTGATTTACTATCTGCCCTCTCCTCTGGACATTCCGCCTATCGCCGGGACTAATCCGGTTACGGGGGAGACAGAGGAACGGCCGGCCGACAATGATGCACCGATGTCGGCGTTGGTTTTCAAGATTGTCACCGATCCTTATGTGGGTCGTCTGGCCTATTTCCGTGTTTACTCCGGTGTCTTGCGGCGGGGCGATAGTGTATTGAATGCCTCGAAGGACAAGAAAGAGCGCATTGGCCGAATTCTGCGGATGCATGCTTCGCATCGTGAGGATTTGGAAGAGGTGCCGGCAGGACAGATTGCGGCGACGCTTGGTCTGAAGACGACGTTCACTGGCGATACGCTCAGCGATGCGAGCCACCCGATTCTGTTGGAAGCAATTGACTTCCCAGAACCGGTGATTCATATGGCCATTGAGCCGAAGACCAATCTGGACCAGGATAAGATGGGCGTCGCTTTGCGCGCACTTGCGGAAGAGGACCCCACATTCCGAATTCGAACAGACGACCAGACGGGACAGACGATCCTGTATGGTATGGGCGAGTTACACCTGGAGGTGTTGATCGACCGCATGCTACGTGAGTTCAAGGTGGCAGCTAACATTGGCCGGCCCCGCGTAGCGTATCGGGAGACGATTACCAATCCGGTGCAGAACGTCCACGGTCGTTTTGTGCGGCAGACCGGCGGCCGCGGCCAGTATGGTCATGTGGTGCTGGATCTGGAGCCGCTGGGGCCGGGTTCGGGCGTGGAGATTGAAGAGGATATCTTCGGTGGCGCCATTCCGCGGGAGTTCATCAAACCTGCTGAGGATGGCATCCGTGAGGCTCTCGAAAGCGGTGTGCTGGCCGGCTATCCTGTGACTGATGTCAAGGTTACTCTGAAAGACGGTTCGTATCACGAGGTTGACTCTTCGGAGATGGCGTTCAAAATCGCCGGTTCGATGGCCGTTAAAGAGGGTGTCCAGCGTGGCAACCCAGTGTTACTAGAGCCGATCATGTCTGTCGAGGTTATCGCTCCCGAAGAGTATACCGGTGACATTATCGGTTATCTCTCTGCGCAGCGCGGTATGATCGAAGGCATGGAGATGCGCAGCGACAACATCCAGGCCGTGCGCGCCAAGGTGCCGCTGGCCGAAATGTTTGGCTATGCCACAAAGCTGCGTTCGCTGACGCAGGGCCGGGGTACGTTTACGATGGAATTGAATCATTATGCGCCGGTTCCTGACAGTCTGACCGAAAAGGTCCTGAGAGGCAGTGCATAAACTGTCCTGGAAGACAGAGCATAGAAGAGCATAAACTGGAATATAAACGATAGAGGATGAAAAAATAGCTCGGAGGGCATGAACTAATGGGCAAGGAAAAGTTTGTACGCGACAAGCCCCACGTCAATATCGGGACGATT
>CAZRTM010000033.1:0-12057 GCA_964602995.1 uncultured Ardenticatenaceae bacterium
TCGCGCCGTCCGTTTTGGGCGCAATATCGGCTTCATCGGGCCTTTTCTGGGCGAGATTGCCCAGGTGTATATCGACAAGATGGGCGACGTTTATCCCGATTTGCGGCAGCGGCGCGAGTTGATTGTGCAGACGCTGACCAACGAAGAGGTTCGTTTTGCTCGCACCCTTGACGGCGCCTTGAACCGCCTGGAAGAGGTGCTGCAAGAGCTGAACGAGGCGAAGCAGACGGTGGTGCCCGGTGACATTGCCTTTGACCTGCACGCCACCTATGGTCTGCCCATGGAGATTACGCGCGACGTCGTCCAGGAACGGGGCTACAGCGTGGACGAAGAGGGATTCCGCGTGGCTCGTGCCAGACATGCAGCGGCCAGTGGTAGCGGCGCTTTCGACCGCTACGAGACTGAGGCTGACGTTTACGACCGGTTGCTGGCTGACCTGATCGATTCGGGGCGTCTTCCGGCATCAAGGGTGGAGTATGATCCGTACACCGCTCCGACCATGAGTGCGCGGATCATTGCCCTGCTCCAGGATGGCGAGGTTGTGCAGCGGGTCGAGGCTGGAAATGATGTCGAAGTGGTTACAGACGCCACGCCGTTCTACGTGGAAGCTGGTGGTGAAGTGAGCGACACCGGCGGCATTGTGGTGCCTGAGACCGGCGGCGAAATTGAGGTGCGCGACGTGCAGCAGCCAACGCCGGGGCTTATTGTGCACATTGGCCGCGTTGTGGATGGCACGGTCGAAGTTGGCGCGGAAGCGGAGCTGCTGGTAGATGACGTGCGCCGCTGGGATATCCGGCGCAATCACACGGCAACGCATCTGCTGCACCGCGAGCTACGCAACCATCTGGGGTCGCACGTGGTCCAGAGGGGGTCGCTGGTTGCTCCTGACCGGCTGCGCTTTGACTTCAGCCACGACGAAGCGGTGGCTGATGAAACGCTGGCGGCGATTGAGGCGGATATCAATCAGGCCATTCTTGAAAACTGGCCCGTACGCGTGAAGCACATGGGCCAGCGTGAGGCAATTGAGCAAGGCGCGATGGCGCTGTTTGGTGAAAAGTACGGCGACGTCGTGCGCACCATTCGCATTGGCGACAACGGCGATGAACCTTATAGCTTTGAGCTATGCGGTGGGCTGCACGTGCGCGAAACCGGCGACATTGGCCTCTTCCGCTTCACGCGTGAGGAGGCGGTCGGCGCCGGCCTGCGCCGTGTGGAAGCGGTGACGGGCCGAGCGGCGCAGAAGCTGATTTCGGAGCGGTTGAATTTGTTGGACCGCGTGGCCGCGATGCTGAATACGCCGGTGGATGAGCTGGAGGGGCGCGTTCAGGCTCTGTTGGATGAACAGCGCGCCTTGCAGAAAGAAATCGAGCAGTTGCAAAGGGTGCGCGCCCGCTCCCAATTTGAGGAGTTGCTGGACAGGGTGCAACAGGTGGACGGGGTGAATCTGCTCACCGCTCGCGTGGATGTGGGTGGTGCGGATGAGTTGCGCGAGATGGCGGACTGGTTCCGTGACAAGGTAGAGTCTGGCGTGGCTGTCTTTGCCACGGTGCAAAATGGCAAACCGCTCTTTGTGGCCACTGTCACTGAGGACGTCATCGGGCGTGGCGTGAAGGCCGGTGACCTGGTGCGTGAGGTGGCGCGCATTGTGGGCGGTGGCGGCGGCGGCCGGCCCAACCTGGCGCAGGCTGGTGGGCGCGACGCCGAGAAGCTGCCCGATGCGATGGCAGCGGTGTCACAGCTTGTGCAAGAGGCGCTGGAATAAGGGCTAATCTTCCTGGTCTAAGGGGAGCAGGAGGTGAAAGGTGCTGCCGGGAAGGGTCTGGGGATCATATCCCGCGCTTTCAACCCAGACGCGGCCTCTGTGCGCTTCGACGATACCGCGGGTAATTGCCAGCCCCAGCCCCAGCCCGCCACCACGGAAGGCGGACTTGCTGGTGGAGTGGTGTTCAATCGATTCCAGTACGTAGAACTGGTCGAAAATACGGCGCTGCTCATAATCGGGGATGCCAATTCCAGTGTCTTTCACAGTGATGCCTACGGCATTTTTCATGAGATGTGACCGGAGCGTGATGGAGCCGCCATCTGGTGTGTATTTGATAGCATTGCCTACCACATTTTCCAGCGCAATGGTCAACTGCTTACCGTCAGCCTGAATGACCGGTAATTCCTCGCGCTCTTCCACGTTGAGTGTCAGCTGTCGTTCCTCGGCTATAGTGGCCATGTTCCGCGCGACGCGCCGCATCAGATCGGAGGGACGCACAGGCCCCAGGGAAAGCTCGAGCGAGCCAGATGCGACGCGGGCGACGTTGATGACCTCATTAATCACCTGGCTGAGGCGCCCGACCCCGGTATCGAGCCCCTGGAGCAACTGCACCATTTCTGGCGTATGTTGCTGATGTTGCGAATTTGTGTTGACCTGATTGTTTAGAAGATGCGTATATCCTTCTAGAAGTGTGAGCGGTGTGCGCAGCTCGTGGGAGACGAGGGCGATGAAGTCACTCTTCATCTTGTCCAGCTCGCGCAGGCGCTGGTTGACTTCTTCCAACTCGTGAATCTTAGCTTCTAAGCGGGCCACCATGTCGTGCGCATGTTGCTCCAGGTGAACCAGATGCTCCTCGGTCTCTAACCGCTCGCGATATCCTTCCAGATACCTATTCACCCGGTTGGGAAAGGTAACAACGTCGATGGGTTTGGTCAGGAACCCGTCGCAGCCCGCCGCCAGCGCCCGTTCGCGGAGGCCCGGGTTGTTATTGGCGGTGAGGGCGATGATTGGAACGTGGTTGAGGTTGGAGAGGCCCCGTAATCGGGTCGTAATCTCCCGCCCGTTCATCCCCGGCAGATTGATGTCCATGAGGATGAGGTTGGGCGTGACCTGCCGCGCGATGTGCAGGCCCTGCACCCCGTTTTCTGCAATCAGGACCTCATAGTTGTGGTTTTCGAGTACGCGTTGTACAAGCCGCTGGCTGCCGACGTCGTCCTCAAAGTAAAGCACCTTCGGCTTTTCGCTCATATCTTTCGTTACAATGTTGATTGGTTGTCACACCTGGCCGGCACAGTGGCGCCGCTCAGGACAGTAAGCAACAGTCCCGTCTGATCACACTCATTGTATAGTCAGGGAAGGATGGGACAATAGCCTTTCATTCCTGATGCTGCAGAATGCAATTCCGCAGCCAGCGGTGGAAACACGTTAAAACGGGTTGGGGTGGTTGACCCAGACCTGGCCGGAGCGGGGGGCTAATCTCATTTCTTTGTTTGCTTCCAGGGGCGGGGCGTTTTCGTTGAGGGCGTCGAACAGGGGGCCGGGCAGCTCATCGTTCAACGTGAAGGCGTGGATGCGGTGGCCGCTGTTGAAGGCGACGATGACTGTCTGCTCCTCATAGGTGCGGCGGTAAACGACGACCTGTTCTGAAGCGTGCAGGATCTGGAAATCCCCGCGCCGTAGAGCCGGAGTGGCGTGGCGCAGGCGGATGAAGGAGCGGACATCCTCAAGCAATCCCATATTCCACGCTTCGCGATTGTCCCAGGGGAAGGCGCGGCGGCAATCGGGGTCACGGTTGCCAGGCATGGCAATTTCATCGCCGTAGTAGATGTTAGGCGCGCCAGCGACGGTCATCTGGCAGAGGAACATGAGGCGTACGGTACTCAGGTCGCGGTTGGCGATGGTGTAGAGGCGCGGTGTGTCGTGGCTCCCCAGCATGTTCATCTGGGCCTGGACGATTTGCGGGTCGTAGGTATGGTGCAGGTGGTCCAACCGTTCGGCGAACTGCTGGCCGTTGCACGCTTCGATGTAGCCCAGCCCGGTGTTTACCGTGTCGTGCTGGTTGAGATTGTGCCCGCCGAAGAAACCGAAAGCGATGCGGGTGAAGGGATAGTTCATCTGGGCGTCAAACTGGTCGCCTCTCAGCCAGCGCTGGGCATCGTCCCATAACTCGCCGACGATGTAGGCCTCGGAATTGATGGCTTTGCAGCGGCGGCGGAACTCTTGCCAGAAGGCGTCGTCGTCGATTTCGCTGGGCACGTCCAGCCGCCAGCCATCGATGCCCTGTTCCAGCCAATGGGTGCCCACGTTCCACAGGAATTCGCGGACGTCGTTGTTATCAGTGTTGAACTTAGGCAGGGCGTGTAGCCCCCACCACGCGGCGTAGTTGGGCGCTTCACCTTCGTTGTAGGCGTTCAGTGGCCAATCATATACGTGGAACCAGTTGCGGTAAGGGGATTCCTGGCCTGTTTCGAGAAGATGGTTGAATTGGAAGAAACCGCGGCTGGCGTGGTTGAAAACACCATCTAGAATAACGCGGATACCGCGGTCGTGCGCGGCGCGTAGCAATTCAGTGAAGGCGGCATTTCCACCCAGAATAGGATCGACGGTATAGTAGTCGTGAGTGTGGTAGCGGTGGTTTGAGGCAGAGGCGAAGATTGGGTTAAAGTAGATGGCGTTGATTCCCAGATCGGTCAGATAGTCCAGATGCTCCAGGACACCGATGAGGTCGCCGCCTTTGAACCCGTTATACGTTGGTGGTGCATCCCAGGGCTGTAGATTGTCTGGCTTCGACACGCGGTCGCTTTTTGCCCAGCGGTCGGGAAAGATCTGGTAGAAGATTGCGTCTTTCACCCAGTCGGGTGTCCTGATTTCCATGTTCGTTTCATGACCTCCAAGTTCGTAGCATAGCCAGTCAATTATAACGCAGTGCAACCGTTTGAGGAGCAAGCTTGAGGAACAACTATGCAAAAGACAATTGCCATGCGATTGCTAGAGGGGAAGGGAGTGCCTTATGAGGCGGTAACGTATCCCAGCGATGAGCGGGACGCCACCGTTGTGGCCCAACACCTGGGTGTGCCTGCCTCCCAGGTCTACAAGACGCTGGTTGTGGTGCGGCAGAAGGGTAAGCCGTTTCTAAGCGTAATCCCCGCCGACCGCCAGTTGGACCTGAAGAAGATGGCGCGCAACGTCAATGAGAAGAAGCTGAAAATGGCGACGCATGAGGAGGCGGAGAAGCTGACCCGCTTACAGGTTGGGGGCATCTCACCGCTGGCGCTGATTAACCGCGGTTTTGAGATCATTGTGGATGAGTCGGCGCGACAACTGGCAGAAATTTACGTCAGCGCCGGGGAGAAGGGGATCAACCTCAAGGTGCCGGTTGCAGGGCTGATGGAAGTGACCGGGGCGCGGTTTGTGGATGTGGCTGAGGGTGCGTGACGCAGAAGGACAATGCCCTTACTCAGGGCCACTGCGATACGCTTTGTCGCAGGCGCTCGTCTTCATGGTCCGACCAGTAAGAGGCCAGCTCCCGCCCCAGGCCGCGGAGGTCAGCCAGCGATTGCTCTTGCTGCCCGGCGTCGATCAGCCCGCGAAAGCGGAGGAAACGCAGCCAGGTGGCCTGTAGCTGCAGGATGGCGGCGGCAACGTAGGGCAAAGGCGCCAGTGTCTGCAGCATCCGTTCCAGAAACAGGTTAAGGCTTACTCTATCGGGGCAAAGGGGATGCGCCGGTTTTGCGTCTGGCCGTGGGAAGGGACGGTCTCCACGCAGGGTGGCTGCCATATCGATTCTGGGTACTAGATTGCCGGCCTGGCGGTCGAGCAAATAGCGCGGCAGATGTTCGCGCAGCAGGTGGGCGCGTGAGAACGGTACCTGCTCGTGACGGTGAGCATACCCCAGAAACTCAATCATCAATCCGCTGAGAGCCTGCATTTCCAGCTTTACAAAATCCTGCATCGACCAGGGCCGGCCCACGGTTCCGGTCAGTAGCTTTATGTAGGACGTGAGCCGTTCTGTATCTACAGAGAAATAGCGCTCCAACCGCTCCCGTAGCAGCGGGTCCTCTGGGTCCGGTTCGGTGGCCGAGCCGTTGGCCCTGGCGCCGTGCGCACCATTGCCGGCCATCGCCACCGTGACATGCTGGTAAATCAGGTGATCCGCTGCACGCGTGGCATAGGCAGTTACGGCCGGTTTGGAGTAGGCTGTTGTTTCCTGCACCTCGGCCCAGGCAGCGAACATCAACTCGTTGAGTAGCTGCAGACGGTCATAGTAGCCCAGTGCGTTGAGGATTTTGTGGAAGGTTGGGAAATCGGTGTGCGCTTCTGCGGCGATGGAGCGGGCGGCGGCGCTGATCGCCTCCTCGTCACCCTGACCAAGGGCGCGGACCAATTCTTGTTGTAACCGTTGCAGTGTCATTTCCTGGTTGTCGCTGCCTACCGGTAAGGACATCAGGCTTGCTTCCTATTATGCCGCAGCTCTTCCGCCAGAATGGCACGCAGAATGGCGGTGGCGCTGGCGTATGTGGGATCCATCCCAAAGTAGGAGAGGTTTTGCGCGCCGAGGTTTTTGCCCTTGCTGAATGGCGTATCTGAGGCGTAGTGCAGGATGCCGATGGGGAAAGGGGCGCCGTGCAGGTTGGCAATTTCGTTGTGGGGATAGCGCTGGGGTCGAATAAGCTCGTAAGTGGCGCTCAGGTAAGGCCCGGCTTCCATTTCCATGTCTGTGTATCCTTCCTGGTAAAAGACGGACATGTAGTCACGGTTCTGCAAGAAGGTGCCGCGTACGGTAATCGCTTTCTGGTTGTCTAGGACTGTGCCGTAAGTCAGCAGCGGGGCAACGTCGGCGGCGGTGAAGCAGTTATCGAAGAGGTAGGTGTTAAGTGACTGCTCGTCGTGGACAACGTTGGGAATCATGATGTCGCCGATGCGCGCGTTGAGCGTAGCGGCTTTGCCCATGATGAAGATGCCACGCACGCTGGCGATGTTGCGCGTGACTTCCGCCAGGATCTGGTAGGCGGCCATGCCCAGTGGGAAGTCGATGTTGATAATCAGGGCATCACTTTGCGCCAGCTTCTCGATTCCTTCCAGGCGCAGCCGGGGGTCCAGCCAATCTGGTTGTAGCTGGTTTAACTCGATGACCTGTACTTCGACGTCGAAGACGTGACGGCTTGGAACGCGGGAGATGCCTACTTCTTCCTCGCAGGCGAAGCGCTCCTTTTCAGTTTCGGGGTACTGCTGCTCGTATTTCTTCAACGTGTAGTAGAGGAAATTCTCCCGGCTGGAAGGCACGTTGCGTTCCAGAATATCTTTGTACTCTTGTTGCAGGAGCAAAGAGCCATCTGTCTGGATGTAATCAACCAACATTTCCTCGCGCTGCAGGGCAAAACCACTGAGCAGATTGGGTAGGCTGTGGGGATTGCTGGAGACGAAATAGATGGTCCGCTCCTCAAAGTGGGCATCTGGTACGCTGCGATCAACGTTTTGCCACCAACGGCGTGTGGCGCGGCGGTAATCGGCCAGGGAGCCACTGAGTAGCCGCACCGATATGTTGAAATCTTTGTCGGCAATGGCCAGCAGGTTGGGGACCATCTTCTTGCCCCAGATGCGGTGCAGCCGGTCCAGGTCGTCAACGGTAATACCGGTCAACTCACTGAGTTTTTCCAGGAAGCGCCTATCCACCCCTTTGTCGCCCTGTTCTTTCAGAAATTGGGTAACCGCGGCCCGGTGGAGGATGAAGTGCAACTTTTTCCGTTCAATCTGGTAGGCAGTGAGGGTCGGGATCAGGTCGTCAATGTCGGAGCGACTGGCGATATAGACGGCAACCGTTTCATCGCCATCGTAGTAGTAGCGGCGACGGCGGGCCGGGGCAATCACTGGCTGCCATGACTCTACGTTGGGATACCCCTTTTCGGCGAACACGGCCTCAGACTGTCCCATGACCAGCAGCCGCACGTCGGCAATACAGTAACTGGGCAGGCGCAGGATAGCGTAGATAAAAGCCGCCATGTCGGGCGCAGGCTCCGTTGCGCCGATGTGCAGGGCGGAGTTGATGCGGGTGTGCGCTTCTATCAGCGTGCGGATCTCGACCTCGCTGCTACTGCGTAGTAGCGAGTAGTAGGTCCGTATGTAAAGAGCAAGTTCGTCATTTTCGCTGGAAGGGACGGTTCGATCCATTGGTTCCTTTTCTTGTGAGTTCTATGCCTGAGCGTGGTTTTGGGAGAGCCGCGCTCCCATCTTGCCCTTAATGATAACACAATGGAGGGCACGCGTGCCCTCCATTGTGTTACTGTTCCGTTGGGGTAGGCAAGAGGGATTCGTCCTCTTCTGGAAGCGCTTCACCGCCGGAGCCATCATCGTCTGACAGGCCGCCATCGCCTTCGCCTGGCAAGCTGTCATCTTCGCCAACCTCCGTTTCCAACTCTGTGTCGGGAAGCGTCTCGGCGTCACCGCTGCTTGGGACGACGTCACCGAAATCGATGGCCGGGAAGCGCAGTATGCGGTTGTTCTGAGCGTCGGCGATATAAACGTTGTCGTCATCGTCAATGGCGATACCGTTGGGCAGGCCGAAGCTGTCAATACCGCTGCCTGCCTGGCCAAAGCGAGCCAGATATTGGCCATTGGCGTCAAAGATGAGCACACGGAAGTTTTCGGGATCGGTAGCGTAGACCCGGCCGGCCGAATCTACAGCGAGATACGGTTTGTTCTCGGTGGAATCGCCTTCCCAGCCGTCGATTTCCCAATTTATGTCTGGCAACAGGTTTGGCGTGAAGCGCTGGATGCGAGCGTTCCAGGTATCGGCCAGGTAGATCTGATTCAGGCTGTCAGACGCCAGCCCGACCGGTTCGTTGAACTGCCCGGGGTTGACGCCCTGCTGGCCAATGACGCGAATCAGGTTGCCATCGCGGTCAAAGAGCTGGAGACGGTGGTTGCCGGTGTCAGTGACGAGTATCTGGTTGTCGGGCAAAAGGAGGACGGAGCGTGGGCCAAAGAAGTAGCCGCCGCTCTCCTGGCCCATGTCAGCGATCGAGCCGCTCTGGCCGATGGTTGTCACATATTCACCGTCCAGCGTGAATTTCTGGATGCGATGGTTCCAGGTGTCGGCGACGTAAACGAATTCCTCATCGACGGCAACGCCCCACGGCTCGTTGAACTGCCCCGGCGCAGAACCCTGACTGCCCCAATTATTGAGTATTTGCCCTGCGTTGTTGAAGACGACGACGCGGTGGTTGCCGGAGTCCAGGACGTAGAGATTGCCGTCTGGCCCCAGCGCCAGATTGCGCGGCCGCGAAAGCTGGACATCGCTGATGCCGCCGGCGCCAATGATCAGGTCTGGCGTGAGTGTCAGCTCGCCTTCAGCATAGGGGTCGATGGGCGGCTCAATGCGGGCTGCGCCGGCGCCGTAATCCCACAAATTAGCCAGGACATCACGTTTGATATAGAGGCGTAGCTCGGCGCGCAGGGGCCAGTTGCCGTCCGTGTGCGTACCGCCGAAGACTTCGCTGTATTTAGTGTAATCACGGTAGAAGAAGATGTTCCACAGCGCCTGGCGAACATTGGCTGACAGAATACCGCGGCCCGTGTTTGTGCTGCCCGTATTAGGGTCTGGGAAGTCGGTGAGGCCAAAGAGGCCGTTCCAGCCAATCTTGCGATAATCCTCCATCGGCCACCAGAGGAAAATGTAGTCGTGCTTTTCATAATCGCGGTCGCGCAGGAATGCCTCATATGCGTCGAGGTCTCGGTGCCCGACGATTACGACGGGATAGTCTGTGATGCCGGCGCTAGGATTTGGCCCGCCGTAGAAGCGGTTGGGATAGTCGTGCAGGTACCATTGGATGGGCCAGGTGCCATCATCAGACCAGGCTACGCGGATGCTCTTGTCTCCATGCAGGCGCTCAGAAAGCGTTTCCAGTTGTGGCAGCACCACTTCCTTCACGGCGGGAGCGGCGTGCGCGTAGACCATGAATTCTCTAACGTAGTCCGCGTTGGGCCAGTTGGCCATATAGGTGAAGCGCATTGTCAGGAGGCTCAAGACGGTGAAGATGCCGAGCACCCAGGCGCGGTGACGAAGTGAGTCGCTTAGCCGCGCGCTGAATTGGCGCAACAGATAGAATGCAGCGCCAGCGAGGATGGCAGCGCCCAGGAATTGCCCAATGCGTGTCAGGTTGGCCAGCGCCTGATTGCCGAGCTGGATTTCGCCCAGGAGCAGGGGTCTTAGCGCCAGGAAGGCGGATCCAATGAAGAGGATGATCAGCCCCACCGACAGGAACAGACGGCCAGAAAGCAGCTCGCGGCTGTCCACAGTGGACAACTTCTCCTGGAAATACCAGCCACCGAGGAGGGCCATGGGGATGACGAAGTGGGTGCTGAGCCAGGGCATCTTTTCACCGGCCACGCTGTAGGCGACCCAGTCGAGCAACAGCCACCAGACGAGCATGGGCACAAAGCCAACCAGCGCTTCTGGCTCGACAAGCCCGCGCCAACTGCGGCCCAGATCGTAAGCAGCTTTAACGCGGCGCTGGTGGACAAAGTACCAGTAAAGGACGCCGCCAAGGAAGAGCGCGGCGGCCAGAAGTATGGCTACCAGATCGCTGGTCGGCTGGCCCGCGAGGACGGCGGGCCGGTTTATGGCCCAGTTGGCAAAGCTATAGATGAGCAGTGACAGCAGAGTGAGCGGGACCCAATAGCCCAGGATGCGGTTAACCCTGTGCCGTTTTGCCCACAGCCGAATGGCCAGCAGCGAGAAAATAAGCGGCAAGAACTCATAGAAGGGCACGATGAAGAAGTAGTAGAACCAGGGCTGGTTGCCGCGTTGCACTTCTTGCTGCTCCAGCCAGTACGCCAGGGAGTCGTACATGCCGCTGGCCCAACCGCCGGGGTTGGTGAAGACAGAGGTATGCAGCACAAAGAATATGCTGTGGAAAATGACGGCGGCAATCATCCAGCGGCGCCGGTCCCACCAGAGACCGACCCAGACGGAGATGACGAGCAAGACAAGGAGGAAAATGCCGCTGCGCACGATGCCGGAGCTGAGGAATGCCGACCAACAGACACCATTACCAGCGCGCGCCAGCAGGAGCTGAAGGGCGGTCATCGACTCCTGACCCGCAATCTGGCAGCTGTTGATGGTGTAATCACGCGGGTCGTAGCCAGCCAGATAGACGAGGAAGGCAGCCAACATGGGCAAGATGAGGGTGCTGAAGAGGAGGATGAGGTCGAATTCGCCGTAATCGTCGGCGTGAGGGCGTAATTCGCGCGCAGCCAGGAAGACGGCAACACCCAACGTCAGCGCGCCGGCAACCTGGAGGAAGTGCAGAATGCGCTGTGTCGTCGTCTCGTCGGGCTGAGTGACGGTCGTCTGTTCCTGGTCGGGATCGGCGGCAAAGGGTTGGTCGTCCTCGGGCGTGGTTGTGGTTGCCGTTTCAGCCCCATCACGGTCCAGAAGGCGCAGACCACCAAAGCCGGCGCCCAGCAGGATGAGGCTGGCCAGGAGTACCAGGAATGCTACCCTCATTTTGGGCAGCGCCCGGCGGAACCAGTCGTGGGGCCAGAGGCGCACCAACAGGCGGATGACGAGGAAGCTGCCGAAGATGGCGGTGTAAATGAAGGAGACCTCTTTTGTGGAGTACATCAGGGCCAGCCCACCGGCAAACCACCAGAGGTATTTCTCATCACGCTCGCGCAGGTAATACCAGGTGGCGATGAAGATGATCATGGCCCACATGATGACGTAGATATCGTGCCGGATGTAGCGCGAATAGTAGGTGACGAAGGGGGAGATGAGGAAGAAGAAGCTGGTGAAGAGCGCGCCAATTTTGCCCAGCCAGGGGCGCAGGAGGTAAGGAAGCGCCACAAGAACCACGCCAAAGAGAGCCACCGGCAGGCGGGCGGAGAAATCGCTGACGCCGAAGAGCCAATAGAAGAGAGGCGTGATGTGGAACAGGAAGGGGCCGTGCATCAGCGGTGTGTGGTTATAGCCGTCGCCGCGGAAATGCTGTAATGAGAACTGGGTGTGTAGGCTCTCGTCGTGACTCATGACCCGCTCACCCAGACCCCACAGCCGCGTCACCAACGCCAGCAGAATGAAGGTAGCGTAGGCGATCTTCTCCCAATCCAACGTTGCCAGGGCAGCCAGCGGAGCGTTTAGCCGTAGATGGGCCTCTTGGAAGGCGCTGCTTTTGGTCGCCATAGCTTCGTCAGTTGTATTTATTTCTTCGGGCGTCATTTCAGGCGTTATTTCAGGCGTCGTCAATTCAGTCATAGGTGATATAGACACTCATTAGAATGGTTAGGTCTGCGTCTCT
>CAZRTM010000033.1:12157-24642 GCA_964602995.1 uncultured Ardenticatenaceae bacterium
GTTCTGCGGCGAGGCGGTTCGGGCATCAACTGCCGCAGACGCGCAGGAGCTGCATCACCGGCTCTGATCAGGGTAGCCCGTACATCATGCACCAAAGCCCGCTCTTCCTGCACGGCCGCCCGGCAGCGCGGACAGGCAGCCAGGTGCTGCTCGACCTGCCGTCGCTCGGATAAGGACAGGAGGTCCAGTACGTAATCTGAAAGCAGAGACGAAGGATGTTGCTGAATTAGCATAATCTTATTGCGTTACCTGTTCTCGGCCTCGACCTCGTCCGCAAACTCCTCAGGATGCCGCTGTTTCAAAATCTCTTTCAATGCCTGATGCGCCAGTCGCATACGCGACTCGACTGTCTTGGCCGGAATACCAAGGATCTGCCCAATCTCAGGATAGGTTAGCCCTTCGTAGTAACGTAGCACGGCGGTGGCTCTTAACTTTGGCGATAGTTGGCCGAGCGCCTGCCAAATCACCTTCTGCCGGGCAGTGAGTAACAGGTGCTCATCGGGCGCAGGGGTATCGGTATCACTGATTCGCTCGCCGTCGGTGCTGTCCAGGTTCAGTGACAGGGTAGGCAACCATTTGCGCCGCCGCTTGTTGTGCGAGCGGCTGACGGCGATCTGGTAGAGCCAGGTCTTGAAGCTGGCGCGGTCGCTGTCATAACGACGCAGCTTGCGAAAGGCGTAGTCGAAAGTGTCTTGCAACACCTCTTCGGCGTCCTCGCGGTGCTGCAGCAGGCTATAGCTCAGGCGGTAAACATAGGCCGCATATTTGTCATAGAGCGCTGTATAGGCTGCGTCTTCGCCCTGCAGGCAGCGGGCGATGATGCGGTCGTCTTCACCGGCGACCTGTTCGCCATCTGTCCAGGTTAGGGAAAACTGTCTGCTAAGGCTCATTGTGCTATCACGTCCCTTCCCTAAGGCAATATGTCTGCCCGCACCCAGAGGATAGCTCGCTCGGGCATGGCTACGCCTGGGTGCTCGTGGAACAGCCACCAGCGCAGCGTCTGCTCGATGCCGCCGTCGCCGGCTGCTGTGGCTGTACGGAACAGAACAAAGTCGGCGCCCATATAATCGCTGCTAAATGCCGGCTCGGCTGTGTCGCTAGTAATAATGGCTGTTTGCTGCACGCCCGGGGGAACGGATTGCCCGAAAGTTGCGTTCGAAAAGTCACGCAGGTACCAGCGCAAGACAGGATTATCTATCCCCGAAAAAATGGGAAGCCCAGATGCTGAGCCGTCGATTTGCCAGGATAGCTCATGCAAGGTGTCGGCCAGATGGATGACGTCATCGTCTGTACCCACCGTGACCCAGCGCTCGCGTGGTTCGTTGGCGGCCTGATGGGTCATCCACCAGCCCGTGCCCCAATTAAAAATAAGGAAGAATGTGAGCAGAGCAGCCAGCGCGGCCTGGATTGCCGCTTCTTTACTCCACGTGCGCACGTAGTTAATGAGTACGATGGCGAAGAGCAGGGCGATGAGAGCCAGAAAGAGGTAACCGGGCTGGCCTCTGTCGTAGGTTACGACGCGCAGATGGCGGCTGGCATTAAAATAGGCAATAGCGCCCAGGAGCAGGAGGGCGATATAAAGGCCGGCCGCGTAAAGCGTTGGTCGCTGTCTGAAGTGGCGGCTGAACAGATAGCCGGTGAGCAGGTAGGCGGGCGCCAATACAATCAGCACATTTTCTGGCGCGCCGCTCTGCAAAATCATGAACAGCAACCCGGCTCCAAACCAGGCAGTTAGAAATACGGGCAAAGGTTCACCGAGCCAGCTACCCCACAGGATAGCGATGCCGCCCAGGATAACCACCACAAGCTCATAGCGGCCCAGGATGAGGAACGGTTCAATCACCTGCGCCAGGCTGGTGGGCAGGCTGAACTGGCCTAACCAGGTAGCCAGTTGAGTGGCTGCTGCGCCAATGCCGGCCGGACGCCACAGGAACAGGGTGGCCAGGGCGATGAAGAAGAGCAGCCCGATCAGCATAGCCCTGAGCAGTTGCCGGCGGGACAGTTCATGCCCATCAAGGGAGATGCCCTCTTGGGCAAATGGCCGTTCCAGGGATTGCACCAGCCAGGCCACTGCCAGCGTGAGCAGCCCGCTGTAGAAGATGGGGCTACTGGCCAGCCCGATGCCCAGCGCGACGGCGGCCAGCAGCAGCCAGCGGAATTCCCCGCTCTCATAATGGCGCATCCAGCCGATGAGCAGCAGTAGAATAGCGAAGAGAGCAATGCTATCGCCGCCGGCCGTGACGCTGATGATGCTGGTAACCGGCGAAACGGCCAGCAGCAGACTGGCGGTCAGCGCGCCCACTGCACCCAGCCGCGTGCGCCACAACCAGGGCAGGCAGACGGTCGCTACGCCGAAAAGGGCGGGGGCCAGGCGCGCCACCACGTCGCTATCGCCAAAGAATGGCATCAGGAGAGCGGTTAGAGTGAAGTAGGCAGGGCTGACGTCGAAGGCAGGCAATACATCGCCCGGTTGCCAGAAGCGCCAGACGGCAAGGGCGTGCTCTGCCTCGGCCAGACTGAGGGGCAGCGCGCCCAGCGCGCTGAAGCGCATGAGGGCGGCGGCAAAGAGAACCAGCAGCAGGAGTGCGCCACCGGTTGTGACCCCGCTAATGAGGACGGGGAGCGTCAGCGGCTGGCGTTTAGTTTCGGGGGCAGTGGTTACACTCATCAGCTAATTCAGCACTCCTACTGGTTACGAAGGTGACCATCGGTAAATGATAACGCTCTCGTTGGCGTAGGCAACCTCCAGCCGTTGCTGTTGGAACCGTTCCAGGATATTCGGACCATAGGTGCTGACCTCTAAGGGGCCAACATAGATGTAGCGCACATCATAGCGGTCCAGTAGCTCACGCGCCGTTGTCCAATCTCGACCACTATAGATTTCTTGAACGGCCGCTTCTCGTTCTGGCGGCTCCGGCGTGCTACCGCGCCACTGGTACTCATGCCCGGCCCAGCCCAGAAGGGTGGGAAGGCCGCTGGTTGCCGAAACACGCCCGTGCCCCTGGGGTGAATATTGGCCGCCAATGGCCTCGACGATGATGGGAGCGCCTTCTACGTTTTGCCGCAACCACATAAGGGCCGCATGTTCATCAGGTTGCGTGTAGAGATAGTGAGCAATGCCGTTGAGGGTAGGCGGATAGGCATATTCCTGCGCCCGCGACGAGATGCCAAACGCGGGAAAGAGCAAGGCGACGGCGAGCATGGCGCCATAGCCGGCTGTTGCCAGCAGGGCCACCGACCGCGAGTTGCGCCAGACGTAATCCAGGGCGAACAGGGCGGCGACGCCGAACAGCACCCAGGACTGGTAGTAAAATTTGAAGACGGTGTTCAGCCGCTGCCCAAAGTTGTCCCGTAAATAGACGAATTCTGGCCCCAGGGTCAACAGCGCGCCTGTGAGCACCAGCAGCAGCACAAAGGGCAGGGGGTTGATGGCAGCTTCGGGTGCGTGGCTGGCTCTTTCAGCCCTGGCGCTTTCATCGCGCTCGAAGCGGCCGGCCCAGAGCATAACCACGATGCCCACGAGCGCTGCCAGCAGCAGCGTGAGCCAGGGGTTGGCCACTCTGGCCCCGAGGATGGCCGGGGCTACGGCCAGCACGGCGCGGATGCCCCACGCCATGCGGCCGGCGAGTGAGAACGCTCCACTCTGTGCTGGCAATGTAATACCCAGGTCATTGGCCAAAGCGATGATGCGCCCTATGCCCTCGGGGCTGGCGGAGATGATCCAACCCAGGAGCAGCATCAGCAGGAGCAGAACGCCCACGAGCAGCAAGCCGGTGGCTAGGGCAAGGGTCCAGCGACGGCGTTCCGTTCGGGCAACGGCGGTGATGACCATTGCCAGAATGGCCCACAGAGGCATGGCGAAAATGATCAGGTATTGCGGCAGCCTTGTTGGCTGCATCAACATCGGCAGCAAGAAGGGCGGACCGGCCTGCGAACGAAAGCCGATGTAGAAAGGCAGGTACAGTAGAATGGCCGGTAGCGCCAGCATGGCCCCAACATAGATGGCCTGCGATAGGAAGCGCCCCTGCCACCGGCCCGCCACGCGCCACTGGCTGAGGACAAAGGCGGCGACGATGACGAAGAGGTGGATGAGGACGTCCCAGGTGTTGAGGAAAGAGAGGCCACCCAGCACGATGGCGGAAAAAGCCCACAGTGGCAGCCCGATTTTACCCACGAGCAGCCCGGCGCGCCCGGCAATGCTGCGTGTCTGCCAGCTCTCTTCGTCGATAAAGCTGTCCGCGTGCAGCCACCACGTCAGGGCGATAGCCAGGGTCAGGAAGGCGAAAGGCAAGGCCAGCACGTGCGGGTGCATATCACCGAGGAGGAAGCTGAAGGAGGGAAATTCGACAATTGGTTCCAGGCCCTCTTCAGGAACGCCGGAAAGGTGGTATTCGTGAATGACGCGCGAGGAGCGCCACCACCACCAGAAGCGCGGACCGCTGCTGCCGAATCCCATGCCGGTAGCCGGCCCGCTGATGTCCCGCACGTCCAGCCAGGCCCAGAACGATGCAGAGCCGATGCCGTTGGCGTGCAGGAACTCGAGGAGAATCTGCATGTTTCCGGCCACGGGCAGGGCGATGGCGGATAGGATACCCAGTAATAGAGCAGGGCGTTCGTTAACCCTGGCGCGAGCAGCAGCCACCAGATTATAGACAAGACCAAAGGCGCCCAGACCGGTACCCGCGGCCAGCCACGCCAGCCCCAGATTAAAGGCCAGCGGCTCGGCGACCAGGGCCAGGCGGGCAAGGAGCGAGGTCATGACGTAACCGAAATAGTAGTAGCTGATGGCGAAGCCAGAGAGCCAGGGGTCGAGCGGCGGCATGGTGTGGCTGCGGCCCACGGCGTTGAGGAAGGCAAATTCCATCGGCTTTTCGGTGCCGGTGATGGCCGGGTTTTGAGCGCGCGCCCAGGCCCAGAAAAAGAAGGACAGGGCGAAGATTAGCTCGGCAATAAGTACGTAGCGCCTGTTGGCGCGCAGCCACTGGCGCATCTCCCCGCTGTTCCGCCTGTAGGCCCAAACAGAGGCCGCCAGAACCAGGAGCAGGGCCAGCAGAATGCCGCCGTGATTGTTGCCCAGCAAGCCCAGGGAGCTGAGCAGCCAGAACAGGTAACTGACGAGCAGCACGCCGGCCATCTTGACGAACGCATAACCGCGGTCGGGCAGCCAGCGCAGGAGCTGCAGGACGAGCGGGGTTGCGGCGAGACCGAGAATTGAGACGGCGGCCCACCAGCGCAGGGCGGCGAAGATGTCATTGAGTGGCATCATGAAGCCACCTCATAAATTGTCACAGAATTATTACGGAATACTTCGCGCAAATATCCGATCTCAGCCATCTGATCAAATTTCTGCAAACCCTCTTCTGGATAATAAAGATGTTCCTGTGTTCCCACGTATATGTATCGCACGTCATAGGATTCGATAATCTCGGCCGCCAGACTAGCGTCTGGTGAACTGAAGAGGATGGATACATCTGTCATACGCCCTCTTATGAGATTTGCCATCCCCGTGCGTTGTTGCTGCTGATGCCAGTCCCAGCCAAGGATGGTGGGTAGTCCGGTGTACATGGATACGCGGCTCCCAATGGAGCGGTATGCTTCACCAACGTCAGGTGGTGTTGCTTCAGCGACTACAGGAGAGCCTTGTACATTACGCTGCATCCAGCGAAGCGCTTCGTACTCGTCGTCTAACTCAACAGTTACGCTACTACCGTCATAACGGCTGTCCCCGTAGCTGGCGCTTTGCATGAACACCATACCGTCCAGGGTGCGAGGGGCATCGGGCGCCGTGCGTGAGCGCCACTTAGCGGGCAGCGCCAGCAGCGGGTAGAGCAGGGCCAGCGCCACCAGAACACCCAGCGCCACACGCCAGCCGCGCCGGCGGCTGCTACTCCAGTGGCGCTGCATGCTTTGCCAGGCCAACGCCAGAGCCACGCCCCCGGCAACGCTGAGCATAATCCAGACCTGCATGTAGAACTTAAACACGGTGTTCATACGCCCGATGTCCCCTTCGAGCACCACGATTTCGACCATCAGGGTCAGGCCCAGGGCGGAGGAAATGAGAATGAGCACCACACGGCGCGCCGCAGAGATGCCCGGTCTGAGGCCCAACAGGCCAGCGATGATGGTTAGCGTCAGCACGACAGGGGCAATCCAGTAGTCGCGCAGGAATAGCACAACGAGCAGTAGCACGTAAATGAAGAGAGCGACGACGATGGTACGGGCATAGGGCCGCCAGCTTGTGAGGGTCTCTGCGGTCCACGTGGCTGTCCAGGCGCGGAATTCGCGCGCCAGGTGGGTCAGCACCAGGAAGAGGAAGAGGCCGTAAATGACCAGGTAGTTGGTCAGATAGGTGTAGGAGCCTTGCCAGAGGGCCAGCGACTCGTAGCCCGCACCGTAGTTGCGAATGTAAGGGAGGAACAGCAGGGTTGAGAGCGCGGCCAGGGCGGCGATTTGCAGCAACGCCTGGCCGATGGCAACCAGGGGGAAGCGATCACGGTTGCGCTGGATGGCGTAGAAGGCGACGGCCAGCGCCCCCAGGAACAGGTAGGTGGGCCAGTCCCAGGTGTTGGTCGGGCGCAGAACGCCAATGGCCAGCGCTCCCGTGAACCACAGCAGGCCGGTGGCAATGGCGCTGCGGCGCGGTGTTGCCCGTTCGCGCCAGTCGCTGCTCAGCACCAGTGAAACAGCCCAGGCCAGGGCCAGAAGGGTCAGCGGGAGAGCGATCATGTGCGCGTGCAGGTCGCCGTAGAGAAAAGTAAAGAAGGGGAACTCGGTGATGGGCGCCACTTCGCCAGGTTCAATGTTGATGGCGCGGGTCGCCGTCCAGAACCAGTCCCCAGGATAAATGGGCGCATTTTGCCCGCCAAAGGTAACCGCCAACGCGCCGTCCAGGGTGCGCACGGTGGTGTCGATGATGCCGATGCCGGTATTAATGTTGCTATCGCTGGCCCGTTCCCAGGCCCCAACCATCACGCCTATTTCGGCCAGGTTGCCGAGTAGGATGCAGAGGGCTACGGCGGAGAGGCCGGCTAGGAGGGGGAGGGTGGAGATTGGAGATTGGAGATTGGAGATTAGGGATTCGTGTTTGTTATGGCGCTGTTGGATTTTGTGGGTGAGGTTGTAGGCTATGCTGAAGGCGCCGAGGCCGGTGAAGCTGTAGAGCATGGGTAGGATCAGGTTGTAGGCGACGGTGGGGGTGATGCCTAATAGCTCGGTGAGGGCGCCGACGAAGACGAAGCCGTAGTAGTAATAGTTGATGTAGCCGCCGGCGTACCAGGGGTCGTAGGGTGGGAAGACGCTGCTCTTGACGACGGCGGTGAAGTAGGAGAGGTCCATTGGCTTCTCGCCGCCCCAGATGACGTCCCAGACATCGGGGTTGCCCAGGCGGATGGCGATGCCTAGCAGGAAGAGGACAAGCGCCAGAAGCTCCACGAAGCCAATGTAGGCCAGGTTATGGCGCACAAAGGCCGTGATTTCGCGCCGGTGCCGCAGGAAGACGAGGAGGCTGATGGCGGCGATGACCAGCAGGCCCAAAGCCCAGGTGCCGCGGATGGCGGGCAGGATGTTGTAGCTGGCAACGATCCAGCCGAACCAGGAGAGGAGCAGCAGCCCCAGAATCTTGGAGAGGGCGTAACCCCGTTGCGGTAGGCCGGGCAGGACCACAAAGGTGATGGGGAAGGTAAGCAGGCCCACCACGACCACGGCCAACCACCATACAGCCGCACCCAACGCCGGTTGGCGCGATAGCAAGCCATCGACGTTAAAGACGGAGGCAAAGCTGCCGTTCTGGCGCTGGATAGCCTCGTCGCGCGCGCTCATCATCATGGCATTTGGTGCGTTGCTGGCCTCGCCCGGATTCATGACGACGGTGTTGGCCAGATTGACCTGGGATAAGAGCTCGCGTGCTTTCTCTGCCGAGTAGTCGTCGGTCTTGCGGAAAATCCAGACCGGAGGATGGTCGTAAACGCTAAACGCCTCCTCGGCCGCCAGCTCACCTGGGGGCGGCCACCCGATTTCCGGGTAATGACCCCAGGCGATCTTAGCGCCGGTGTCGCTGATGTGCAGCGGCCCAATGTCGAGGTCGGCGTGGAACTCGGCGGCCAGCTCGAAGCCCAGCTCGCCGTTGAAGAGCGATTCGTAGTAGGCGAGGTTCAACGGATACGTAAGCGGTAGGCGAGGCGTATTCCAGAGCGAGCGCTGGCTGCTCAGAGCAATCACGTCCGCCTCGTCAATCCACTGCAACATCAACTCCCGCTTTTCTTCGCTGGCCGGCCAGATAATAGGGCGTTGACCCCCTGTGACTTCGCTGTAGTAGGCGGCATAAGCAGGCCGGCCATCGACGCTGACGGGTAATAAATCATCCCACTGTTCGTTGACAATGCGGCTGGTATCGGCCTGGACCGGCGCGCCGGCGACGTGTTCGATGCGCAGCAGGTACGGTATATCCGGCTGCAGCGTTTCTGGGGGCAGGTCGAAGTTGACCGGTTGGCGCGGGCCATCGACCATGACTTCACCGCTGGTGGTGAAAAGTGTCTCCCCCTGGTTGGTCAGCAGTGTGGCCTGCAGCGTGGCCGGGCCACCGGCCGGAAGCGTCACATAGTTGAAGCGCAGATCGCTGATGCTTGCTTCTGTGGGCAAAACGAAGTTCAGGTTGAGCGGTTGACCGCCGGGCTGGAACTCATAACCCTTTAACGGCAGGTGTAGTTCTTCCTGCTGTCCATTTGCGTCATAGACCAGCGTGGCGCCGGTGGGGATATTCTCAAACATCCAGCGCGAGGCGGCAACACGCGTCAACGGTTCCCGATAAATATCGACGAACGCATTGGCCCATAGGAACGTGGGCACGACGGTGAGTGCAATGGCAGCCCCGGTGGCGAGGCGTTGCCAGCCGCTGGCTGCTGCCCGGTCCCACAGACGGAATAAGGCCCATGCGGCCAATAAGAGCAGGAAGGGGTAGAGGGGCAGGAAGTAGCGAATTGATTGCACCCAACGCGTGCCCATAAAGAGGAAATAGCCGCTAATCCAGGCCACGGGCAGCGCGTGTACGGCCCAATCGGGCCGGCCTTTGGCCACGCGCCACAAGGCCCACAGAAAGCCCAACCAGGCCACCACGCCGGCGACCAGACCCATACCATAAAGAATCATGTTGGTCAGCGGGAAGAGCATGGGAGTGCGGCCGGTCCATTGCAGCGCCGGTGGGAAATTGGCTTCGGGGCTTTGATGGGCCTGGATTTCAGCCATGTTGGCGCGCCATTGGGGGTTAAAGCCGAAGACGGAGCCAAAGGCCACGCGCAGCGCGGACGGCTCGCGCCCGGTCTGAGCCAGCGCCGTCTCGCGAACAATGGTTGCATCGGCAAAGGCGTAGGGTTGCGCCAGGCGGAAGGTGACAATGGAGATGATGGCGGCCAGCGCCACGCCCCTGATTACCAGTTGCAGATCGCTGATGCCCTGGTCCGTGGTGATGTAACGCCAGCCCTCATCGGGCGCCAGTTGGCGCTGGCGGCGCACCAGCCAGAGCACGGCTGCCACAGCGGCCATCGCCGCCAGCGGGGCCAGGTTAATGCGTGAGGAGACGGTCAGTCCCAGGAAGAGGCCGAACAGCAGCCACCAGCGGCGCCGCTCGCCGTCCTCGGCGGCGCGCACAGCCGTGTAAACCGTGATGGTGGTCAGCGCGGCGGCCCAGTTGTCCATGGTGAAGAAATGGGATTGTTGGATGGGCATCACCGCCAGCGACAGGAGCAGAGCCGCGAGCAGGCCTACGCGCCAGTCATACAGGCGCCGGCCGATGAGGAAGATGAAGAGAATGGAGAGAAGATCGACGAAGCCGGAGAGAAAGCGCCCCAGAATATGAATGCCGTCGTAGGCCGTGAAATCATAGCGACATAGCTCGGTGAAATTGTTGCAGACGCCCCGGCTCCATTCCGCAATGTAGCGGGTGGCGGTCATGGGAAAGTTGCCGTAGACGTACAGCGGCTTGCCCAGGTTGTAGGGGTTCAGAGGCGATTCGGAGGTGCGCAGATAGAGTAAGGGGTCGCTGACGCCCCGTAGCTGGGAGGCGATCTCCGTCAGAAAGCGCTCGTCGGGGTGCAGGTGGTGGTTGAGATCCCAGTTTAGCCCGGTGAAGCGCATATAAGCGCCCAGAAGCAGGACAAAGAGCAGGGCAAAAGTGGCAATGCGCTCCTGGGTCAGAACCAGGAGCTGCCTGCGTTTATCTTGACTCGTCAGCGCCGGAGTCGTTAGCGTCTCACTTTGTTCAGCTCTGATAACGTCGTGCTCTTCTATGTCTTCAACAGCCATAAATTTAATCGTAATTTGCTGCGTTTTCCTCTACCCAGATCCCTGTTGCCGTGGCAGCTATCTTTTATACACGCTCACCGATCGCTTGGCGTAGTATAGCGTAGTGCAGGGCTGAGGATTGGATAAGCATCTCCAGGGAACGATAGATTCTAACGCCGAACTTCATAGGCGTAAAAAAGTGGGTCGGCAAAGCTTCCCGAGAAGGTCTGGAAGGTACCCTGTGGGTACTGTTCTGCCGTGCGATTGATTTCGCCACTGCGCTCGGGCACGTAGATGAAGACCAGGTTGTCGCCTGCGGCCGGCTCCCCGGGAAGTGGCGCTGCGGCATCTTCAACGTCGAACAGATTTTCGTTGGTGCGGAACTGATCTCCGGCCAGGAAAGGAATGGTGGGAAAGGTGACATACATGGATGGTGCGCCGTGGAAGTAGACCGTCCAATCGCCGTCCAACTGGTTTAGATATTGGGCCATTTCGAAGGCAATTTCTGTGTTACGGTCGCCGAAGCGCTGCGACGTGCGATATTCGCCGAAGTAGAACCAGAGGTCGCCTAGGGCCAGCAGCACGGCAATGAGCAGCACGGCGGGCAGGACCTTGCTTCTGGCAATTGAAGGCCCTTCTTCTGGACCGTTCGTGTAATTTGTCACGGCATCAATGATCTGACGCACCAGCCATACCAACCCGTTGCTGACGAGCAGAATGACGGCCGGGGCGGCGATGAGCAGACGGTGGCTGTCGGGTGATTCTACCAATAGAACACCGGCGAAGAGGAGCGTTACAGCCAGCCACACGAGCAGCAGCCCTGAGCGGAAGCGGCGGATGTGGACGATGCTGACGCCGAGGCCGATGGTGAAAAAGATGGCGAGCCAGAAGTTCAGCAGGGGAATGCCCGGGTTATAGCTGCTGCTGACGTCCAGGGTGCGGTGGAAAGCCAGGACGACGTTCCAAAATTGTCGCGTCAGAATGGCATAGGATGACTGACCTGTTGCCCCTACCTGTGCCGGCAGCCAACCGCTGTGCAGGATGCCTAACATCTGCGCGCGCTCCATGAACAGGCCGGGGTTGGCGTTGAAGTAAATGATTTGTGGCAAAGCAACAACCAGGGCCAGTCCCCCCGCGGCGAGAATGTTGCGGCCCTGACCGTGGAGCAGGCGGCGGTTGAACACCAGTAAGTAGAGGGCCACGCCGGCCAAAAAGAAGGGCATCAGGCGCGAAGGGGTGAAGAAATAGGCGCTGAACCCTGTGGCGATTCCGGCCGCCAGCCAGCTTCGTCGCGTGCCACGCTGTAGCGCGATTCCCAGCAGACCAAAAGCCAGCAGAGCGAGTAGCGGGTCCCAAATGTTGGTCATGCCCAGGCGGCTGTAATGGAGGTGCAGGTGATAAGCGCCAAGGAGCAAGGCGGCCACCAGCGCGGTGGTGTTGTCCCACAGGCGCCGGGCGATGAAATAAAGGAGAGGAACGGTTGCAGCGCCGGCGATGGCAGACAGAATGCGAATGCCGAAGGTGGTCGGGCCGAACAGGGAGAGAGCCGGGGCGGTGAGAAAGAGCGGGAAGGTGGGGTTGGTCAGCCAGGCAGAGGCGAATGGATTGCGGATGAAGCCGCTCAGAACGGCGCGCACGTCCAGCCCGATGCTCGCTTCTACACCGTTTAGCATGGCCGGGTGTTGGGTCAGTAAGAGGAGACGAGCGATGAGCGCAAAGAGGAAAAGGCCGCCGGCAATAAGGATGGGGCGCGAAAGCAGGTTATTGCTGGCGTTTTCGTGTAGTGACTGGCCCTCAGGTAACTCGTCTGGATCGTCTTCTGGTTCGTCGCCAGACAATGGCTGCATGGCAGGCTGCGAAATCGGTGACAGCGAGTAGTAACCCAACGCGATGGCGATGAGCCAGAATAACAGGGAGGGTAATAACCGGGCGTCCGTTAGTGTATTCCCGGCGAGATTCTGGGCCATGAGGGAGAAGAGGAGGGCCAGCGGAAACAACAGGCGTTTCGGCGGCAGGGAGCCTCTGGTTATGAGGCCTTCTCGATTGCGCTGGTAATAGAGCGCCCCTCCCAGAGCCAGGAAGCTCAACCCATAGAGATAGAGACCACCCCAGGGTGAGGCTGAGTCAGGGCCTAGCGCGCCCTGGCCCAGGATGGCGAGGAAGAGGGCAAGCCCCAGCAGGAGAACCCGGAGCAAGCCCAGACCAGAACC
>CAZRTM010000033.1:24742-34304 GCA_964602995.1 uncultured Ardenticatenaceae bacterium
GCCGGTTCTTCCTCATAGTAAGGCCGGACCCATCGTTCTGTGAGCTGCAGGTTTTCGCGCCAGGGCGCCACAATCCAGTGGCCAGTGAGGGCGTGCAGGACGGCCGAGGGCAGGCCCTGCAGGTGCCCCAGCTCCAGCGTGTGCAGCGCCTCGGGTGAGAAGTAATATTGCCAGCGCGCAATGCGGAACCCGGCGTGGCCCAGGCGCTCGGCCCAGATTTGTGGCGGATCGGTGTGGGCGTGGCGCGAGATAAAGTTGAAGAAATTGCGGTAGGTATCACCCAGCCCCAGACGTCCCAGGAGGCGGGCGCCGCCCAGGTTTTCGGTGAAAAGGTGGCTGGGCATCGTCACGACCAGACGCCCACCCGGTCGTAGTACGCGGTTGGCTTCGTTGAGGACTGGCTGCACATCCTCGATGTGCTCCAGCACCGAGTTACTGATAACGGTGGCAAAGCTGTGGTCGGGAAAAGGAAGGGCGTCGCCCATTGCCTGTACATTGAGGCGATAGGCGCCTGCTTTGCGCGCCTTTTGCAGCGGGCCCCACCAGGGGTCAACGCCCACAGCCAGCGGGCGGTCGAAGGCCATCTGGGCAAAATGACCATCGCCGCAGCCAAGGTCGAGAATGGGGTGTTGCAGGTCCAGATGGCGATAGAAGCGAGCCTCCACAGCGCGCAATAGGGCGCGAAATGCAGGGAGGCTCTTCAGGTGACGCCAGAGAAGGTCGTCGCTGGTATGGGCCGTCACTACGCTACTTCTCCCAGGTTTCGTTCATCTCTCGCAGCCGCTCAAAGGCTTGCGGCTCGCTCCGCTCCAGGACGCCATCCCCGCTCAACAGCTTGTTGAATAGCTTCACATACTCATGTGCGGTCTGCGGCGGGGAAAAGCTGTCGGCGATGATGTCGCCAGACCGCTGGTAACGCTCTTTCTCGTTAAGGATGGCAATGACCGCTGCCGCCAACGCTTCGTGGTCGCCAATGGGCACCACTTCGCCCATGCCGGTCATCGTCACAGGCTGGCGCACACCGGGCAGGTTGCTGGCAACAACCGGCGCTCCGTTCATCATCGCTTCAATTTGCACCAGGCCAAAGCTCTCGGTGCTGTTCAGGCTGGGTATGACCAGCACATCCAGGTTCTTATAGAAAGCGGTCAACTCCTCGCCGTGCAGCGCGCCGAGTTGTTGGTAATGCTCATTGTTTTGCGCAATGAGCGGGGCCAGGCGGCGGGCATATGCTTCCTCGCCAATCGTCTCTGGGCTGGCGTGAAGGACCAGCACATTGGGGAACTGCTCACGGATGGCGGGCAACGCCTTGAGCAGCACCTCGATGCCTTTCTCGGCAGCCACGCGCGCTGAAATGCCGATGACCGGTCTATCATCCAGGTTGTGTCTGGCGCAAAATTCAGCCGCTGTCTGTGGCGTGCAGGGTGCAAGCTCAACCGGCGGCGGGATGATTTGTAGCTTATGTCCCAGGTAGCGCGATAGATAGGGCGAGTTGACGCCGTAATCTAAGGTATAGGTGACCACGGCGTCGGCGAGATTGCCGGCCAGCCGGTTCATCATGAGGACGACCTGATTGACCACGCGATTAAAGAAGCCCGCCGGTAGCTGCAGATCACAGTGGTAGGTCAGCACGACAGGCTTTTTGAAGAGGCGCCCGCGTAGCGCAAGTCCAGGCGCGTCGAATTGGGGCAAATGCAGGTGCATGACGTCGGCCCAGCGTGAGTAGCGCGTGGCATAGCGCCCAAAAGTGGGCATGATGACTCCTTTGCTAACACGGAAAAGAACGGGCACGCGCACGACGCGTACACCGTCAATTACTTCCTCGCGCGGTAAATTGGGGTCATATTGCGAGGTCAGTACGGTAACTTCATGCCCCTGTTCTACCAGGGCGCGGCTAAGCCGCTCGACGTAGATGGTCAGCCCGCTGACGTGGGGCCGGTAATAAGTCAATACTTCCAATATTTTCATACAACCCTAGCCCGTCTGCTTTGGTCTCTATTCGATCTGTAGTCTGGTTGTCGTGTATGTGCGGTTACTATACGCGAGCGTATTATACGCCAGCGTGTTCCTGTTTGCGGTTACGCCTCATCAAGGCACGGCCGGTCTCAATGACATTGCTCAATGTTGTCCCAATGCGATACACACCGATAATTCCAAATAGCGCAACAGTCACAAGATTGAGCGCATGGTACAGAAAGGCGAAACTGGCCGACGCCCCTTGCGGCAGGCGCAGAACCTGGGTCATGGCAAAGATCACGCCGGCATGAAAGACCCCGACCTGCCCCGGTGAAGAGGGCGCGCTGATGCTCAGGGCTGCGGCGCAGACGACGAAACCGGCCATAGCCAGCGTGGGCTGTAATTGCACAGCGCGCATTCCCATGTAGTAAGCCCAAATGATTGGCCCCCAGACGAGCACGCTCAACGCCAGGAGCGTGACGCCGTCTTTCAACCTCGTCAGGCTGTCCAGGCCCGTCAGAAGCTGGTCGAATCGCCGTAACCACACTTCGTTCTCCAGGAATGGCACGCGGTCCAGCACCCAGGTAGCCAGGCGGTGGGCCTGGGAACGGCGGTTGGCTGCCAGGACGAGTACGAGAATGGCCGCGAAGGCGAATATGGCAAAAACGTAAGCCGCATTGCGAATGACGTCGGGAATGGTGTCCAGCGACGTCAGAGTGAGCGGTAGAAGCACGACCACAAAGAGCAAATCCAGAACCCGTTCCACGACCATGGTGGAAATACCCTGCGCCACAGTGACGGGCGGCACGTTGCCAATGAGAACGGCGCGGATGACGTCGCCCAGACGAAAGGGGAGGATATAAGTCAGGAGATAGCCGATATTCTGAATATGGAAGACCTGGCCCCACGCAACTTGATTGTTAAGAATGAAGCGCCAGCGAATGGCGCGTAGGATCAGAAAGGCTACGATGCCAACGGCGCTTAATCCCAGGTAGCCATAGTGAGCGGTACGAAGCGCATCCAGAATCTCGCCGGGATCAATGAGCAGGAATATTGCGGCGAGACAGAGGATGCTAATCAGCACGCCTACCCATAATTGGGCCCGCTGCTTGCTATTTTCTGTTACCATAGAGGAGAGATTATAACCAGGAACGCTGGCACAACCAAAGTTGTCGCCAGTTCTCACGTGGCGTATAACTGCTCAACTTATTGGTAATGGCACGCAATGGGGTGACCTGAGGAGGCAGCCTGGAGATGAGCGCAATTGACCTGATATTAGACGCATTACTGGCCGAGATTACGCCTGGCATTCAGCAGGATCTGAGCGAAGAAATCTGGGACGCTTACGATCACCTTGAGTCAGTTCTCATGGAACGGCTTTCCGGCCGGCCAGACGCGCAGGATATGATCAACCGCTACCGGGAGTTTCCTGACATTTACAGCGACGTTCTGGCCGAGGCGTTGGTCGCAGCTAATGTTGAGAATGATGGGGAATTGCTTGATGCGGCAGCCGAAGTACAGGCGCTGGTTACTCCACCCCGTTCGGATAGTGATGCTGATGACGTGATGAACGTGCCAGGTACGGCCGGTGATGAGGACGCCGACACCGATTACGTCTAGAGCAGAAGCAAGCAACGCAGGAGGGAAGATAGTGCAGTACGTCAATCTGGGGAACACGGGCCTGAAAGTCTCGCGCATTTGCCTGGGAATGATGACCTTCGGCACCTCCAAATGGCGACCGTGGGTGCTGGATGAGGAGGAGAGCCGCCCATTTGTCAGACGAGCGCTGGAGATGGGCATCAACTTCTTCGACACGGCCAATATGTACTCGGCAGGCGTCAGCGAAGAAGTGACCGGACGCGCCCTACGTGACTTTGCGCGCCGCGAAGAGGTGGTGGTGGCCACCAAGGTTTACTTCCCAACCAATCCCGACGACCCCAACGCCGGCGGCCTCTCGCGCAAGCACATCATGGACCAGATTGACGCCTCGCTACAGCGGCTGGGGATGGAGTACGTTGACCTCTATCAGATCCACCGCTGGGATTACACGACGCCAATTGAGGAGACGATGGAGGCGCTGCATGATGTGGTGAAAGCGGGTAAAGCACGCTACATCGGCGCTTCTAGCATGTATACCTGGCAGTTCGCCAAAGCGCTCCACGTGGCAGAGATGAACGGCTGGACACGGTTCGTTTCGATGCAAAACCATCTCAACCTCGTCTACCGTGAGGAAGAACGGGAGATGCTGCCCTTCTGCATCGACCAGGGCATCGGCGTCATCCCCTGGAGTCCTCTGGCGCGCGGATTTCTGACCCGCAAACCGCAGCCGGGTGGAAAAGCGCCCACGAAGCGTGCCGAGAGCGACGAGCATCTGCGTGAGAGGTATAACCAGCCCGAGGATTACGAGGTCGTGGCCCGCGTTGCCGAGGTCGCCGACGAACGCGGCGTCTCCCAGGCGCAAATTGCCCTGGCCTGGCTCCTGCACAAACCAGGCATCACAGCCCCTATCATCGGCGCCCGCAAGATGTCTCACCTGGAAGAGGCGGTAGCGGCGATGGAGATTGAGCTTTCGCAGGCGGAAATTGAGCGGCTGGAGGAGCCATACCGGCCGCATCGGGTGCTGGGGCATAGCTGAGTGGAGCCTGAGTTTCCTCTGCCGTTCCTGACAGCGATCAGGGAACCGTTTGCAGTTGGGAAGCCAATTGACGTGCCCACCTGCGAATGGCCGGCCAATCGCGCGCATCGCTGGCCGGGGCGGCTGCAGCCAGTTTGTTGAGCGGGAAGCGTAGCTGTTCAGGATCAAACTTACCCCCGAACAGCTCAATCGCTACCGGCGTCAGCCAGGGATATTCGGCCAGTTCTTTGTCAAATTGGGCGCGCGAATTTTGCCACTCTTGCTCGTCGTGAGGGTCATGAACCGGGCCAAGGGCGAAAACGGCGATGGGCCGCTCTAAGAGGACCTGACGGTGCTCAGACAGAAACCGCCGCGCGTCCTTATGCCAGTGGAACATGATGAGCGGCGCTCCTAAGACGATTGCGTGGTAACCTGCCAACTGGTGTGCCTCTCGTGCAGGCCGAATGTCGACCTCAGAACCACTTTCGCGCAATGTGGCCGCGATTTCCTCAGCAACTTCGCGCGTAGAACCGTACTTTGTGGCATAGGCCACAAGAATTGAAGCGGACATGATTATCACTCTCCTACGGCTGCCCAGGAGCCTCGGCTCCAGTGAGCATATGTGGTTGTGCGAACTGTTCTATGTTGTGCAGTAAGGAAACGGTATAGCACTGAGGGCGAGACAAAGGCGCAATGCCAGAGGGGCGGTGAACGACAAGCTCGTTGAACACGAGCCTGGCGCTGGCTCGTCCAACTTATACAGTACACCTGGCGGAGACGGGTAGAAAGTGCCGATTGTCACCGGAAAATGGTGAGTGTGATCCGTAGAAATTTCAGTGCTAACACTCGTTCATTTTCATTATGACAATTACCCGCTATAATGTAGCTGTCGCAAACAGGAAGCGGGGATTGTGGACCGAGTGCCTTCCTCAATGTCACCGTCTCACTGTCGCATAATCTCGAAGAGAGCAATCAGCCAATGGACGTTTTCAACCTTCGCCAACAACTCATTGTCGATTATCGCGCCTATAGTGAAAGCTTTATCAAAGTGCGGGATGATAGGATCAGGGGTTATGTGGAGCGCCAGTTGGACAGTGGCGCGTTGTGGCCCAATCCGCTGATCCAGTTGAACCCGCGCTTTAAGCCGGGGAATTCCATCCAGGAACTGGTGGAGGATGGCATACTCCATCCGTTGTGCGCCGACATTTTCCGCTTTGGCAAGGGGCCGGACGATCCCATAGGCGTTTCTGCCCGCCTCCACACGCACCAGAGCGAGGCTGTTAGAGCGGCGCAAACCGGCGACAATTACGTATTGGTGACAGGCACCGGTAGTGGCAAGAGTCTGGCCTACATCATCCCAATTGTGAACTACGCCCTGAAGAACAAAAAGAAGAAGGGCATCAAAGCTACCATAATTTATCCCATGAACGCCCTGGCCAATTCACAGCTTGGTGAGTTGGAAAAGTTTCTGGGCTACGGTTTCCCCGAGCCGCCTGTTACCTTTGCGCGTTACACCGGGCAGGAGGGGGATGAGGAGCGTAACCGGATTAAGGCCGATCCGCCCGACATTCTGCTCACAAATTACGTCATGCTCGAGTACATCTTGACGCGCCCCGACGATAGGCCGTTGGTCGAGCATATGCGTGGGATGCAGTTTTTGGTTCTGGATGAGCTACATACGTATCGTGGGCGACAAGGCGCCGATGTCTCATTGCTGGTTCGCCGCGTGCGGGACCTGGCGCAGAATCCGAAGATGCAGGTAGTGGGTACGTCGGCAACGCTGGCCGGTGCTGAAGAGGGGGCGCCAACACCTTCTTTTGCCGAGCAACAGGTGTCGGTAGCCCGGGTTGCGACGAAGATTTTCGGCGCAGAGGTAAAGCCAGAGCGTATCATTGGCGAGACGCTGACGCGCACGACACCGGATCGTGACCTGGACGATCCGGCCTTTGTTAGTGAGCTGCGACAACGGTTGCAGCCGGGAGTCGAACCGCCATATGACCGTGAACGATTCATAGCCGATCCCCTGTCTGGCTGGATTGAAACGGTGTTTGGGTTAGAAACGGAGCCGGAAACCGGTCGCTTGCGTCGCGCTATGCCTGTTAGCGTGGAAGAGGCTGCGGCGCAGCTGGCGGAACAAACAGGTGTGGATGAAGCGCGTTGTGCCGAGGCCATTCGCCAGACGCTTATGGCCGGGTATAAGTTAGAGGGTGAGCCGGTATTTGCTTTCCGCCTACACCAGTTTATCAGCCGTGGCGACGTGGTCTATGCTTCACTACAGGAGCCGGATGAGCGTCACATTTCCCTGTCGGGTCAGAAGTTTGCCCCCGGTGGGCGAGACCGGGTCATGTTGCCCCTCGTTTTCTGTCGCGAATGCGGGCAGGAGTACTATGTGGTGACGCGCACGCTGCACGAAGGCCAACCCAGGTTTGATGAACGGGATCTGGGCGACCAGGCGAAAGATTCGGACACGGAGCAGCGGGGCTTTCTATACCGGAACCCAGACAATCCCTGGCTCCATAATGATCAGGAATGGGTTCTGGACCACGTGCCGGATGCCTGGGTTATGGAGACGAGTAAGGGACGACGGTTGACCCAAACTGGTAAGCGTAAGCAGCCCAGAGCAGTTCGTGTTAATGCGCTGGGGGAGGAGAGCGGACCAGGCGAAGAAGGGATGTTGTTCCATTTTGTTCCCACGCCATTCAATTTCTGCTTGCACTGTGGCGTCTCCTATCACCACACGTTACGCAGTGACTTCACCAAGCTTTCCTCGCTGTCAGCCGGCGGCCGCAGCACGGCGACGACGGTTCTGGCCTTATCCGCACTGCGTACCATGCACCAGCAAGAATATCTGGAAGAGAAGGCGCGCAAACTGCTTTCCTTTACCGACAATCGGCAGGATGCCTCATTGCAAGCCGGCCATACCAACGATTTTGTTGAAGTGGGATTACTGCGAAGTGCGCTTTACCGGGCCGTAGCGCAGGCTGGCGACGGTGGACTGGAACACGATTTGTTACCGCAGAAGGTTTTTGACGCTCTCGACTTGCCCTTCGAGTTATACGCGGCTGATCCGACCATCAAGTATGGCCGTGACGATGTTGATAAGGCACTGCGCGAGGTGTTAGGCTACCGTATCTATCAGGATCTACGCCGGGGATGGCGGCTCACTGCACCCAACCTGGAGCAGTCTGGTCTGCTGCAAATTGACTACAAATATCTGGATGATATCTGTGGCGATGAGGAGGAATGGCAAGATTGTCACCCGGCGCTGGCGACGGCAAGCGCCGCAACTCGGGCCGCAATTGCACGGACATTGATGGACTATTTGCGCCGGGAGCTCGCCATTAACGTTGATTTCCTCAACCCGGCCTACCAGGAGCAGATAGGGTACCGCAGCGACCAGCAGCTGACGGAACCATGGGCTATTGACGAAGCTGAGCGCCGCTCTATGACCAATGCCAAGGTAGCCTTTCCATGTACCCAGACAGCAGTTACGGGGGCCAGGCGCTTCGATAACATTTACGTTTCCGAGTATGGTGGTTTTGGTTATTACCTGCGGCGTGGGAACACGTTGCCTGACTATCATCAGAAGCTTTCGATGGCTGAAACTGAACGCATGATCCGCGAGATCTTCGAGCGCTTGCGCCGCGCTTCACTGGTGGAAGCGGTGCGCGAGGCCGACATCGGCCAGGGTCAGAAGTTGCCCGGTTACCAGGCGCGCGCCGCTTCGTTCATCTGGAAGGCGGGTGACGGGATGACGCCGTTCCACGATCCTATTCGCGTGCCACGTGAGCCAGAGGGAGGCAGTGTCAGCAATCCCTTCTTCGTGGAGTTCTACCGGCAAGTGGCCCAACGGCTGACCAGGGTTCGAGCGCGCGAGCATACGGCCCAGGTGCCGGTGGAGGAACGGATCCGCCGTGAGGAAGCTTTTCGCGAGGGCCGGTTGCCCTTGCTCTATTGCTCGCCGACGATGGAGCTGGGAGTCGACATCGCCCAGCTTAATGTAGTGAACATGCGTAACGTGCCGCCGACACCGGCCAATTACGCCCAGCGCAGCGGCCGCGCCGGGCGTAGCGGGCAACCGGCGCTGGTCTTCACCTACTGCACCACGGGCAGCCCGCATGACCAATATCACTTCAGACGACCAGAGCGGATGGTGAGTGGGCAGGTCTCCACGCCACGCCTGGATCTGGCCAATCGCGATCTGCTCCGCGCTCACTTGCACGCGATATGGCTGGCGGAGACCGGTGTCAGCCTGGGTAAATCGCTGCGCGATGTGCTGGATATCGAGCAGGATCCCGAGAAACTGCCGGTGCAAATCAGTGTTCTGACGCAACTGAAAAGTGAGATGGCGTTGGTGCGGGCACGTAAGCGGGCCGAGCGCATTCTGACGACCATTGAAGAGGAGTTGGATGGGGCATCCTGGTACAAGGAAGGTTGGTTGGAGCAGGAGATGAAAGCGTCGCGCCTGATTGAGGCCTTTGAGGCTGCCTGTGAGCGCTGGCGTGGCCTCTTCCGTTCGGCGCGGGAGCAGCAACGGGTGCAGAATAAGATTGCTCGCGACCCTTCTCGCCCCGAGCGCGACAGGCGCATTGCGGCCGGGCTGCGCCAGGAAGCGGAGAAGCAGCTTTCACTACTGACCGACGAGAGTAGCGTTTACCGCGGTGATTTTTACTCATACCGCTATTTCGCCAGCGAAGGTTTCTTGCCCGGCTACAATTTTCCGCGCTTGCCGCTCTCGGCGTATATTCCGGCACGCCAGGGCAAGATGGGCGCCAGTGAGGAGTTCCTGAACCGGCCGCGCTTCCTGGCCATCAGCGAGTTTGGCCCGCGTAGCATCATCTATCATGAAGGGTCGAAGTACGTTATCAATAAGGTGATTCTGCCCGTGGGCGAGACGGATGGTGAGACGACGGTGTTAACCACAACAGCCAAGCTGTGCCCGCACTGCGGTTATCTCCATGTCGTGGATGCCGAGCATAACGCCGACGTCTGTGA
>CAZRTM010000033.1:34404-35791 GCA_964602995.1 uncultured Ardenticatenaceae bacterium
CGCACTGCGGTTATCTCCATGTCGTGGATGCCGAGCATAACGCCGACGTCTGTGATCGTTGCGGGTCCGGCCTTGCGGCTGGCATTCTGACAGACCTGTTCCGCATGGAGAACGTGGCTACCAAGCGGCGTGACCGCATCTCGTCTGATGAAGAGGAGCGACTGCGACAGGGTTACGATATTGTGACCGGCGTGCGCTTCTCAGAGCATGGACGTGGTGAGCGGACAGCGACGGTGGAGGACAGTGGCGGTGAGGTGCTGTGGCAGATGGCCTATGGCGACACGGCGACCCTGTGGCGCATCAATCGCGGCTGGTCGCGGCGGGAAAATCCCAATGCCTACGGCTTCTGGCTGGACACCGAGCGCGGCTACTGGCAACGCAACACGGCGGATATCAGTGACCAGGATGAGGAAGACCCGATGAGCGATACGCTGAAGCGGGTGATTCCCTATGTTGAAGACCACAAGAACGCGTTGCTCCTGCAGCCTGCCGCCAATTTGCAGGTTGAAGTAATAGCCTCGCTGCAGGCAGCGCTGCAGAAGGCGATTCAGGTGCTGTATCAGTTGGAGGATAACGAGCTGGCTGTGGAGCCGCTGCCCAGTCTGAACGAACGGCGGTTAATTCTGATGTATGAAGCGTCAGAAGGCGGGGCCGGCGTGTTGCGGCAGTTGTTAGATAAACCGCAGGCGATGGCCGAAGTGGCGCGGGCGGCGCTGCGCCTCTGTCACTTCGATCCCATTACGGGCGAGGACCTGAGCGGCATGCAGAACGAAGAAGAACCGTGCGAGATTGCCTGTTACGACTGCCTTCTTAGCTATTACAACCAGATGGACCACCGCATTCTGGACCGGCATCTGATTCGCGATCATCTACTGGCGTTGGCGGCGAGCAAGGTGGAAAGCAGCCCTGTGGCGATTTCCAGAGCGGAACACCTGCGGCAGCTTAAGAACCTGTCCAATAGTGAGCTGGAACGGGAGTGGTTGGATCTCCTTGAAGAGCACAACCTGCGCCTGCCGGATAAGGCCCAGCATCTGATTGAAAGCTGCGGCGTGCGTCCAGACTTTTTCTATGATTCCAACGGTATCCGCGTCGCCATCTTCATCGACGGACCACATCACGATTCACCCGAGCAGAAGACGAAAGATGCGAAGGATGATGAGAAGCTGGAGTGGACGGCGGGGATTGAGTCGATCCGGTTTCATTATCTGGCGGATTGGGAGGAGATTATCCGCGAGCGCAGCGATATCTTTGTTTCATTAGAGTAGAGAAGGCGACTGGCTGTCTTCGTGTTAGTAGGAGTCGACACTAAGTGCTCTGTTAAGTTGGTTTTTGTATGGCTCGGGCCGGTCTATATTTGAGTCATATGACCTGCACCCCAGATATGGGG